>DATELN010000169.1:0-19354 GCA_035276605.1 Pseudonocardiaceae bacterium | reverse complement strand
GGCGCCCTCCCCCACTGCCGACGCCACCCGTTTGACGGACTCGGCGCGCACGTCTCCGGCCACGAACACCCCGGACAGGCTGGCTTCGAGGTAGTAGGGATCGCGATCCAGCGCCCATCCGGGAGGACGCCGCCCGTCGACCACCAGGTCGGGGCCGGTCTGGATGAATCCGCGAGCATCCCGGGCCAGCACACCGTCAAGCCAGTCGGTTCGCGGTGCGGCCCCGATGAAGACAAACACATGACCGGTGGGCACGGTCTCGGTGGCGCCGGAAGGGGTATGGCGCAGGGTCAGCCCCTCCAGGTGCGTCTCGCCATGCGCCGCGGCAACCTCGGTGCAGGTCCGCACCGTCACATTGGCCAGCGCGTCTAGTTGCTGGATGAGGTAATGCGACATCGACCGGGCCAACGAATCCCCGCGGACCAGCAGGGTCACCTGGCGGGCGTGGCGGGAGAAGAACACCGCGGCCTGGCCGGCGGAGTTGGCGCCGCCCACCACGTAGACGTCCTGGCCCGCGCAGGCCGGGGCCTCCGTCATCGCCGAGCCGTAGTACACGCCGCGGCCGGTCAGCTCGGCCAGCCCGGGCGCATCCAACGCCCGGTAGGCGACGCCGGTGGCGAGCACCACGGCATGTGCGGCGATCTCGCTGCCGTCTCCGAAATGCACTATGCGCGCGGAACCGCGCGCCTCCAGCCCGACGACCTCCCGGGCCGACAGCGCTTCGGCGCCGAACTTCTGGGCTTGGCGCCGCGCCCGGTCGGTCAGTTGCGCACCCGACACCCCGTCGGGGAAACCCAGGTAGTTCTCAATCCGCGAGCTCTGTCCGGCTTGCCCGCCGCTGGCTTGGCGTTCGACGAGCACGGTGCGCAGTCCTTCGGAGGCGCCGTAGACCGCGGCACCCAGACCGGCGGGTCCGGCACCGACCACGATCAGGTCGTAGAACTCGGCCGCCGGCTGGGTGGACAACCCGACCGCATCCGCGATCTCGGCGTCGCTCGGTTGCCGCAGGATTCGCCCGTCCGCGGTGAGCACGACGGGGATGTCCGTGGCGGCGACACCGGCCGCGTCGAGCAACCGTTGACCCTCTGGCTCGTCGACGCTGTACCAGCGGTAGGGCACTGCATTGCGGGCCAGGAAGTCCCGAGTGTGGTAGGACGGCGCCGACCAGCGGTGTCCTACCACCTTGGTCTGCTCGACGGCGGTCTCGCCGATCGCCCGCCAGGTTTCCACCAACGCGTCGACCACCGGGTAGAGCTTCTCCTCAGGCGGGTCCCACGGCTTGAGCAAGTAGTGATCAACATCGACGAGGTTGATCGCCTGGATGGCCGCATCGGTGTCGGCGTAGGCGGTCAGCAGCGCACGCCGGGCCCGCGGGAAAAGATCCATCGCTTGTTCCAGGAACTCGATGCCGTTGAGCTGCGGCATCCGGTAGTCGGCCAGGATGGCCGCGACAGGCTCGCCCCGGCGCTTGATCTCCTTGAGCGCGTCCAGGGCGTCCAGCGCCGAGTCGGCCCGCACGACTCGGTAGTGCTCGCCGTAGCGGCGCCGCAGATCCCGGGCCACCGCGCGGGAGACGCCGGGGTCGTCGTCCACTGTCATCAGCACGGGCTTACCCATCGCCGTCACCCCCGCGCAGCACGTCCCAGGCTCACATGGATGCTAAGCACCTTCTGGCTCGCGCAGCGCCATCAGATTGGGTGTAGACCTCGGGCGAGCAGGCGTGCCACGTAGGTCGCCAACTCCGCGGCGGTCCACGGGTGGCGCTCGACCACCAGCATGCGCGCGCACGACTCGGACACCGCGGCGATCAACTCCGCGACCACGGGCGCCTTGCGGTCAATGTCGTCGTTACCGCCCGACACCATGTACTGGCGCACCAGCTCGCGGAGCTGGCCCACCACCATCTCTCGGACGCGTCGCACCCGTTCGGCTACCACAGAACCGGAACCCCAGCCGGAATCGAAGACCACCCGCCACGAGTTCGGGGCCTGCCCCGCCCCGGTGAGGAAGGCGGTGAGCCCGGCCGCCAGTACCGCCTCCAGGTTGTCGGAGACGAGGTTGCTCGGCAACGACTCGGTAATGGCGCCCAGCAGGCGGCGCTCCTCCCGGTCCAGCAATGCCAGCAGCAACTCGTCCTTGTTCGGGAAGCACTCATAGACCACCGGTTTGGTGACACCGGCGGCATCGGCGACCGCCTGCATCGAGGTGCCCTTGTAGCCGTGCTCGACGTAGACCTCCAGCGCCGCGTCCAGGATCAGCGGGCGCCGCCGCTCGGGGCCGAGATGGGCGGCGCGCGCGCGTCCGCCTCGTCTCGGACGGTTCATCTCGAGTGCAACCAACCGCGGCTTCTCCACTTGACAAAACTACCATGACGTAGGAAGTTCCTACTAGAGAGTAGGAAAGTCCGCTGAGGAGGTGACGGAGTGGCTGGCAAGGCACTGACCGATCCTGCCCATCTGGCGAAGTTCCGTGAGGTCCAGCAGCTGGCCTACGCGGCGGCGGAGTCTGTCGCTCAAACCCTGGAGCCGGGTGTCACGGAGAAGCAGGCAGCCCAGCGGATCCGCGAGTACCTGCTAGATCGAGGAGTGCAGGACTGGTTCCACACGCCGTTCGCGTGGTTCGGCGATCGCACCGCGTTTCGCAATTTCTGGACGCCGCTGAAGTTCTTTCCCACCCACCGCAGGCTGGAAGCGGGCATGCCGTTCATCCTTGACTGCGCGCCGGTCCGCGACGGGTACATGGCCGACATCGGCTACGCCGGCTGCCTGGGCACCAACTCGGTCCACGAGCAGCTGATGGACGACCTGGCCGAATACCGCGAACTGATCGTCACCAGGGTGCGCGACGGCGCACCACTACGGCAGATCTACCGCGACGTCGACGACCTGATCGCGCGGCACGGCTACGACAACCGGCACCGCGTCTACCCCGGTCGGGTCATCGCACATCAGGTCAGCACGGTGCACTCGCGGCTGCCTAAGTTCATCGCCGCCGGTTTTGGTATCCGCGCGCTGCAAACCCTGGTCGGTGACCTAATCGTGGAGCGGATGCATCACCGATCGCCGCTGTGGGCCGATGGCGAGATCTCCAATCACCCGGCGACGCCCGGTTTGTGGGCCGTCGAACCACACATCGGTTTTCGGGACGTCGGGGTGAAGTTCGAGGAGATTCTGGTAGTGACGCCGAGCGGCGACGCGTACTGGCTCGACGACGACCTGCCGCACGTTCGCCGCTGGCACCGAGCGGCGGCCGCATCATGACCCGGGACATCACCACAAGCGATGGCGTGGCATTGCGGGTTTATGAATCAGGCCCGCCCGGCGCGCCCACCGTGGTCTGCGTGCACGGCTATCCCGACGACCACACCGTGTGGGACGGTGTTGCTGCTGAGCTGGCGCTGCGCTATCGCGTAGTGAGCTACGACGTGCGGGGCGCCGGCGAGTCCGGCAAGCCGCGCGGACGCCAGGCGTATCGGCTCGACCAGCTCGTCCGGGATCTCGCCGCGGTGATCGACGCGGTGAGCCCGGATCTCCCCGTGCATCTGCTGGCTCACGACTGGGGATCGATCCAGGCCTGGCATGCCGTCACCGGGAGGCGGCTGCGTGGCCGGATCGCCTCCTACACCTCGATCTCGGGGCCCTGCCTCAACCACGCCGATCACTGGTTCCGAAGCCGGCTGCGCCGGCCAACGCCGCGAGCGCTGCGGGAACTGGTCACTCAACTGCGGTCGAGCTGGTACGTCGCCTTCTTCCAGCTGCCGCTACTACCGGAATTGGCCTGGCGCACCGGAGTTGCCCAATGGGTATTGGGCAGCATGGAAGGCTCTGGCTCCCCCGCGGTGTCCGACGCGGTGCATGGCGTGCAGCTCTACCGGGCCAACATGTTCCTCCGGCGGACCGCACCTGAGCCGCGGACGACCGACATACCGGTGCAGGTCCTTGCGCCGCAACGGGATCGGACCGTATCGAGCTCGCTGCAGACCGACATCCGGCGTTGGGTACCCAATCTGGCGGTTCGCGAGCTGGCCGCCGGCCACTGGCTGCCGCGCACCCACTCTCAGACCGTGGCCCGCTGCGCGAGCGAACTGATCGAGCACGTCGAAGGCGGTCATGAAGCACGCGGCCTGCGCCGTGCCCGGCGCACCGGGCCGCAACGCAAACGGTTTGCGGATCACCTCGTGGTGATCACCGGCGCGGGCAGCGGCATCGGCCGGGCCACCGCGTTGGAGTTCGCCGAGCACGGTGCCGAGGTGATCGCCACCGACATCGACCAGCAGGCAGCCGAGCGCACCGCGCGGCTGGCCAGCACACTCGGCCCGCGCGCGAGCGCATACCTGCTGGATGTCTCCGATCGCGGAGCGATGGAAAAGTTCGCCGCGGTGCTCCGGGAGAACCACGGCATACCGGATATCGTGATCAACAATGCTGGGATCGGCGTCGCAGGGCCGTTCTTCGAGACCACGGTGGCCGACTGGGAACGGATCATTGACGTCAACCTGTGGGGTGTCATCTACGGCTGCCAGATCCTGGGCGGCCTGCTGGTGAACGGTGGCGCCGGCGGCACCATCGTCAACATCGCCTCCGCCGCCGCCTACCTGCCCACCAGGTCGCTTCCGGCGTACGCCACGACCAAGGCCGCGGTGCTCGCACTGAGCCAGTGCCTGCGTGGGGAACTGGCCTCGGCCGGCGTCGGCGTCGTGGCAATCTGCCCGGGCTTCGTGCACACCAACATCGCCAGCAGCACCCGGTTCGTCGGGCGCGATACCGCCGCAGAACAGGCCGCGAGGCAGCGCGCAACCACGCTGTACCGCCGCCGCAACTTCACTGCCCGCCAGACGGCGCGGGAGATCGTGCGGGCAGTCGAACGCAATGCCGCCATCGCCCCGATCACGATAGAGGCCAAGGCGGGGTTACTGGCCTCTCGATTGACTCCAGGCTTGCTCCGGAAGCTGGCCAGAGCCGACATCAACCCTCGATGACTACGCAGCGCGAAGGGAAATCTCGATGCTCCGCCGCCGCGCCCCTGGACATCAGAACGTCGACAACCTCGTGCTCCAACCACGAGACGTCGCCTTTGACTGGAGCAGCTTGCCCACGCATTGGGTGCCGGGCCAACCATTCGCCACACACACCATCAATGTGTTGCATTTGCTGCTACCGGCCGGAGAACGCTGGTTCGTCGACGTGTTTACCCAGGCTCTACCGTTCATCAAGGACGACAAACTACGGGAAGAGGTCCTGGGCTTCATCGGCCAGGAAACCATTCACGCCCGCTCCCACCAAGGAGTGCTCGATCACTGGAAGGCTCGGGGCATTGACACCGATCCGTACGTGCGGCAAATCGACTGGATGTTCTTCAAAGCTTTGGGTGACCGCGACCTGACATTCAAGCGGCGCGAGGAGTGGCTAGTCGAGCGGCTGGCAATCATCGCTGCAATCGAGCACATCACCGCGATGCTGGGGAACTGGGCGCTCAACTCGCCCGCACTCGATGCGGCCGGCGCGGATCCGACCATGCTGGATCTGCTGCGCTGGCATGGTGCTGAGGAAGTCGAGCACCGCGCGGTGGCCTTCGACCTGTTCACCCATCTCGACGGCCGGTACCTGCGCCGAGTGCGGGGCATGACGGTCACCTGGCCGGTCATGTTGTGGCTGTGGATTCGGGGTGTGGTCTTCTTGCTGCGCACCGATCCGGAGCTGACCGGCCGGCGCCGCAAGGCACGCTGGCGGTACTACTTCCGCGCCAGCCGCCGGCACCTGCTGCCGCCGGCGAACGAGATCGTCCGCGGGGTGCTGCGCTACCACCTACCCCGGTACCACCCATCAAAGGAGTTCTCCACCGGGCAGGCCGTCGCCTACCTGGCCAGTTCCCCAGCGGCGACCGCGGCGGCGGTGTGACATGGACCCAGCTGACACAGCACCACCCGACTTACGAGGCCGCCAACGTCCCGACCGGTTGTTCACACTGCTAGGAAAGCTGATCACCAGTCTGGAGTGGATCGCCAGCGGTGCTTACATCCGGCGCCCCCAAGCGCAGCAGGTGGATCGCGATCTGCATCTAATGGTGGACGAGGTCTGCGTCGAGGCCTGCGACGCCCGCAGCTTCCGGCTCATCTCCGACAGTGGTGCCGAACTGCCGAGCTGGCAACCCGGCAGCCATCTGGAAGTGTTGCTGCCGTCTGGCCGGCGCCGTCACTACTCCCTTTGCGGTGACCCAGCCGACCGCCGCTGCTACCGGATCGCGGTACGGCGGCTCGCCGACGGTGGCGGCGGCTCGCAAGAGCTGCACGACTCGATCGGCCCTGGAAGCACCCTGACCGTGCGCGGTCCGCGCAACGCCTTCCCCTACGTGGCAGCGCAGGCGTACCTGTTCCTCGCCGGCGGAATCGGCATTACGCCGATCCTGCCGATGGTCAAGCAGGCAGCCGCCGACGGCACACCATGGCAGCTCGTCTACATGGGGCGTTCGCGCGCCTCGATGCCATTTCTCGCTGAACTGAGCGAGCTGGACTCAGACCGCGTGCACATCCGACCGTACGACGAACATGGCTTCCCATCAGGTGCCGAGCTGCTGGACTGCGCCGCACCCGGGGCCACTGTGTACTGCTGCGGCCCTTCCGCGATGATCGCCAGCGTCCGCCGGGCGTTTCCTGCCAGCGCAGCGGCGGCGTTGCAGTTCGAACGGTTCACCGCACCGCCCATCCTGGACGGCGTACCTTTCAACGTCGCGCTCCAGCGCAGCAACCGCGTGCTCACCGTGCCCGCCGACCGCTCCGCACTCGAGATCATCCGCGAGGCGGTGCCCGACGTCGCCTACTCCTGCCAGCAAGGATTTTGCGGAACCTGCCGCGTCCGGGTGCTGTCTGGCGACGTCGAGCACCGCGACCGGGTGCTGACCGAGCACGAGCGCGCGGACACCATGACGATCTGCGTGTCCCGGAGCCGTAGCGGACGGATCGTCCTGGACATCTAGCTCCTATCAGCGAACTCGTCAGCGAACGCTGACCAGATCAACCACGAATACGAGGGTCTCGCCGGGTTTGATCACTGCGCCTGCGCCGCGGTCTCCGTAGGCCAGGTGCGGCGGGATGGTGAGCCGACGGCGCCCGCCTACCCGCATGCCGACGATCCCATCGTCCCAGCCCTTGATCACTCGGCCGGTGCCAAGCCGGAATTCCAGGGGGGAGCCCCGATTCCAGGATGAATCGAACTGCCGCCCGGTGGAGTGCGCGACACCGACGTAATGCGCGCTGATCTGCGATCCGACGATGGCCTCGGGTCCGTCGCCGATCACCTGATCTTCGATTACCAACTCGGTCGGCGCCGGCCCCTCGGGTACCTCCACTGTGGGGCGCGTCGGCTCGCTCACGTTGTCATCCTCTCGTCGTCATCCTTTGAGCTATCCCCGAAGGGTCTCACGGATACGTACGGACCTTTATCAGACCGCGCTGGAGAACGCTCGCCGGGAAGTGCGTAGAGTTTTGGCATGGCGCACGTGCGACTCGGTACCCGATCCAGCCCGATGGCGCTCCATCAGGCTGAGCAGGTCGCCGCCGCCCTGGAGGCACTGGATCCCACGGTCACCACCGAGCTGATTAAGGTCACCACCAGTGGTGATCAGTGGATGGGCGACCTGGCGAAGTTGGGCGGCAAGGGCGCCTTCGTCCGGGAGATCGACCGCAACCTGCTCGACGGCTCAGTCGATCTTGCGGTGCATTGCCTCAAAGACATTCCGGGCGATGTGCCGGCGCCGCAGGGCCTGACTTTCGCCGCCTACCTGGCCCGGGAGGATGTCCGCGACGCGGTGATCTCGCGCACCGGCGCTACCTTGGCTGAACTACCCGACGGCGCCGTCATCGGTACCAGCGCCGTGCGCCGTGCCGCTCAACTACGCCTGCACTACCCGCATGTGACAATCAAACCGTTGCGGGGCAATGTCAACACTCGCCTGATGCGCCTGGAAGAAGGCCACTTCGATGCGATCGTGGCCGCGGTGGCCGGCCTACACCGGGTCAACGAAGCTCACCGGATCACCGAGATCCTGTCGCTGGAGACGATGTGCCCGGCCGTCGGCGCTGGGATCATCGCGTTGCGGTGCCGCAGTGCAGATACCGAGATCCGTGCCCTGAGCGCTGCGCTCAATGACGCCGAGACAGATCGGCATGCCACCGCGGAGCGCGCCATGCTGCATGCCCTGCAAGGTCACTGCAACTCACCCATCGCCGGTTACGCCAGCACCGAGATCACCGGCAAGCTGACCTTGCGCGGCAAGGTTTTCACGCTTGACGGCAGCCAATGGCTCGACTCTCACCACTGGGGAGTGCCCGAAGACCCCGCAGCTCTGGGCTACTTTGTGGGTGCTGATCTCCTACGCCAAGGCGCTCGCGCAATCATCGACGCGATCGCGCACTAGCTCGCGAGGGTCATACCGACCACAAGAAGTATGATCACCACACCATCGTCAACATCGCATCAATTAGGATCTGGCTCCGCGATCCCTTCCATGATCCACAGGGCAGGCCGTAGTGCTGAGGTGAGCTGATCGCGCTCGGCTGGCGTCAGATGAGGCTCGCGGTGACGAGTCGGTCAACGACCGCCGCTGTCCCCGGTTGCGAGTGAGCCGCCGGCTAGCGTCTGGATGATCTCGTCGAGGATCGCGGGGTCATCGATCGTAGCGGGGACGGTGTATTCCTGGCCATCGGCGATGCGACGCATGGTGGCCCGCAGAATCTTGCCGGAACGGGTCTTCGGTAGCCGCGCGACGACCGCCGCCTGCTTGAACGCCGCCACCGGACCGATCTGGTCACGAACCATCCGCATGAGCTCGGCCTGGACTTCGCTGGCGTCTCGGTCGGCACCGGCCTTGAGCACTACAAACCCGAGTGGCACCTGGCCCTTGAGATCATCTTTGACGCCCACTACGGCACATTCAGCGACATCCGGATGGGACGCAATGACTTCCTCGATCGCGCCGGTGGATAGGCGGTGGCCCGACACGTTGATGACATCGTCAGTGCGCCCCATGATGAACAGGTAGCCGTCCGCATCGACATGCCCACCATCACCGGTGAGGTAGAAGCCAGGGTGTCTGGACAGGTACGTCTCGACGTAGCGATCGTCGGCCTGCCACAGCGTGGGCAGTGCACCCGGCGGCAGCGGCAGCTTGACCGTCACCGCACCATCACGATCCACCGGTAGCTGCGCACCATCCTCGCCGAGGATGCGCACGTCCCAACCAGGTACCGGCTTGGTCGGCGATCCAGGCTTGATCGGCAGGGCCTGGATGCCCATGCAGTTCGCTGCGATCGGCCAACCAGTTTCGGTCTGCCACCAGTGGTCGACGACGGGGACATTGAGCAAGTCCGAGGCCCAGTGGTAGGTGTCGGGGTCAAGCCGTTCGCCGGCCAGAAACAGGTAGCGCAGCGTCGACAGGTCGTGCGAGGCGCAGTGTTTGCCGTGCGGATCTTCCTTCTTGATTGCCCGGATCGCTGTCGGCGCAGTAAACAGTGACTTCACCCGGTGTTCGGAGATGACCCGCCAGAACGCGCCGGGATCCGGCGTGCCAACCGGCTTGCCCTCGTATAACACAGTGGTGGCCCCGGTCAGCAGTGGGGCATAGACGATGTAGGAGTGCCCGACGACCCAGCCGATGTCCGATGCTGCCCAGTACACCTCACCGGGGCCGGTGTCGTAGATGTTCGTCATCGACCAGCGCAAGGCCACTGCGTGGCCGCCGTTGTCCCGCACCACGCCCTTAGGTTGGGCGGTCGTGCCGGACGTATACAGGATGTACAACGGGTCGGTGGCCGCGATCGGGACGCAGCCGGTGGGTTCGGCATCCGCGACCGCGCTGTCCCAGTCCACGTCCCGTCCGCTGACCAGCTCAGCTTTTGCCTGCAGTCGTTGAGCCACGATGCAGAACTGTGGCTGGTGCGCAGACAGCTGCAGCGCGCGGTTGACCAGCGGGGCGTACTCCACAACGCGGCCACCTTCGATCCCGCAGGACCCGAACACGATCGCTTTTGGCTTCGCGTGGTCAATGCGGCTGGCCAGTTCGGCCGCCGCGAACCCACCGAAGACGACCGAATGAATGGCACCGAGGCGCGCGCAGGCCAGCATCGCGATCACCGCCTGGGGCACCATCGGCATGGAGATCACGACACGGTCGCCCTTAACAATCCCCCGGGCGGTCAATGCACCGGCGAACCGGGCGACCTGCGTCCGCAGCTCGCGGTAGGTGAAATGCTGGATGGTGGAGGTCACCGGCGAGTCGTAAATGAGCGCCACCTGATTGCCGCGACCGCCGTCGGCATGCCGGTCGAGCGCGTTGTGGCAGGTATTGAGCACTCCACCGGCAAACCATCGGTAGAACGGCGCACCGGAGTCGTCCAGCACCCGCTCCGCAGGCTTGATCCACTCGATGTCCCGCGCCGCCTGCGCCCAGAAGCCGGCAGGATCGGTCAGGCTGGTGCGATAGACAGTCTCACTAACGGTGGCCATGGTTAAAGAATTACACGCAAGCGTGAGCCCACGTAATCCAAGTTCGGGACAGGATATGGCCCTGCCGGTGGATTGGCCTGACGTGCTGGCGCGCGCCCAAGCCCTCGCTGGCGGCACTAGTCGGCGGATCTTAGGCATCACTGGGGCACCGGGGGCAGGCAAGTCAACGCTGGCGCGGCGGCTGGTCGACGCATTGGACGGGGCCGCGGTGCTAGTCGGGATGGACGGGTATCACCTGGCACAGGCGGAACTGGAGCGATTGGGCTGCGCCGAACGCAAGGGTGCTCCCGACACCTTCGACGCTGCCGGCTACGTCGCGCTGTTGCGCCGGCTGCGTGCCCCTGATGCCGGCACCGTGTACGCCCCGGAGTTCCGGCGCGCGATTGAAGAGCCGGTCGCGGGCGCTGTTGCGGTGCCGCCCGGGGTCGCACTGGTCATCACCGAAGGCAACTACCTGCTGCTGGATACCGAGCCGTGGTCGGCGATCCGTGGGTTACTGGACGAGGTGTGGTTCCTTGCACCTGACGATGACACCCGACGCGCGTGGCTCACCGCCCGGCACTGCCGGTACGGCCGAACCGTGGCCCAGGCCACCGAGCGCACCACCGGCAGCGACGAGCGCAACGCTCGGCTGATCGCGCAGACCGCAAGCCGCGCCGACCTGATCCTCGACCCAACCCAGTGCGTCACGGATGGTGGGGGCGGTAGAACATCTCCAGCTGGAATAGGTCGGGGTCCTTGAAGGTCAGTACCGACCCGTATGGCGCATCGACAATCGGCGAGTGGGTGACACCCTGCTCCTGGAACCACGTGACCCAGGAATCCAGCTCCTCGCGGCTGTCCACCTTTAGGCCGAGATGGTCACCACCTGTTCGGACGGGATCGAATTCCTCGCCCCGGTTTGCCTTGTGCTGTTGCAGGCACAGCACCATGTGGTTGCCCGGGTGCAGCAGAATCCACTCGTCATAAGCGTCGGTCCGCGACTCGTCGAGTTGCTCGAACCCCAGCACCCGTTGATACCACTCCCGGCTCACATCCCGGTTTCGAACCGACAGCGACACGTGCGACAGTCCAGCGAACTCTGGCATAGCCACCTCCTATACTGCCCAGGGCACTATCTGACGTGTCGCACCCATCCGTCAAGGGATATCCGGTGAAGCCGCTGACCACGACGTCATATGCCATCCTCGGCCTGCTCGCGATCAAGCCGTGGACTACCTACGAGCTGGCCAAGCAAATGGAAGTCAGCCTGCGCAATTTCTGGCCGCGCGCGGAACGCAAACTCTACGAGGAACCCCGGAAGCTGGTCGCTCATCAGCTGGCAACGGTGCAACACGAGACGGTCGGCAAGCGCCCTCGATCGGTTTACCGGATCACCCCAGCTGGCCGGCGCGCGCTGCGAGCCTGGCTGGATGAGCCGGGCGCACTCGCGTCCCTGGAGTTCGAAGCATTGATCAAGGTCTTTTTCGCCGAGCACGGCAGCAAGGATCAGCTGCTGGCGAATCTTGACCGTATGTACGCCGGAGCCGTCGCACAGGCGGCGGTCGACGCGCAGTGGGCGCAGCACTACCTCAGTACCGGTGGGCAGTTCCCGCAACGGTTGGCCGTGATCAGTCTCGTCGGGACGTTGCAGGCCCAGCTCAACCACACCATCGCGACCTGGGCTAGCTGGGCACGGCAGGTCGTCGAGACATGGCCAGAGAACCTGCGCACGGCTCCGCCAGCCCGTGAACAACTCGAGAACATCGCTCGCCTCCCCGACGACAGCGGTAGTGGGTCGACGGAGGGTTAGCTGCCGAAGAGGGCGGGAATTTTGATCAAGAGTTGGGAGAGGCCGTATCCGAACGGCACGAGCACCCACGCCCAGGCCAGCACGGTGAGTATCCTGCGTGGCCCAGGTCGCTGGCCGGTCGTCTGCGTGCTCACGCCGCCGTCACCACCTCTCCTGGCGCCCGCTCGGACGCCAGCTCGTGGAAGTGCGGGTTGACCGGGCGGATGAACTCATTGCACAGAAAACCGATGACGAGCAGGCCGATCATGATCGAGAACGACGGGGTGTAGCGGCCAGGGCCGGTGACCCCGGCGGCGATCCTGTTGTCCGCGATCGCGTTGACGATCATCGGACCGAGTACTCCAGCTACCGACCACGCGGTGAGCAGCCGGCCGTGGATGGCGCCGACCTGGTAGGTGCCGAAAAGGTCACGCAGGTAAGCGGGCACGGTGGCGAAGCCGGCGCCGTAGAACGACAGGATGAGCATGCAACACACCAGGAACAGCACCTTGTTGACGTTCGTGGTGAGTGTCACGGCTAGGTAGAGCAGCGCGCCCACACCCAGATACATCCGGTAGATGTTCTTGCGGCCGAGCAGATCCGACGTTGACGACCAGACGAAACGGCCGAGCATGTTGGCCAGCGACAGGATCGCGACGAAGCCGGCCGCGGCGGCGGCCAGCCCAACCCCGCGGGGGAAGAAGTCGGAGTAGATCGGCGCTGCCCGCTCCAGGATGCCGATACCGGCCGTCACGTTGAAGCACAGCACCACCCACAGCAGCCAGAACTGCGGCGTCCGGATTGCGTTGCGCGCCGAGACGTCACCATCGCTGATCAGTCCGCCGGCGGCTTGCGGTGCGGGCGTCCACCCGGCGGGCCGCCAGCTATCAGCTGGTACCCGGATCAGCAGCCACCCGACCGACATGAACACCGCGTACACGATGCCGTGGATCAGGAACGCCTGCGCGATACCGAGCGGATTTGGGTGCGTGCCGGTGGCGCCGAAGGCGATCAGCATCGTGGTCGACCATGGTGACGCGATGAGCGCACCTCCGCCAAAACCCATGATGGCGATGCCGGTGGCCAGACCTGGCCGGTCGGGGAACCACTTGATCAATGTGGACACCGGTGAGATATAGCCGATGCCCAGACCGATCCCACCGACCACGCCGTACCCGAGAACCACCAGCCAGTACTGCCGGGTTGCGACTCCCAGCGCAGAAATGAGAAAACCGCTGCAGAAACAGCACATCGAGATGAACATGGCCCAGCGCGGGCCATTGCGATCGACCCTGGTACCGAATAGCGCCGCCGACAGGCCCAGCATCACGATCCCCAGCGTGAACGGCAGCGCGCTGGCCACGCCGGAGATGCCCAATGACGTCTCTAATGGCTTTTTGAACACGCTCCAGGCGTAGGCCTGCCCTATCGCCAGGTGGATCGACAACGCGGCCGGTGGCACCAACCAGCGGCTCCAACCTGCTGGGGCCACGATCCGCGAACGATCGAGGTATCTGCCAACCACTGGTGGTCCTCTCTAGTACACGTCGAGTACACGCGCTACCGATGAAGAGCTGGCTGCACGGCGTGTTGATACTCGTCAGTTATCCTCAGGGGAGCGGGGTGAAATGGATGAATAGTGCAGATCCAGTAAAACCGGGCAATTCGGGAATGCGCCGGGTGGCACTCGCCAGCTGTGTGGGTACCACCATCGAGTTCTATGACTTCTTCATCTACGGCACGGCCGCCGCGCTGGTGTTCCCGAAAGTCTTCTTTCCGGCGCTGGGTTCCACCGGCGGCACGGTAGCGTCATTTGCCACCTTCGCGGTGGCATTCGTCGCCCGCCCAGTCGGTGCGATGATCTTCGGGCACTACGGCGACCGTTACGGCCGCAAACGGACACTCATCGCGACGCTGCTGCTCATGGGCACAGCGACGGTGCTCATCGGGCTGCTGCCCGGTGCGGCGACGATTGGGATCGCAGCACCTATCCTGCTGGTGGTGCTGCGGTTTGGACAGGGCCTCGCGGTCGGCGGGGAATGGGCCGGCGCGACGCTGCTCGCCGTGGAGTACGCGCCGCCAGGGCGGCGGGGCTGGTACGCAATGTTTCCGCAGCTCGGAGCACCGATCGCGCTGGCACTGTCCAGCGCTACTTTCCTGGTGACCGGGCTGACCCTGGGCAACACCGACCAGTCCTTCCTGGACTATGGGTGGCGCGTTCCATTCCTGGTCAGCGTCGTGTTGCTGGGAGCGGGGCTGTATGTGCGGTCGAAGATTGCCGAGACGCCGGTGTTCCGGCAGGCCCAGGGACAGCAGCAGTTGGCAACGCGCGCTCCGCTGCGGGAGGCATTCACCCAAGCGCCGCGCCAGATCCTGTTGGCAGCCGGAACGATGACCATGATCTTCGCTCTGTTCTACATCGGCACGACCTATCTCACCAGCTATGGGACCAGTCCCAAAGGCGCCGACCTGAGCCGGACTCTCGTGCTTTCCATCGGGATCGGCGCCGGAATAGCAATGGCAGCCGGCGTTATCGCATCGGCCATCGCCGCCGACCGGCTCGGCCGTCGAGCCGTGGTGGTGCTGTGCTGTGGCGCGGCAGTGGTGTGGTCGCTGCTGCTGTTCCCCTTGCTCAGCCTCCACTCTCCTATTGCCTTCGGCATCAGCGTGATCGTCACCCTGGCGTTAATGGGTCTGGCCTACGGACCCGTCGGCGCGTTGCTGCCCGAAACCTTTCCCACCCACTTCCGCTACACCGGGGCTGGCACCAGTTACAACATGGCCGGCATCGCGGGAGGCGCGATACCGCCGCTGATCGCCGCGCCATTGGCGACGGCTTTCGGCAGTTTCTCCATCGGGATCATGCTCTGCGCCCTGTCGCTGCTTAGCCTGCTGTGCGCCACAGCTCTCGTGGAGACGAAAGACCAGGACCTGCTGGTTCTCCAACCGAGTATCAGCGCCCGGTACTGATCGGGAAGGTGGCGCTGGACTTGCCCGACACCGACACTGGAATGACGGGCAAGACCAGCGCCGACGGGTGCTGGGCGTCGTGCAGGACGGTCTGGTGAGCGACCTGGGTCGTCGTGTCCTCGCCCAGCCAGGATCCGGTGTTGGGATTGGGATCGAACTGCGGGAAATCGCTAGAAGAGATCTCCAAGCGGATCCGGTGTCCGGCGCGGAAAAGGTTGCTCGTCGGCCACACCGTGACCGTGTACCGGTACAGCTTGCCGGGTTCAATGGGCGTCGGTGCACTGCTCGAGTCCCGGAAGCTGGCCCGCTGGATACCGTTGTTCAGGTTGACCGCAGTGCCGTCCGGATGCACATCGACCAGCTTGGCCGTCCAGTCGGTGTCGGGAGCCGAGGAACTGGCGTAGAGCGTGACGCTGACCGGCCCGGTCACTTCGGTGTCGGTGGTCAGCGGCGGGGTGGTGTACACCAGCACATCCGCTCGCTGCTCCACGGCGTGTTGGTCGTAGGGACCCTGTGAACCGGTCAGCGCTGCGCAGCAGGAATGCCCGCCCACGCTGGGCACGGGGTTGCGCGGATCGTAGTCGTAGGTATCCGGCTGCTGCCCGGTCGACGGGGCATCGGTGACCAGCTGTCCGTCGCCCATGAGCGACGAGGCGTGACCGTCACTGGACAGGTAGTAGTTCGTCCACCGGGTACCGGGCAGTGGCCACGCTGTCGCGGTCTTCCAGACATTGGCGCCCATCTCGAAATAATTGACGGTCGGACCATTACTCACACCATTGTCGGCACCTTTGAGAAAGTGATCCCACCACGCCAGCATCAGTTCGTTTACCGGGGAATTGCCCACCGGCCCGATCTGTTTGAGCATCGGCGCCGCAGGGCTGTCAGGCCGGCCCCAGCCGAGGTGGTCCCAGGGACCGATGACGATTCGTTGATTATTGCGCGCCAAGGGTGTTCCACCGGAACTGACCATGCCGATGAAATTGCGCATGCCACCATCGAGGAAGGCGTCGTACCAACCTTCGATATGCAGGACCGGGATAACGATCTTGGGGTAGTACCGCTGCGGCGCCCACTGCTGCCAATACGGGCCGTCGGTGCGGTGCGAGATCCAGTCGTAGAAGTACGGCGCCACCGCGCCGTCTCCGGAGTGAAGCGGCGGAAAACTTCGGTACGGGGTGTAGCGCAGCCAGCCGGCCATGTCGCGGGAGTCCTGCGTGAGCTGCTCGACAACCTTCGTGTCACCGCGATTCTTGGCCGCCGTCAAGGCGATCGTGTCCATCGCCCACGGCTCGATGAAGTTCAGCCGGAACGCGCCATTCTCATAGGTCCAGCCCTCGTAGTAGTCCGAGGAGGTGTTGGCCGGCACGATGGTGACCAGGTGCGGCGGAGCGGTCTCAGCGGCCAACCATTGGGTTGCGCCGACGTACGACGAGCCGTACATACCGACTTTGCCGGACGAACCGGGCAGCTTGGCGACCCATTCGACGCTGTCGTAGCCATCGTCGCGGTCGTTGGTGAACTCGGAAAACGTACCGGCCGAGGCGTACTGGCCCCGGATGTCTTGCACTACCACGAGATAGCAGTGCGAGGCGAACCAGTCCGGACGCTGATAGCGGGAGGGCTGGATCTGCGCGGCCTCCTTGCCGTACTGGGTACGCATCAAGATCACCGGCACCGGCTCGGCGGCAGCCGGCCGGTACACATCGGCATGCAGCACCGTGCCATCCCGCATGGGGACTGCCACGTTCGCCGTCTTCGTCACCGCGCATGGACCAGCACCCGACGGTGATCGCGGAGCCGACGCACAGGCCACCGTACTTGCCAATGCCACCGCGACCGCCACGGCCGCGGACTTGCGCAACCTGCGCACGGCGCTCCCCCCAAACGTCGGCACGGCCAAGTGGCACAACTACCTACGTAGTACGCATCCATGGAGTAAGTATCAATCCCCCATTCCAGTCGGTACTAATACGCTGTCTGGGTCATATTGGGCCTTGTAGACCCGTCTACTATCACCTAGGGTTACTTAACGTAAGTCCGTAGCCCCGAATGAGGGGCAGTAGCTGGGTGCGATAGGGCGAGGGGGGCCTGGCCGTGCTGGCGACAATCGCGGTTGCATTTCTCGTGGTCACTGAGTCGACAACGGCGATAGCGAACCAAGCTGCGCCGTAGCCGCAACTGCAGCCGCAACATCGTCAACCTTCGCCGGGTGGCGGATTCCTCACCGCCGCATCGTCTGGCGGACCCGGGTGATCATCGAGGGGGATCACCCGGGTCATCATCCCAAGCCTGCGTTCCGCCGGCGCCCGCCATGCGCCGGGCAACCAGTACGGACTACCGGCATGCCCGCGTACAGGAAGTCCGTCTAAAGGAAGGACACAGCCGAGACATGAGCAGGCCGCAGGACCCAGAGCTGGTGCTAGGGATCACACCGTTCGAGGAGCCCAATGCCGCTCTGGCGGTGGCGCTCGCGCGAGCCGGCTCGGTGGGTGTCCTCGACCTGGGACGTGATCATGACCGGGCTCAGGCCGCGCTGGCGCAGGTGTGCCGGTGGTGGTCTGGTCAGTTCGGAGTTCGGCTGCCAACGGGGTGCCCCCTGTCGCCCGCCGACCTGCCGGACCAGGTCGACGTGATCGTGCTCGGATCCGACTCGCCGTGGCCGGCTGCGCCACGACGGCGCATTCTCGTCGAAGTCTCCTCGGTAGCGCAGGCACATACTGCGGTGCAGGCTGGGGCCTGCGGGTTGATCGCCAAAGGCGCCGAAGCCGGCGGGCGGGTCGGCGCCACCACGACGTTCGTGCTGTTGCAGCAACTGTTGGCCGACTCTGCGATCGACATCCCAATCTGGGCGGCCGGCGGAATCGGACCCCATACGGCCGCAGCCGCCATCGCCGGTGGAGCGGCAGGGGTAGTGCTCGACGCGCAGCTGGCATTGGTGGTCGAGGCCGACCTGCCGCCGCAGGTCGCCGCAGCAATCCGGGCGATGGACGGCACCGAGACGGCGGTCATCGGCGGTCATCGCATTTACACGCGACCGGGACTGCCCGCTGTGGACCCCGAATCCGTCGGTTCTCAGCTAGGCGCCCGGCATCTGGGCGCGCTGCCCATCGGCCAAGACGGTGCCCTGGCCGGCCCGTTGGCCAGCCGGTACGTCACCGCTGGCGGCATCGTGACGGCCGTCCGCGCGGCAATCACCGAGGCATTACGCACCGCTGCTGCGCATTCCGCGCAAGGCCTGCGACCCCTAGTTGTGCAAGGACCCATGACTCGCGTCAGTGATCAGGCTGGCTTTGCCACGGCCGTAGCAGCGGCCGGTGGGCTGCCGTTTCTGGCCTTGGCGTTGAACGATGGCGACCAGACCCGGACCTTGCTGCAGCAGGCCGCCGCCGCCATGGAGGGGCGGCCATGGGGGGTGGGGATCCTTGGCTTCGTCCCACCCGAGGTTCGTCAGGCGCAGCTGGCAGCCGTACATCAGGTGCGGCCGCCGTATGCGTTGATCGCCGGGGGAAGGCCGGCGCAGGCGGCGCCATTGGACGCAGCCGGGATTGAGACGTTCCTGCACGTGCCCTCGCCAAGCCTGCTGGACCGGTTCCTGGCGGAGGGATCGCGCAGGTTCGTGTTCGAGGGCCGGGAGTGTGGCGGCCATGTCGGGCGGCTGGCCAGCTTTCCGCTCTGGGAGACCCAGCTACAGCGGCTTCTCGACTACGACGACGCCCACAGGTGCGCCAACCACCTGCAGGTGCTGTTCGCCGGGGGAATTCACGACGCGCGCTCGGCCGCCATGGTCGCCGCGTTGGCCGCGCCACTAGTTGAGCGCGGAGCCCAGTTCGGCGTCTTGATGGGCACGGCTTACCTGTTTACCCAGGAAGCAGTCGCCGCCGGCGCCATCGCGCCCGGATACCAGCAGGCGGCGCTGGCCTGTGCCGGCACCGTGTTGCTCGAGACCGCACCGGGCCATGCAGTCCGCTGCTCGGACACGCCATACGTGCGCACATTCGCCGAGACCAAGGCACAGCTGGTGGCCGCCGGGGTGCCCCGCGATCAGATGTGGGCTGAGCTGGAGCAACTCAACATGGGCCGGCTGCGGATCGCGAGCAAGGGACTGCGCCGC
>DATELN010000168.1:0-5035 GCA_035276605.1 Pseudonocardiaceae bacterium | reverse complement strand
CCACCTCAGCGCCGACCAAGCCGGGGTGGATTGGTGAGTCGACCAGCTGGTGCCGTCAGCATCGAGCACATGCTGGCCCAAGCCCCGCTTGCGGCTACAGCGCCTCACCCCGCACAAGCGCACGACGCCCTCGCCGCCGGTGCTGTGCTCGTCGACATCCGCCCCGGCTGCCGGCGCGCTACCGAGGGAGAAGTTCCGGGCGCGTTACTCGTCGAACGCAACCATCTGAAGTGGCGCTTTAACCCGGAATGCCCCGCCCGACTGCCTCAGGCCACCGACTACGTCCGTTTTGACATAGACCATGCCCGAATGGTCCTTGTCATTGGGATGCATCCCATCCATCTGCATCGGATGATTTTCCGTACCCGGCTTTTGCACCACATCCCGCCACGCCACAGCCATCGTGTTCGGATCCCCCGCGGGCTGAGCCAGCGCCGGGCGACAGCACTGGCAAGCGTTACCCTTAGCCACCCAACGGGGAGTGAACGACTTGGGCGTCATCGCGGGATTCCTGCAACGCCACATTGAACAGGTAATCACCGGTTTGATCCACCGGGCGCCCATCCAGCCAAGCTAGCCACACCCGCCCATCCGGGGTACTGATCACGTTCGGCCGCGACACTGCTGGATGGGCCGTTACCAGCACTGGACACGGCGAACGAGGCGCCCGCGTCGGTCGAGCGCGCCACCTCCATCCGAAACTCCCCACCCGTAGGAATCGATCCATCGGCCCGGTAGTTCGCCCACACATCCACCAGCGTCGCGGCCTTGGTCACCGTCAACACCTGCGGGGACTGCGCATTCACAGCCTCGGACTCGCTGACCCGCACCGGCGTGCTCCAGATTCGTCCCCCATCAGCCGAGGAAGCAACTTACGGAACGCCCAGCTGCCCGCCGTAGGGCCCCGGCGTCGCAGAATCGTGCATCCACTCCGCATACAACCTCTTCGACCCGGGATCCCACGCCAGCGACGGCGCATGCACCTTCCCCAAGTCCACCGTCACGGCATCCGCCAGCCTCAACGCCGGACCGTCATGCACCCCACCGCGCAAACCCCGCGGCAGCAGCACCGTCGCCGTCCCCACAAGCACCGCAACCTCACCCGATCGCCAGGACAGCAGTGACCATGGCCCGCCGGCACACGCCCATCGCCAGCGCACCTTGAACATCCGCGACGCACACCTCCCACCACCGACGCACGTTCTGCACCAATAGTCGGGTAATCCTCAACCGGGTTCCTCCGCTGATGTGCGGTCTCACTGTGGGTGCCCCGAGACCTAACCCCCGGGAAGGTCGCCTCCTCGCTGATCGGCGTATCCCGCCAACACCAACCACACTTTCCCCCACCGCCGCGCCGGTATGGTGCCGACACGATGGGCCAGCTCAATAGAATTCGGTTAAGTGAGACAACCGACAGTGCGACATGACAGCGGTAGTCATTTGTCCGCATCGTCCGGAGCGCCTGCGCTGCAGCAAAGTTGCTTTCAGGGCGCAGAGCGGAGGGTACAAGTTTAGGGACCAACGTCCTACCGGTCGGGTCCTTACAGTCTCTGTTCAGCCAGCTCTACCGGCTGTACAGTGACCCACGAACGGTATCTCAGCTTAGGCTCCTTTAATAATATGCCCAGCGCAATGATTACTTGCGTGGTACGCGCACGTGCCACGTTGACAGGTGCGAAAACAAGAGGAGCGATTCTAATGGAAAATTACGCGTCCGGCACTGTGCTCACTTGCAGTCATGGCGAGTGTGGCTGCCGCGTCCGGGTGGAATCAGAATGCCACTGCGCGGACGCCGGTGAACCCTATGTTTGCACGTGCGGCAGCCCGATGGTCAGGGTTGTTGCCGACGCCGATCAGACGGTGGGGGCATCAGCGCAATAATCTGTGCTGGGCAGATTCGCCGAAGAAGCGACACTGAAAAGCCGCTACGATCACCGACAACCAGGGTAAGTACTTAGTTGCTCCACGCTCTATGTCACGGCCGCAAATTGGGTAGACAGCCCGAATCACCCGATAGCGACCAGTAGGGCGGTGAAGGCTCCGCTGATCAAGGCTGGGCCGAAGGGAATGAGGTGCGGCGGGTGGCGCGCCGTAGAACGATCGTGATGGCAGGGCCAATCCCAGTAGGCCAGCGAGTCGGAGGTCCGCTGCCCCGAGCGCGCCGGGGGCGGCGAGGGCGATGATCAGGTAGAAGACGAGCGAAAAGATCATGCCGGCGAGGGAACGGAGTATCACCGTAGCGTTGTGTTCCGCGATCGCCGCGAAGGCGAGGAGCGCTGCGACCATGGGGTAGGCGAGAGATGGCCCGCGCTGCGGATCGCCATGTTCGGCGCTTTTGATCGGTTACGCACGCTGCCGCACCGACTCCCTGTCCTTATCGCCAACGCCAATGACCGGCCGAGTTGGGTATCGCTGGGGATTGAGGACAGAGACCACTGCCCCAGGTCGCATCATCACCGACTTTGGCCTCCGATGTCGCCCGGGTGGACTGATCCACGAATAGGCCCGGGTTCCATGACAACGGATAACCTATTCGGGACCCACAGACTGTATACCGGATTTTATGCCAGATCAATGAATAACCCTCACCGGCGCAGACGGGTGAGGGTTATTCATTTTCAACATTCCTCGGGTGAGTGCTATCGCTCGATTAATCGAAGTCGCCGGCCTTTAGGGCAGTAGCGAATGTGAGCCATTGGCGCTGGCTAAACCGCAGCACTGCGCCTTGTCGATCTTTGCTGTCGCGCACCAGTGCGCAACCCGGCACACCATGGCCTAGCTCGACACATGCTGTGGGTGCCGGATAGGTCATCCATATGAGGCGACCTGGGCATATTCGCGGATCATGTGCTGTGCCAAAACTCGTCACTTGGGGTGGTGACCTGCGACGCCGGTGACACAATGTGATCATGACATGATCGCGGACCGTGCTGTTCCGACTGCTGTATCTGATCACGATCAGGTTGTTTGGCTGGCTTGGATTACTCGCGAGCAGAACAGCGGCCAAAAACGTCGAGATCCTTATCCTGCGCCACGAGGTGGCAGTGCGCCGTGAGGCGAAGGAGGTGCAAGACCTTCTCGTTGAGCTGTCGCAGCAGCTTGGCAGGAGCTGAGCGCAGTCTGACCCGGGGGACACCGGGGAGACATCCCAGGAGCTTGAATGTCAAGCAGCGGCCTTCTCGACACGATGCGACCATGCGGTTGCTTCGTCGTAGCAGGTCCGGGCCTTGAGGCAGCCGTGGAGGATGCCGACGAGCCGGTTGGCGAGCTGGCGTAGGGCGGCGCGGTGGTCGGTGCCGCGGGTTTTGAGCTGGTCGTAGTAGGCGCGGGCGCCGGGGGAGGTGTTGAGCGCGCTGAAGGCCTGGGTCATCAGCGCGTCGATGAGCCGGTCGTTATGCACATATCGGGCGAGCACGACCTTTTTCTTGCCGGAGGCCCGGGTGATCGGGCTGGTGCCGGCGTAGTTCTTCCGGGACTTCGCGTCGGCGTAGCGGTGGGGGTCGTCCCCGAACTCGGCAAGCACCCGGGCGCCCAGGATCGGTCCCAGGCCAGGCTGGGAGCAGATGATCTCAGCGTCCGGGTGCTGGCCAAAATGCGCATCGACCTGCCCTTGCAGGACCTTGACCTGCTCGTTCAGTGTCGCCAGCACGGCCACGGCGGCGCGGGTGGTGGCCGCGTACGCCGCGGTGATCACCTCCGGCCGGGCCAGGTGCTCGGTGCGCAACAGCGCCTGGATCCGGGCGGCCTTCTCCGGGATGCCCCGGCGCCGGGCGCGCTTGAGCGCGGCACTGATCTGGGCGATGGTCAGCGCCGCCGCCGAGGTCGGGTCCGGTGCGGCGGTCAGTAACTCCAGGGCATCAGGCGCATCAAGGTCCTCGAAGGCCTGAAGCGCGGCCGGGTAATACTCCCGCAGCGCATGGCGCAACCGCTGGGTGTGGCGGGTGCGTTCCCAGATCAACGTCTTGTGCGCCCGGGTCACCACCTTCACCGCCTCCGCCGCTGCGCTATCCCCGGCCACCGGACGCAGCTGGTGAGAATCGGTACGCACCATGTCCGCCAGGGTGTGCGCATCCGCGGCATCGCTTTTGGCCCCGGAGACACTGTGCCGTTCCCGGTACCGGGCCACCTGCAACGGGTTGATCCCATACACCGTGTACCCAGCGGCGATCAGCGCCGCCACCCACGGGCCGCGGTCGGTCTCGATCCCGATCAGCACCTCCGTCTCCCCGGCGTCCTCACCCAGCTGCTCGGCGATCACCACGTGCAGCCGGGCCATCCCCACCACCCCCTCCGGCAGCCGGGCCTTGGCCAAGGTCCGCCCGGTCGCGTCCATCAGCTCCACATCATGATGATCCTCAGCCCAGTCATCCCCCACGAACAACAACGGATCTTCCCTCCCTCACCTCTCTCTCGATTACCCTGCGTAGCCACCGGGAGAACCATCAGCGACCTAATGAAGCAGTGCTCACGCCACAGCGGGCACGACATCCCATCAGCGATCAACTCTCCCGGCCACCAGCAGGGGCACGATCTCCCCTCAGGACTCAAGATCCAGGGTGGACAAGTGCTCACCCGCTGGCGGCTACCGGAGGGCAGTCTGCCGGATGGCCGACTGCCCAACGCGGATTTCCGCGCTAACACTCATTAGGGTGAACGGGCGCGGCGTAGCTTGCACCGCCGGACCGATGCCGTCGAGGGTGCTCGCGCGAAGCATCGTGGGCATGAACCCGAATCGAACCGCCGCTCCATCGGTTCCGGTCCCGCGCGGCGCCACCCCGTCCGGAGACGGCATCGTGGTGGGCACCGGGCCGGTCGATGTGGAGGCTTACATCGACTTCCAGTGCCCGTTTTGCAAGCAGTTCGAGCTGTGGGCCGGACCGACCCTGGACCGGTTGCTGGCGGAGCAAATCATCGGCTTCATCCGCCACCCGATGAACTTCCTCGACGCGGCATCGACCACCGCGTACTCCACCCGGGCGGCCGCGGCCTCGGCGGCGGCGTCGGATGCCGGAAAGTTCCACGAGTACGCCCAGAT
>DATELN010000167.1:0-32909 GCA_035276605.1 Pseudonocardiaceae bacterium | reverse complement strand
GCTGCCGCCGAGAGCACCGCCAAGCCAGCCCAGGGCGTGGCCGACAATCCCTTACCCCAGCGGGCTTGCAGCGCCGACCACCAGGCTGGCTCTGCGGTGCCGACGGCGAGTAAGACGACCCAGAGCAGTCCGCAGCCGATGAACAGCAGCGCTGTCCCGGTGAAACCAGGCCGGGGATCGCCTCCCACCAACGGCCGCATCGGCAGCTGCGCCAGGGCCACCAAGGCCCCGGCGCCCAACAGCACCAATCCCAGACCGGGCAGCATGGCCCTGGATGGCCGCACCAGGACCGCGATCACCGCCGCGATCACCACTATTACGCCCACCCAGGGCACTGTGCCCGCACCCCCGGGGTTCAAAACGAGCAGTTGCGCCCAGCTCGGCAACTGCTCAGGCACCACTGCGCCGACGCCGTGCACCAGCACGGTAGGACGTTGGAGCACCACCGCCGGCCATGGCATCAGCAACCCCAGCGGTAACAACACCACCGCGAACAACCCCACGGTGCGGCGCAATGTCGTCACTCGCGGGGCGGGGAAGACCACGAAACCGATCAGCATGACCGCCAGCACCAACAGATGCAGCAACGGAGCAAAGGCTCCGATTACGGCAACCCCTAGCGCTGTGGCGGCAGCGGTGGATAGCCAGCCGCCGGAGCGTCTGCCCGTCCCACCGCGCAATACTGCGACTGCACCCGCCAGCACCAGCGGTAGTAACAGGTAAGCAACCACGACATCGAGCCGACCTTGGGCCAGCCCCGCGATGGCCGGTGGGAGCAACGCGTATCCGGCTGCTGCCAGCGCGCGGCGCTTGCGGCTGACGGGCACCGCGCGGGTGGCCCAGTAGGCAGACAGGCCGGCCAGCGGCATTGCCGCGAGGAGCAGTAACGACACCGCGGCACCGGGTGATCCCACCGGCAACCCGAGCATGCCGACAATGGCCATCGCGGCCGGAGCCGGCGCCGCACTCCCACCACCAACCGGATGCCACGAAGCCAGATATGCCGACCAGGTCTGTCCCAGGCTTTCCATCGGCAGCAGCCGGCCGCCCGCGAGGTCCAACGCCAAACGGTGGCGGTTGACCAGCACGGCGAGCACGGTCATCACCATGGTCAGCAGCGCGGGTGGGGCGAGCAGAAATCGCCGGATCCGGGTGCCGATCCCGACGTCGTCCAACGAGAGAATGCTCGAAGAGCCGCCGTCGGCAGCGGTCAGCGGCGGATCAGTATCGGAATCTCGAGGGATCGGCGAGGGCCGAGGGCGGGTGCGCGACCCGGCCTGGGCGGCCTCGCTCGGAGCTATGCCGTTGGGCGTCATGCTCGGCTCAGCTGACGAGCTGGACGCTGCCGGTGCTGCGACGGCGCTGGATGAGTGCGAACCCTGCGCGGGGTGGGCATTACCGTCACCGGTAGGCGCCCCAGCACTGCGCGACACACCGACTCCTCCCTATCCAAGTCCGTTGCTGGCCCCGATGGAGGGGTGGCACACGGTAACGCCCCCAACCGACTGCCCCGGACCCTGGGCAACACATGCCCCGGGCGACGCAGACGTTGAGCCATGAAGACTCCAGGCAGCATGGCGATCTCAGACCGCGCCGCGTTTGAGTCGACGGCGCTCCCGCTCCGACAGACCGCCCCAAATTCCGAACCGCTCGTCGAACGCCAAGGCGTACTCCAGGCACTCGGCGCGGACCTCACAGCCCGCGCAAATTCGCTTCGCCTCCCTCGTCGACCCGCCCTTCTCCGGGAAGAACGCTTCCGGATCCGTCTGAGCACACAGCGCTCTCTCCTGCCAGTCCGGCTGACCGAGCCCGTAAAGCACATCCCAGCTGATCTGGTGCTCGACGCCACTATTCGCAGGCCAACTGATGTCCCTCTCATCCATGGCGGTCCACCCTCCTCGCCATAGAGTTCCTCCCCGTTCTTCGCCTTCCCCGGTGTGGGCCTTCCCCGCTCTCGGACCTTCCCGGGCTGCGGCGGAGAATAACAAGTGTGTGATTACACGTCTGTCATCGGGGATGCAAGTGCGGAGCGCCAGCCGGATCTGCGCACGCAGCGTGTCGTGATTGACACGCCGAGCCACCACATCCAAGGCTGGCATACCCGGCAGCCGGGCCAGCCACCTGGTGCGCGACAGTGACCGCGTGCGTGTTCCTGGCCTGGTCCCCAGTCCGCTTTTTCTGCTCCTGATCGCGGTCACCGTGGCTGGCGGCGCACTTGCCGGGCTGGGCGCCGGGACGGCCCGCACAGCCGGCATCGTGGTGCTGGTGCTCGGCGGCTGGGCGCTTGCCTTGTGCCTGCATGAGTTTGGGCACGCGGTGACGGCCTACCGGGGCGGCGACCGGTCGGTTCGCGACAAGGGCTACCTCACCCTGGATTTGCGTCGTTACACCGACCCGGTGATGTCGCTGCTGCTGCCACTGGTGCTGCTGGCGTTGGGAGGTATCCCGTTACCCGGCGGCGCAGTGTGGATCGACCGAGGCGCCCTGCGGTCCCGAGCGATCGCCTCGGCGGTGGCGCTGGCCGGTCCACTGACCAACCTCGTGCTGGGGGCCGCGCTCACCGCAGCGGTGGCGGTCAGCGATCCGAACGATGGGCTGGCGGCGGGTCTGTCTTGTTTGGCTCTGGTGCAGGTACTCGCGTTCGTCCTCAACATCCTGCCGGTACCAGGACTGGATGGATTCGGCGTGGTGGAACCATTCTTGCCGGTATCGGCTCGGCGGCTGGCCGGCAGCTTCGGCTGGTACGCCCCACTGCTGCTGTTAATTCTGGTCATCGGCGTACCCGCAGCGGGCAATGCGCTGTTCGGTGCGGGCTTCGCGATCTTCGCCGCGCTCGGTGGCAATCCGCCGGCGGCGGCCGAGGGCTTCCGGGAATTGCTGTTCTGGCGTTGATTTACTCCAGCAGCTGATTCACGCTGATTAACGTCGCGGGCCACGGGGTATGCCGATGCCCAGACCGCGAGGACGGGGACATGGGTGTAACGGGTCGACTCGACCACTTCCAGCGGCGTCACACCTGGCTGGGCTTCCCGTTGGGGGTGATCTACAAGTTCGTCGACGATCAGGGCGGCTACCTGGCTGCGCTGATTACCTATTACGGTTTCGTCTCGCTGTTTCCCCTGCTGCTGTTGCTCGTTAGCCTCCTGGGCTTCACGCTGGAGGACAACCCAGCTTTGCAGCAGGCGTTGCTCGGTTCGGCTTTGCAGCAGTTCCCGATTATCGGCCCGCAGCTGCAGCAGAACGTCGGTGCCATTCACGGCAGCCAGATGGGTGTGATCCTGGGCATCATCGGCGCCGTGTACGGCGGCCTGGGTGTCTCGGTGGCCATTCAGACGGCGCTGAACCGGGTGTGGGCCGTGCCCCGCTATGCCCGCCCCGACCCGGTGTTCTCCCGCCTGCGCGGATTGATGCTCTTCGTCCTGCTCGGCGGCCTCATTGTGATCACTAGTGCGATCTCTGCAGCCGGTCCAGTGGCTGCCAGCCTGGGCTACGGCGGTACCTGGACGAGTCTGGCCGCGATTGTCGTCGCCATCGCAGCCAATGTGGGCGTCATCCTGATCGCATTTCGGGTTCTGACCGCCGATGAGATTCGTTTGGCGGACTTGGTACCGGGGGCGGTCTGCGCCGGAATTGGGGTGCACGCGCTGCAGATCGGGGGAGCGCTGTTCGTCGGGTACGAACTGCGCGGCGCCTCGCAGATTTACGGTGTGTTCGGGTTGGTGCTCGGCTTGCTGGCCTACCTGTACCTATTGTCGGTCATTGTGGTGTTCTGCGCGGAGATCAACGTGGTCAGAGCGCGGCGGCTGTGGCCGCGAAACCTGCTCACCCCGTTCATCAACGACGTCGCGCTCACCGCCGCGGATCGGGCCTCCTACCGTTCCTACCTGGATTCGGAGCGGTTTAAACCGTTCGAGCAGGTACACACCACGTTCGACGGCCAGGCCCCCGTGGACGACAAACACTGATCGTGATGAAGGTCGTGGTGCTGGCCGGTGGTGTGGGTGGCGCGCGGTTTTTGCTCGGACTCAAAGCCGCGCTGGGCCTACCCCCGATCGGGCCTCCAGCCGAGACGAGCACCGACCACGACATTACGGCGGTGGTCAACACCGGGGACGACATCTGGTTGCACGGGCTGCGCATCTGCCCGGATCTCGACACCTGCATGTACACCCTGGGCGGGGGAATCGACGCCGAGCGTGGCTGGGGAAGGGCCGGCGAAACGTGGGTGGTCAAGGCGGAGCTTGCCCGCTACGAAGCCGATCCGGGCTGGTTCGGGCTCGGTGATCGGGACCTGGCCACTCATCTGGTGCGCACCCGGATGCTGCACGACGGCTATCCGCTGTCGGTGGTCACCGCGGCGCTGTCCGCCCGGTGGCGCCCGGGTGTGCGGCTGTTGCCGGCCACCGATGACCGCTGCGAAACCCACGTCGTGGTCACCGACGCGCAAGGTCCCCGAGCGATGCATTTCCAGG
Organism: Pseudonocardiaceae bacterium; assembly: GCA_035276605.1. GTDB lineage: Bacteria > Actinomycetota > Actinomycetes > Mycobacteriales > Pseudonocardiaceae. The sequence continues at coordinate 28,437 of DATELN010000167.1, read as the reverse complement.
AGTGGTGGATCCGGCACCGCGCCATGCTTCCGGCCAGCGAGTTCGTGCCGATCGGCGCCGACGACGCCGAACCCGCCGCCGGAGTGCTGGAGGCGATCGCCGAAGCGGATGCCGTGCTGTTGGCACCGTCCAATCCCGTGGTATCGATCGGCAGCATGCTGGCAATCCCGGCGATCCGCCGCGCGGTGCGCAGCGCAAGTGCCCCAGTGATCGGGCTGTCGCCGATCGTCGGCGGCCGGGCGATGCGCGGGATGGCCGAAACCTGCCTGGCCACTATCGGCGTGCCGTGCGAAGCAGCTGCGGTGGGCGCGCATTACGGCGCTCGGGTCACAGGTGGGATCCTGGACGGGTGGCTGGTGCACACGGGGGACGGCACAACCGTGCCAGGGATCCAGGTCCAGGAGGTGCCGCTGCTGATGACGGACATCCCGGCGACCGCGGCGATGGCGACAGCGGCTCTGAATCTCGCCGGCTTCGCCGTGTAAACGATCACGCGGCGGGCGGAGAAGTTCGAATTCTTCCGGTGCATGGCCTGCCCGAGTTTCGCCCCGGGGACGACCTGGTCGCCACGCTGGCCGCCGCCGCGCCGTGGCTGGTTGACGGGGACATCATCGTCATCACCAGCAAGGTGGTCTCGAAGGTGGAGGGACGCCTGGTCACGGTGCCGACGGATCCGCCGGCCCGGGACGCCGCCCGCCGCAAGCTGGTGGCAGCCGAGGCCCAGCGGGTACTGGCCCGCCATGGCCGCACCCTGATCACCCAGAACTCCCTGGGTCTGGTGCAGGCGGCGTCGGGGGTGGACGCGTCCAACGTGGCGCGCGACGAGGTCGCGCTACTGCCGGCTGATCCGGACGCCAGCGCGGCGTGGCTACGGTCCGGGCTGGCCGCGGCGTTGGGCGTCGATGTCGCCGTCGTGATCACTGACACGATGGGTCGAGCTTGGCGAGTGGGCCAGACTGACGTGGCGATTGGGGCTGCCGGGCTGGGCGTGTTGCATCGTTACGCGGGTGCAGTCGACCGGCATGGCAATGAGCTGCTGATGACCGAGGTGGCCGTCGCCGATGAGATCGCCGCAGCCGCCGACCTGGTCAAGGGCAAGCTGACCGAGGTGCCGGTGGCGGTGCTGCGCGGGCTGGCGCGGCACGACGACGGCAGCACCGCGACGAACTTAATCCGCCCACTGGCGCAGGACCTGTTCTGGTTGGGTACCGAGGAGGCGATCGAGCAAGGGCGGGCCGCGGGCCGGGCAGAGGCGGTGCTGCTGCGCCGATCGGTGCGCTCCTACCGTCCCGATCCGGTGGATCCTGCGCTGCTGCGCCGCGCGGTGGGGGTAGCGCTGCGGGCCCCCGCTCCTCACCACACGCGGCCAGTTCGGTTCGTCTGGCTGGCCGACCGCAAGCTGCGGCGGCGGCTTCTCGACGCGATGGCGCAGGCGTGGCGAACGGACTTGCGCAGCGACGGCCTGACCGAAGATCACATCGAACGCCGGGTGCGGCGTGGTCAGGTGCTCTATGACGCACCGGAAGTGCTGGTGCCGGTAGCGATTCCAGACGGCGCGCACTGTTATCCCGATGCGCGCCGGCAAACCGCTGAAGAAACGATGTTCACCGTCGCGGCCGGGGCTGCAGTGCAGGGCCTGCTCGTGGCGCTGGCGGCCGAGGGCGTGGGCTCGTGCTGGGTCGGCTCGACGTTGTTCTGCCCGGATCTGGTGCGCGCCGAGCTCGCCTTCCCCGCGGCCTGGCGCCCGCTTGGCGCGATCGCCGTCGGTTATCCCTTCGAGCCTCTGCAACTGCGCCCACCAGCTGATCCCGACGACGGATTAGTGCTGCGATAATCCACCACGATGATCACTAACCTGAATGCCGCCGTACACGCCGATGCGGTGCGGACCTTGTCGGACTGGGCAGCCGATGACCCTGGGCAGCGGGCCCTGTGCCAGGCATTCCTCGGGTTTCTGGCGGCCCGTCCGGATGCCTGCGCTCGTGCGTGCGTAGCAGGTCACCTGACCGCTTCGGCCGTGGTGGTCTCGCACGATGGCATGCAGGTGCTGCTTACCCTGCACCCCCGGGTCGGGCGTTGGGTGCAGCTCGGTGGGCACTGTGAGGAGGGTGACGCCGGACTCGCCGCGGCCGCGCTGCGCGAGGCGACTGAGGAATCCGGGATCGACGATTTGGAGGTCGACCCCCGCCCGCTGCACCTGGACGTGCACCCGATCACCTGCTCGCTGGGCGTGCCCACCAGGCACTTCGATGTCCGCTTCCTCGTGCACGCCCCCGCCGGAGCGACGCCGGTACGCAGCTCGGAGTCAGTCGACCTGGCCTGGTGGCCCACGCATTCCCTGCCACCCGACCTCGCGCCTCTGCTCCCCGTCATGGAGAGCTATCGGGCTCGTTGGGGGTGCTGACCCCGCTATGTCTCCATGTCGGGGGAGGGATCATGGATGTGGTCCGGTCGTTGGGCTTGTTCGGTGTCGCTGCACTGGCGGAGATCGGCGGCGCCTGGCTGGTCTGGCAGGGTTGGCGAGAACACCGCGGCCTGGTGTGGATCGCTGCGGGCGTCGTCGCGCTGGGTTGCTACGGGTTCATCGCTACCTTCCAGCCTGACCCGCACTTCGGTCGGATTCTGGCCGCCTACGGCGGCATCTTCGTGGCCGGCTCACTGGCCTGGGGCGTGATCATGGATAGGTTCCAGCCCGACCAATGGGACTACCTGGGCGCGGGAACCTGCCTGCTGGGCGTCGCCATCATCATGTACGCACCGCGCGGCTAACCCGAGTCAGTCAGGAGTCCACGAGGCTGACCATGCCGGCACGGGCACGTGGTCGCCTGAGAAACAGTGCCCCCAACGTCAACGACTGCACTGATGCTTGCCGGATGTTTCTCAGATTGTCAGAGGTCCGTGCTTCGCTGAGCCGGCAACCAACCACAGGAGGATCTCATGCCTATTCGTACCACTCCCTGGCCCGCAGGTACCCCGTGCTGGATTGACCTGGCCGTTGCCGACGTCGACGCGGCCAAGGAGTTTTACGCCGCTGTGCTGGGTTGGACCTACATCGATACGGGCGACCAGTTCGGCCACTACCAGATGTGCCAACGCGACGGCCATTTCGCAGCAGGCATCGGACCACGGCAAAGCTCAGACCAGCCGCCAGCGTGGACCACCTACCTCGCCAGCGACGCTGCCGACAGCACTGCATCCAAGATCGAGGAGAATGGCGGAAAGGTCCTCGCTGGCCCCTTCGACGTTCCAGGCGCGGGTCGGATGTGTATCGCGCTGGATGCGCAGGGGGCCGCGTTCGGGGTATGGCAGGCCGAGGGCCACATCGGCGCGGAGCTCTACAACCAGCCCGGATCACTGGTGTGGAATGAAGCCGCGCTACCCGACCCTGACGCAGGTAGGCAGTTTTACGCTGCGGTGTTCGACTACTCCTACCAGCGTGTCGAGGGTGCCGGCGCGGAATACATGACCTTTCATCGCGGCGGCGACCCGCTCGGTGGCATCGGAGGCTTGGCGTACCGGCCACCAGAAACGCCGCCACACTGGATGGCCTACTTCATGGTCGACGACACCGACGCCGCGGTAGCCGCGGCCACCGAGCGCGGCGCCACTGTGCCCAGCGGACCTCATGACACTCCCTATGGCCGGATGGCTTCGATCACCGATCCGCAAGGAGCGGTTCTCTCGATCATGGCAGCGATGTCCCCGGGCTGATCAGATTGATCCGCTGGATGCTTGCGCTGTTCAATGGATGAGTTGCACAGCGACCTTGAGGTCGAGCCCGAGCCAGGCATGGGCCGCAATGATCGCGACACTGTCGGGGATGCCCTGCGCTACGGCGAGGCAGGCGCGATCTCCGAGGGACAGGCCCGCGGTGGTGCCCTAGGCACCACCGCGGTCGCCACTAGTTCCGCACCTACCCCGACATGGAGACATATCGGGGTTATAGGGCCCGTCCTGACCCCGATATGTCGTCATGTCGGGGCCGGGCGAGGCGGCAACAGGCACTGGCGGGCGGGCGGTGCGCCGGATCAGCCCGACCCCAGCCAGGACGATGACCATGCCGGCGAGTACCCGTAGGCTCAGCGACTCGCCGAGGACAGCCACGCCGAACAGCACCGCGACCACCGGGATCAAGTAGGTGACCGTCGATGCCACGGTGGGGCCGTCGTCGGTGATGAGCCGGTAATTCAAGATGTAGGCGAGGCCGGTGCCGAGCACTCCGAGCACGATGACGCCGCCCAGCGCGTCCATCCGCAGTTCCGGGGTGCGCCAGCCGATCGGCAGTGCGCACGCCGACAGGACGGCGGCCGCGGTGAGCTGGCCGGTGGACAGCACAGCCGGATTCAAGCCACGACCGGCAAGGTACCGGCCCGCGTACACGAACAGCACCCCGTACAGCATCGAAGCGGTCAGGCAGGCCGCGGCGCCACTCATACCGCCGCTTGACCGCCAGGGCGCGAAGATCACTAGCGCACCCGCGAAGCCTAGGAGAAGGCCACCGGCACGCACTGCGGTCGGCCGCTCCATGCGCGCCAACAGCGCCACCGTCACCGTCCACAGTGGGGTCGTGGCGTTGAGGATGCCGGCCAGTCCTGAGTCGATGCTGAGCTCGCCTACTCCAAACAGGAAAAACGGCACCACGTTTCCGACCATTGCGGCGACCGCGAAGTGCATCCACACCACCGGCTCACGCGGCATCCGCAACCCACGCAACCGATAGATCAGCAGCAGCACGCCGGCGGCGAGCAGGACGCGCAGGAACGCTACTTGCATCGGCGTGAACCCGCGAAGTCCGATCTTGATCCAAACGAAGCTGGATCCCCAGATCAGCGCGAGCAGCGCCAGTCGGACCAACCCGCTGCGCCGAATCGTCCACAGTTCCATGTTCTCAGTGTGATCTCCAAAGCCGCCGAACCTGCATGAACTGCGGCTACACTCCTTTTTACGATACTGTGCGTAGCGGCCGGCCACACTTGTCCGTAACCATACCCTTCGTTCTTGCTAATGCAATTGCACGCCGCATTGACCCCCGTACCTGCCCGTGCTAGGTTTTAGCTTTCCAAATGGTTGCACAGAGTTATCGAGAAGCAAAAATGTCCACGGAAAGGCGTCGGCCAGTGGCGGCGACGTTAACAACAGCGACCCGATCTGCTGGCTTCGACGCCGCCGGGAGGGTGCGCTGCTGAACATCCTCTGACAGTGCCAGATATCGATTGTCTGGTCCTGACGTACGGTCACGTAACCGAACGATGCCGGCCAAAGGGATATACGAGATGGGATATGCAAGAAGTCGAGGACCATTTCTGATGTGGTTTACCTGTGGCTTCGAACATATAGATCATGCCATTAAAGACGACGATATGGCAATCGGAATATCCGCTGGCGCCGGTCGGTATACGGCCCTGTGTGGTGCCACTGTAAATGTTGCATCGATGATCTGCCCTCCGGGCCGGCGTTGTCCTTCGTGCGAGGCCGAGGTGTTGCGAGCTGAGCGTGATGCACCTGCGCGTGTTGCCGCGTTGCCCACTCAAGCCGACGGTCGTGGCCGGCACCGCGAGGACTCGGCAAACACTCTGGCCGGTTACCGGTTATTTGGCCGCCTCACATCGCGCGGTAGTCGCGGGGGCTAAACCGGGGCCCGAAACGGGGACGGCGCATTCCAGACGCCTCGATGTAGCGCACCGCTCGATGCCGCTGCGGCGCGTAAGGCGCCAGGACGTCGAGCATTCCCACGTCATCCAAGGGCCGACCCACAAGCGCGTACCCCACCACCGTAGGGATGTGGTAGTCGCCTACGCTCACCGCGTCAGGATCGGCCCACGCCCGCTGAGCCACCTCGGCAGCTGTCCAAATGCCGATCCCAGGAACCTTGCACAGCAGGTCACGACCGGCTTTTCCAGTCAGTTGCACCGCAGCTTCCAACCGGTGCGCCACCGCCGCCGCCGCTAGCAGAGCCCGGCGTCGCGAGTGATCGACCCCGGCACGGTGCCACTCCCAGTCCGGGATGGCGCGGACCGCCGCCGGAGTGGGCGGCAGCCACAGCGCAATGGGTCCGGGCGCCCGCTGGCCGAAACGCCAGCACAGCTCGCGCCAGGACCGTCGCGCCTCAACGCCGGTGACCTTCTGCTCCAGCACTGCGGGCACCAGCACATCCCAGACCCGGCGAGTCGCACCCAGGCGCAGTCCCGGCATCCGGCGCCGGGCTTGCGAGATCAGGGGGTGATGCGGCACGAAGGCGCTGTCGTCGTCATCGGCGCCGAGCAGCGCGGGTAGCCCTTCCAGCACCCAGGCCGCACCCGGCCCCCATCCGGTGGCGTGCACGGCCCCGCCGTGGTCACGGCGCAGCGCTACGGTCACGGGGCCGACCGGGGTGGTGCCCGCCCGCCACACTGACCCGTCGGCCTCCACCAGCATCGTGGGATCGCCCCGGCCGCGACGCAGCGGAGCCAGCACCGCACGGAAATCAAGCGGGCCTGGCGGCGTCCACGACCGGCTGTCAGGCATCGGCAGAGAAGCGTATGCCCCCATCGGGCACCACGACCCCCGGCCACACTCGCAGCCCGTCCCGCAGCTCACAGCGCGCCCCTACCACCGCGCCGTCGCCAATCACTGCACCGTGGAGTACCGCATCTGAGCCGACCTGCGCACCAGCGCCCACTACGCTGCATTGCACCTGCGCGCCCGGACCGACCTGGGCGCGGTCCATCAGCACCGAGCCAAGTATCTGCGCCCCGTGGTGGATCACCGCCCCAGCACCCACCACTGAACCGCCCTCAACCCGGGCGCCGGCGTGCACGGTGGCACCGGGGAGCACCAGCGCCTCACCCACCGGCCCAGGCAGCGCGGGTGAGGGCGCCAGGCCGCGCACCAGATCGGCGCAGCCCTGGACGAAGGCGGCTGGTGTACCTAGATCAAGCCAGTACGAGCAATCCACATGGGCATGCAGGTGAGCGCCGGACGCCAGCAGCCCCGGGAAGGTCTCGCGCTCCACGGACACCGCACGCCCTGGTGGAATTGAGTCGATCACCTCCCGGCGGAACACGTAGCAGCCCGCGTTGATCAGGTCGGTCGGCGGGTCATCAGTCTTCTCCAGAAATCCGAGCACCCGGCCGTCGGCGCTGGTCGGTACACAGCCAAAGGCCCGCGGATCGGGTACCCGCACCAGGTGCAACGTCACGTCCGCCGCCGCCCGGCGGTGAGTTCGCACCACCTCGGCCGGGTCCAAACCAGACAGCACGTCACCGTTGAACACCAGCACATCAGGTTCGGTCAGCGCAGAGGCGACATTGCGGATCCCGCCTCCGGTGCCCAGCGGCTGTTCCTCGATGACGTAGTCCAGCTTCAAGTCCAGTGTCGACCCGTCGCCGAAGTGGGTCGCAAACACCTCGGCGCGATACGACGTACCTAGCACCACATGCGTCACGCCAGCCGCCCGGATCCGGCTCAGCAGGTGGGTGAGCAACGGCACCCCCGCGGTGGGCAGCATCGGTTTAGGCGCAGACAGAGTGAGCGGGCGCATCCGGGTGCCCAGACCCCCCACCAGCACAACGGCTTCGACGCCGGGCAATGGTGCCGCTGGCGCGGCCGCAGACCACGATGTCATCGCACGAACTCCTCGGGGCGCACCGACCTGCTATAGGGTGGCAATCAGTCTGCCGGTACAGCCGGCGGCGGCATATTAGACCGATTTCAACCATCATGGCCAGCACAGGGCCGGCACATGAGACAATTGCCGGGCGCGAGCTGACAGAATTTGGCACGCAATTCGCACGTCACAATGGATGTTCAGACGGCTACGGCTAAGCAGTGGGACACCGAAGGTGAACAAGGTTGATCGCGGTTTGGGTGCCATCGGCGACATAAATCGTCGCCGATGGCACAAATGGTGATCGTGCTTAGTGGTGCAAGGCGTCGCGGACGACTGGGGCCAACTGTGCGTCCTGACGCACCCATGATCACTAAAAATGAGCGCTGACGGTGCAGTTCTGCACGGTCAGCGCTCACTTTCAAACGATCACCAAGCGGCTTTGGCTAATTTTGGTGGCAGTCTTAGCGGCCCTGACTGTGGCGGTCGGCGCGGCGCAGCAGCTGTAGCCGGGCCGACAGCCCAGCCCGCAGCGCCAGCCGCAGTGGCGCATACAGCGGACCTGGGTGCCGGTCAGCGAGGTACTGGTAGGTGCTGTGGTGGTGCGCGGCGAGCATTTGGTCGGAAACCCGGCTAGTCGCGTGGCCGCCGACGTGAGTGACCTCCGCGCTGGGCACGTACACGTTGAGCCATCCGGCACGGCCTAGCCGGTCGCCGAGGTCGACGTCTTCGAAATACATGAAGTAGCGAGTATCGAACCCGCCGACGGACTCGAAGGCCACCCGGCGCAGCAGCAGGCACGAGCCGGACAACCACTCCGCGGTCCGTTCGCCCAAGGCGATGTCGGACTGGCGGTAAGCCGCCGTCCACGGATTGTCCGGCCAGAGCGGGCCGAGCAGCGCATGCCCGGTGCCTCGGCCCAGGGCAGGCAGCAGCCGCGCGGACGGGTAGACCTGACCGTCAAGTTGGCGGATCAGCGGTCCCAACGCACCTGCGCGGGGCCAGCGTTGCGCAGCCGCGAGCAACTCATCGAGGCTGCCCGGGTGCCATTCGATGTCCGGGTTGGCCACCACCACCCAGCCCACCTCGGGCCCCCACTCGGCGACTCCCCGGTTGGCGGCAGTTCCGTATCCGACGTTCTCTCCGATCCGCAGCAGCTGCACCCCATCGCGGCGGGCCGCGCGCTCCGGGGCTCCGTCGGTGGACCCGTTGTCGGCCAGCAGCACCCGCACCGGCCGGCTGGTGGCCTTGACCACCGAGTCCAGGAATCGTTCGAGGGTGTCGCCAGGCGAGTACGTCACCGTGACGACCGCCAGTTCCGAACCGTAGGAATCGTTGGGGGGCACGGCGCTCGATTCTGCACCCCGGCGTGCGCGACCCGACTAGTGGGACCGCCGGCGTACCGCCACAGCCTGCACCCATAAGTTAGGGTGCTGGGCGCGCTGGCGCTGGGCGGCGGGGACGGTCATCTGAGCCTGATCAAGTCACTATTGACCACGAACCTGCTGTTTGCGCTGGGCTTGGCACGGTTGTTCTCGGACCCGCAGCTGACGCGGCGGTGGACTGATCGTCGGGGTTGTGACGCGGGTTATTGTTCGGCCTGCAGGACGGGTTCGTCAGGGCAGCCATGCTCGTGTTGGTCAGTGGGTCGCTGACGTTGCTGGAGTCGTGGCCGCCCTATGGGGTGATGGCGGTGACTGGTTTAGCCCTAGCGCAAAATGCGTTTGAGGCGGCCCCACTGCGGGCCTGCCTGCCGGCGGTTACCGTTTTTGAGCACGTGGTAGCCCTCGAGGCAGCCGGACTGATCGCGTTGATCATCGGTGTCGTGATGCTGACCCGGTCCCCGTTGCCGGCACTTCAACAACCGCCACGGCAGCTGGCCGGGGTGTAGTCGTGTTCGGCGAGCTGCTTGCGGTGTGCGCCGCGGCTAGCAACGCGGTAGGCACGGTTTACCAGCGCAAAGCAGCCCAGCAGGCCCCGGCCGAGGAGACGATGCGCCTGAGGTTGCTGTGGGACCTGGCGCGCCAGCCGGTATGGCTGCTGGGCATCGGCGGTCTCATCGGCGGATTTCTGTTTCAGGCTGCGGCACTGCACTTCAGCGTGCTCACCGTGGTCCAGCCGATCGTGGTCGGCGAACTGCCGCTCACGCTGCTGTTCGGAGCGCTGGTGTTTCATGCTCGGGTCGACCGCGAAGCCGTCTGGGGAACCGTGGCCATCAGCGCCGGCGTGGCCGCAGTCCTGATCGCCACCGCGCCCCAGCCTGGGCATGCGGCCACCCCGCTGAGCTGGCTTGTCGCCAGCGTGCTCAGTGCGGCGATCGGCGTCTCGTTGGTGGGGGCGGGCCTGCACGCGACCGCGAGCCGGCGGGCGGCGCTATTCGGCGCAGCCGCAGGGCTTGGGTTCGGGTTCACCGCCGCGCTGATGAACAGCGCGCTGCACCACGTCAGCCACGGACTTGGCGGGCTGTTCTCCGCGTGGCAGCTCTACGCCATGATCGCGGTCGGCATGACGAGCGTGTTTTTGACCCAGAACGCATTACAGGCCGGACCGCTAGTGGCCGCCCAGCCCACGATCACCACCTGCGATCCGCTATCCAGCATCATCTACGGGGTGCTGGTGTTCGGCGAGCAGCTACGCGGCGGAGTGTGGGTCATCCCTACCGCCGCCGGGGGTGTGATGATTCTGGCTGGTAGCCTCCTGCTGTCGCGCTCATCGTTGATCACTGTGTACTCACCTAGGACGTCTGCGTCACCACCGTCCTGACGGGACATTGCTCCTCAGCTTCCTCGCGCGTCAGCTAGTGAACCATCCGGGCCAGGCCTTATGCCGTCGCTGACCGACTGGTCAAGTTGTCCGGTCGCGGCCCACCGCATTAAGACTTCGGCAGGGTCCTGCACAAAAACCGCGGCAGCGCGGGACAGCTGCTCCTCGCGCCGCCGGCCAGGGCGGCGTAGGCCATCGACTGCCGCCAGCAGCGCAGAACCGTCCGACGCTGCCGACACCAGTCCCGCCTCGGCCAAGGCACGCACGCCGAGCCGGCCATGACCCGGCAGCGGTCGGTGAGTCACCACCGGCACTCCCGCGGCGAAGGCCTCAGCACACGTGCTGCCGCCGGACTGGTCAACCAGCACAGCGCTAGCCGCGAACAAGTCCGGAAGATCGTCGCGCCATCCCAGCGCCCGGCACCCGGGCAGGCTAGCGATGCGATGCCGGAGTTGCTCGTTATGGCCGCACAGCACGACCGGGCGTATCCCGTCGAGCTTGGTCAACAACCTCGCGGTGATCTCCACCTCACCCACCCCCCACGAGCCGGCCGAGACGAGTACCGCGTCCTCACCCGCGCCCAGTTCCATGGATCGCCTGCCGCGGGCCTGGTTGCCCGGCCGCCGGAAGCGCTGCGCCACCACCGGACCCGGGGTACACGCCGGGCGCCCGGTCTGCTCCCGCGCCGCTGCAGCGACCCACTGATAAGGACAGATGAAAAGATCAGTTTTCGGGTGCAGCCAGAGCACGTGCGCGGCCGGCTCGGTGACCACCACCACACTCGAGGCGGCGAGCTGGCCCCGCTGACGCATCCGGCCCGCGACTTGGGCGGCCAGATGAAACGTGGAAACCACCACGTAAGGCCGGTACCGCTGGATGATCGGGCGCAGCAGCTGCGCCGCCAGCACATCCAACGGGTAAACACCCGGCTGGCCGAACCGATGCTCGTGAAAGAACAACCAGAAAATCGATTCATATAGCCACGGAGCTGCCCGCAGCATCCCGGCATAGCCTCCGCGTAACCCCCGCCCCACACCCGCGGGCAACACATCCAGCAGATCCACGACCAGTACCCGATCGCCACGATCGCGGATCCGAGACGCCAACTCACCAGCCACCTGATCATGGCCAGCACCCATCCCGGCGGTCAGCACCAGCCACCGACCCGAGACGCCCGATCGCACACCAGCCGATACCTCGCTGCTGCTCAGGCAGACCGCCACTGGCCCCACTCCGCCACCGAGGCGTCCAGCGTTGACGGTTGCCACTTCCCATGACGGGTCTTCGACAGCTTTGAGTGCTGGGGCCGCGGTGCGCCACAGACATGGGGCGGCTGTGGTCGGGGCGCTGATCGGGGTGGTCGTTAACACCGGCTTGGTCACCTACCTGTTGCGGCGTTTGACCATCCGATCGCCGGGCTGGCGCGAGGTCATCCTGGGCGCTGCAATCGCCGCCATCGCCTCGGTTGTGCGGTACAGAGTGGGCACCAGCCTGGTCAACCGCGAGGCGCAGGGGCCACTTGAGTTCGCGGTGGTCATCGGGCCGCTGTTCTGGTTTACCTGCTGTCTGGAGATCACGCTGTATGGCGCGGAACTCAACATCATACTCATCAAGCGGCGATGACCACGCAGTCTGAGCCGCCTCGAAGCCCAAGCCGACAGCGCATCTAACCGCCGCGAGCGCAGCCGGCACTGGCCCAGCAGCCAAAACAGGATGCATCAGGCTAGCCACCGTTGAAGGAGGTAGCTCGCCGTGGGGCATCCCGAAGGTGTCGGTCATTGCGGTGAATTCCCCCGCCCGTATCGGGCACCACGGCGCGACATACCGGGCACGGGGAAGCGACACGCCGGACACGAGCGCGCGACACACCGAGCGCCAGGGCGCGACACGCCGGACACGGGGAGCGACACGCCGGAGCAGGAGACAGATACAGCCTGTTATGGGCCGCGCTCGTCGGATTCACCCACGTGGCCTAGAGGTGGTAACGTTACTATAACGTTACTATACGAGGAGTCGCACACTATCTACTAACAGCGGCGAGGAGGGCCGTTTTTTCTCTTTCAGGGGAAAGAGGACGTCGCTCATAGTTACAACCACGCTGGCGCAGAACTGCGCCCGCGCGATGGCGCGCGCGCTCAGAGTAAGAGGGGGAGAAAGTGGTCGCTCATCGAACCCGAATCGGGGCAGCCGTCGCCACTTTGAGCGCAGCAACCATAGCAGTGACGGTCAGCGCGGCTGCGCCCGGGGTGGCGCAAACGTCGGTCGGCCAGGCCAACCCGGTTGCCTTGATCACGGGCGCCAAGTCCATCAACGCGACCGAGGAGCGGTACGACATCAAGGGAACCGACCTCGGGATCATGTGGACCGACGAGCGAGGACGGATCCTCGCCGCTTTCGGCGACACCTTCGGAGCTGGATGGGTCGGCGTCGCCAGCGGGTTCGCCCGGCCAGCCGAGATTGACTGGCGCTCGAACACGCTGGCCCGCAGCACCGACCGCAACCCGTCCGATGGCATGTCCTTCGACAACTTCGTCACCGACCGTCCCGGCCACGCCAAAGAGCTAGTGCCCTCGCTCAAGCACGAGGGCGTGGAGATGACCAAGATCCCAACCGGCGGCATCAACATCGACGGCCGCAACTACATGGCCTACATGTCGGTACGCAAATTCACCGAACCCGGACACTGGATCACGGGCTACAGCGGTGTCGCCTACTCTGACGACGGCGGGCAGACCTGGCAGGACGTCCCGGCCACGCATCGGCCGAACACCCCTGCTCTCGACAACACATTCCAGATGATTGCCTACGCGCAGCGAGACGGTTACGTCTACGCCTTCGGCACGCCCAACGGTCGTTTCGGAGCCGCGCACCTCGCCCGAGTACCTGACGACTTGCTGCTCGATAACTCTGCCTACGAGTACTGGACCGGAACCGGCTGGCAGCGCGGAAGCAGCGCGATCGCGGCCCCGATCGTTCCGGGTCCGGTCGGGGAGTTGTCTGTCCGCTTCGACAAGACGCTCAATAGCTGGGAAATGACGTATCTGGACGAGGCACGCAAGGCGATTGTGCTACGACTCGCGCCGGAGCCGACCGGCCCGTGGAGCGAAGAGATACCGATCGCCACCGCCACCGAATACCCAGACCTCTACGGCGGGTTCCTCAACCCGGATTCGGACGGCACCGACTTGTACTTCACGATGACCCAGTACAAGACCTACAACGTGATGATGATGCACGCGAAACTGCCGGACAGCGTGGTACGCAGGGTCAAGCACTGATCAGCCGGCCAGCACTCCCGCAGTGACGGCGGCGTGCAGCGCGTCGCGCCAGTGCCGCAGCTCAGGCAGGCCGGTGGCGGCCCACCCGGCGGTGTCCAGAACCGAGTTCACCGGACGCGGCGCAGGACGGGGGAATTCCTCGGTGCTGCACGGCTGCACCCGGTCGGGATCTGCACCTATCTCGGTAAACACCGCCCTGGCCAGCTCAAACCACGTGGTGGCGGATGCGTTGGCGCAATGCAACACCCTCGCCGGCACCCGGTCGGCGGACAGTGCGAGCGCGACCAGGCCGTCAGCGAGGTCGGCCGTCCACGTCGGATTGCCATGCTGATCAGCAACCACCCGCACGGTCGCACACTCGCCGGCTAACCGTGCGACGGTGCGCACGAAGTTGGCGCCGTGGGCGCCGTAAAGCCACGCGGTGCGGACCACATGGACTGACGCCGACGAGCCCAGCACCGCTCGCTCCCCCGCCAGCTTGGTCTGGCCATACACGGTGCCCGGCACCGTCGGCCCGTCCACCCGGTTGGGCCCAGCATGCTGCCCTCCGAACACGTAGTCGGTCGAGACCTGCACCAGATGCGCGTGATGGGCCGCGCAGGCTCGAGCCAGGTTCTCCGGACCCTGTGCGTTGACGGCGTGTGCCCGCTCAGCGCCTGGTCCCTCGGCGGCGTCCACCGCCGTATACGCGGCTGCGTTGATCACTACCAGCCGGCTGCCGGAAGCGGCGGCGGCGACCTGACGAGACACCGTCTCTCGATCGGTCACGTCGAGCTCAGCCGAACCTGGCGCGAGAACCCGCTTGATTCCGGCGCGGCCAGCCGCGAGCACCAGATCCCGGCCGAGCTGGCCGGTACCGCCGGTGATGAGCAGCGACAGATCCGAGCTCATGCCGCCTTCAGCGGCTCCCACCAGTCCCGATGCTCGGCATACCAGCGCACCGTGTCAGCCAGCCCCTGGGCGAAGTCCACCTGCGGCGAATAACCAAGCTGGGTGCGGATCTTGGTCCAGTCCACTGAGTACCGGCGGTCGTGGGCCTTGCGATCGGTCACCGGCTGTACTTGTGACCAGTCTGCACCCAGGGCATCGAGCAGCAGGCGGGTGAGCTCGGTGTTGGTCAGCGAGGTGCCACCGCCGATGTTGTAAATCTCACCGGCCTGACCACGCTCGAGCACCAGCGCGATGCCGCGGCAGTGGTCGTCGACGTGCAGCCACTCCCGCACGTTGAGTCCGTCACCGTACAGCGGCACCGGTAACCCGTCGAGCAAATTGGTGACGAACAGCGGGATGACCTTTTCCGGGTACTGGTAGGGGCCGTAGTTGTTGGAGCATCGAGTGATCCGCACATCCATACCGTGGGTCCGCGCGTACGCCCGGACCAACAGGTCCGCACCCGCCTTGGACGCCGAGTAGGGCGAGTTAGGCTCCAAGAGGTGATCCTCCCGCCAGCCACCCGACTTGATTGACCCGTAGACCTCGTCGGTGGAGATGTGCACGAACCGACCCACCTCTGCGTCCAGGGCAGCTTGAAGCAAGATCTGGGTACCTACCACGTTGGTCACCACAAAGGGATCGGCGCCCAGGATCGAGCGGTCCACGTGTGATTCCGCCGCGAAGTGCACCACCGCATCGATACCGACCATCAAGTCGGCCACCAGCGACTCGTCGGTGATGTCGCCTTTGATGAAGTGCAGCGCTGGGTGAGCCGCGACTGGAGCGAGGTTCGCCTCATTACCGGCATAGGTCAGCTTGTCCAAAACCACGATCTGCGCACCGGCCAACGTGGGTTCGAGCCCCTCAATCACCCGGCGGACGAAGGTGGATCCGATGAAGCCCGCACCCCCGGTGACCAGTAACCGCATCGGCTTGTCCTCCTGGAGTTCGCAGGCAGTGGGCGACTACGACGGTCGAGTGTGCCACGGCAACCTGACCAGGGGTTCACACGTCTGGACTAGACAACAGACTAGACAGCAAGGGGATAAGAGAGCTGGCCGCAACTCGACGGTCGAGCTGCGGCCATAACCTTCGGCCATAGCCTGGCTCAGCATTGGCGCTGCCGCCACATCAGTCGCAGGACGCAGGAGGGCATCCGTGGACGACAGGCCGGGGCGGTCGGGGAACTCCGGCAGGAGACCCGATCGGTCTGGCTCGGCGCGGCGCGGCGCTGGGCAGCGTGGCACCGATCGGCCTGGAGCCCAGCAAACAAGGCCGCAGCGCAACCGCATTGCGGGCGTCGCGGCCGCGCCGAGACGTCGCGCCCGCACCCCGCGGCGTCACCAGTGGGTACTGCAGCTCGTCAAGGTGGCCATCGCCATGGTTTCCGTGCTGGTGTTCGCCGTCACCGGCTATGGGTGGAACTCCTTTCGGGACCTCCATCAGGGGCTGAAGACCACCAATGTGATCGGCGCGACGGCGCCGGACAAGGCCACCGACATCCTCTTGGTGGGTGTGGACAGCCGGACGGACGCGCACGACAACCCGTTGCCCCGGCAGGTGCTGGCCCAGTTGCGCGCCGGCGACAACGAGGGCGAGCTCACCGACACCATGATCCTGGTGCGCATCCCGAACGATGGGCAGCACGCGGTAGCGATCTCCCTGCCGAGGGATCTGTATGTGGACTTGCCCGACGGGTACGGCAAGCACAAGCTCAACTCGGCGTTCACCCGCGCCAAAAGTGCAACCGCGGATCGCCTCGTTGCCCAGGGCGCCGACCCGGCGACGGTGCGCGAAATGTCCGTGGCCGCTGGCCGGAAAGAGTTGCTGGAGGCGGTCAAAAATCTCACCGGGGTCGGCATCGACCACTACGCGGAGATCAACCTGCTCGGCTTCGTCCTGCTCACCGATGCAGTCGGCGGGGTTCCGGTATGCCTGCGGGCACCGGTTCATGACAGGTTCTCCGGCGCCAACTTTCCCGCCGGTCCGCAACTGATCTCAGGACCGGACGCGCTGGCGTTCGTCCGGCAGCGGCACGGACTACCCCGGGGGGACCTGGACCGCATCGTGCGCCAGCAGGCCTACCTGGCCTCGCTGGCAAACAAGATATTAACCGCGGGTACGTTGGCCAATCCCAGCCGGATCCGTCAGCTGATCAACGCTGCCCAGCAGTCGCTTGTCCTGGACGATGGCTTCGACGTGCTCGATTTCGCCACCCGGATGCAGGGCCTGACGGCCGGAAACGTGGCGTTCGAAACCGTCCCAGTACTAGGCGACGGCGAAAGCGACACCGATGGCTCGGTGCTCAAGGTCGATCCGGAGACAGTGCGCACCTTCGTCGCGCAAGCCGTCGACCCGTCCGCGCGTGCCTCGGCGGGGCCGGCATCCGCAGCGACGATCACTGTCGACGTGCTCAACGCCGCGGGCGTGGCTGGGCTCGCCAAAGCGGTCTCCGAGCAGCTGATCGAGCAGGGGTTCAGCCAAGGCGCGGTGGGCAACAGCCCCGTGCGCACCACCAGCGTGGTGCGATACCCGGTTGGCAGCGAGGATGCCGGCCGCCTGGTGGCCGACACGCTGGGCGGTGTGCCGATCGAGGAGGACGCCGACCTCAGCGCCGGCACGGTCCAGGTCTACCTCGGCAAGAATTATTCGGGTGCGGACAAACGGCGGGTCGGGGGCGCAGCACTGCAACCGGTAGGCACCGCCCGCGCCAGCGATGCCGCGCGGACCACTGCGCCCATGGATGAGCAGGCAACCGAGCGCGCCTCGATCGCAGCGCCAACCTCCCCAGTGCCGCCACCGCCACGGCCGACCATGGTGGGTGGCAACGTGCCCTGCGTGTCCTGACCGCCACCTAGTCCCCTCCCCGCTCCGTCCCGCGGAAGCTGAGTTGAAGATCAGCGTGAACGCTAAGCTGCGCACCCGATGACCATCACCGATCAGGTGCTCGGGCCGCTGCTGCGCGCGGACCCGGCCAAGCCACGGATCACCCATTACGACGATGCCACCGGCAGCCGCGTGGAACTGTCGGGCGCCACGCTGGCCAACTGGGCAGCCAAGACCGCGAACTGGTTACGTGACGAGCTGGACGTCCAACCTGGTGACCCGGTCGCGGTACTGCTGCCACCGCACTGGCAGACCGCCGGGGTGCTGCTGGGCGCGTGGTGGTGCGGCGCGACAGTCGTCACCTCGGCCGTCGGCGCGGCTGTCGCGCTGTGCGGGATCGATCGGATCGGCGACGCGGAGGGATCTGACGAGCTGGCCGCGCTGGGACTCGACGCGTGGGGCAT
The DNA here is from genome assembly GCA_035276605.1 of Pseudonocardiaceae bacterium. Lineage (GTDB taxonomy): Bacteria > Actinomycetota > Actinomycetes > Mycobacteriales > Pseudonocardiaceae. The sequence continues at coordinate 10,588 of DATELN010000167.1, read as the reverse complement.
GGGCCTGACGGCATTGCCGCCAGGAGTGCGGGACTTCGTCAGCGAAGCGCGCGTGCATGGCGACACGTTTCAGCCCGGCGGGTCGGGACCGGACACCGAGACGGTGCTCGCCTCGGCTCGAGCCCAAGCCGCGGCACTGGATCTGTCTGCCGAGGACCGCCTGCTGTGCACCACCGGCTGGGACGCCACGGCAACTGGCGATGTGTTGCTCGCCGTGCTCACCGCCGATGCGTCACTGGTCCAGTGCACGCATACAGATCTTGCCGCGCTGCCACGCCGCTGCGCGGCCGAGCGCGTGACCGTCACCCTCGGCGTCGACGTGCCGCCGCTGCGCTGCGCCGGCTGATCAACGCGCCGGAACCGGTCGCGGCGGGCGCAGGCCATCGAGTAGCCGCGCCGAGCAGATGTCTACCGAGAACGGCCGCTGCGCGGTGCAGACCTCGTCGCCGGATACCTTCACCGTGAGCTGATAGTGACCCTGCTCGTCAAGCTCGTGCACCTCCAGCTCACCCGGCTGCACCGGGTTGAGCAGCCAGTAGGAGCACACACCTAGCCGCTCATAGTGGGCCTTCGTGGTATTGCGGTCATTGAGCTGGTGCTGCAGGACAACATTTTCACCACCAGCAGTGGCGCCACCGGCAGGCACGCCTCTTTTGCTCAGTACCAGCCTGCCGGACGGTACCAACATTTCGACGTGGGCACCGCGGCGCGTCACTGATGTGACATCTCCCCGCGATAGGGTTGTGTCGAGGGGCGATTCGGCAGATTCGGCGGGACTCATGCGGCGTGTGTTGATGTTGCTTGTCTTGGTGGCGGTCCTGACGGCGTGTTCAGGCACACCGGTCGGATCCCCTCACGCGAGCGCTCCTCCGCAGCCTAAGGCGCACGTCAGCATCCTGCCTGGGGATAAGGCCGCGAACGTCAGCCCGACACTGCCGGTCTCGGTGCGAGTCACTGACGGTGTTCTGGTGCACGTTGCACTGACCAACCCGGACGGTAAAGCCGTGGCCGGCACGTTGAGCGCGGACCGGCGCAGCTGGACCAGCACGGAGCCGCTGGGCTACGGCAAGACCTATACCTGGAGCGGCACCGCCGACGGGACTGATCATCTTTCGGTGCCCATCACCGGCTCGTTCAGCACTGTCACGCCAAAAGAGCAACTGCACGCAACACTGAATATCGGCGACGGGGATACCGTGGGCATCGCCGCGCCGATCATCTTGCAGTTCGACGACCACGTGTCCGACAAGGGCGCCGTCGAGCGTGCGCTGCAGGTGCAGACCTCCGTGCCCGCGGAAGGGTCGTGGGCATGGCTGCCTGACGACAACGGTGGCTCCCGAGCGCACTACCGGACCAAGGACTACTGGCAGCCTGGTACCAAGGTCAGCGTCACCGCCAAGCTCTATGGTGTCGCCTTCGGCGATGGTTCCTACGGCATGCAGGACATCAGCACGCAGTTCACCATCGGTCGCGCGCAGATCGTCAAGGCCGACGTCAACAGCCACCGCATGATCGTCATTCGAGACGGTCAGGAAGTGATGAACTTCCCGGCCAGCTACGGGCTGAGCTCCGACCCGAATCGCAACACCACTAGCGGCATTCACGTGGTGATGAACAAGGCGCAGACCGTGCTGATGTCCAACCGGACCTACGGGTACGTGAACATCCCCGAGCACTGGGCGGTGCGCATTTCCAACAACGGAGAGTTCATCCACGCCAACCCGGAGACCACCGGCGTGCAAGGCTCATCCAACGTGACCCACGGGTGCGTGAACCTGTCCACGGCCAACGCGCAGGAGTACTACAACTCCGCGATCTTCGGGGATCCGGTCGAGGTGACCAACAGCCCGACTCCGCTGACGGGCGCTGACGGAGACATCTACGACTGGACCGTGCCATGGGACAGCTGGCTGGCGATGTCCGCCTTGCACTCCTGACGCCCTGAGGTCCACGCTCGAGACAAACAGACATACGCCACAATAAGTACGCATCCAAATCCGCTGCGTGTCCGAGTCATAACTGTAAGTCCTCCTTAGTAAATGCCGTAACGCCCGTTTAGCTGAAGGCGATGAACCGTAGTACGGACGGCCCGGCAAGGGGGTTCATGGCGACACGAATGCATAGGACTTCTCGAACAGCGGCCGCACTCACCAGGCACGACTGCGCCATCACTGCCCAAACGCGAACTCTACGGGCGCCGTAAGCGAGCCGCTGCGAATGAAAAGTTATGAAATTCGAGTGACGAACCGGGAGGGGCGATGGGTAACTACATAGTTAACGGTGAGGTTGTCGACGTGCGCGAGGAGCGGCCAACCGCCGCCGATCTCAAACGCTACAGCAAGAGCGTTCTGTCAGATTGGGTAATGGCAAGCATGCCCGACGGCCAGATTGTAAAAGTAGAAGACCACAAACCGCTGCCCGCTAATGCGGTCGACTACTCGGTAGTGGCGCCGTTCACTTACGGGAGCGCAGATCGGCTGGGATGAGGTCGTCGATGATCAACGATCTCGAAACACGACGACGACTGAGCCGACTCAAAACCGAGGCGATCCTACTTGCGCAACAGTTCGGTAACGTCCGGTTCGACACGCAGGGCGGTACGTGGTTCTATGTCGAGCGATTTCCGATCGCGGCAGGCTGGAATAAGACGCATATCGAGCTGCTCATCGATATACCACACGGCACTCCCGGTTACCCGTCGGTGCCGCCGGAATGGTTCTGGACGGACTACGATTTGCGCACGAGCAAGGGCCAGCCACTCAACCATTTCTTTACGCGCGGCCCAAGTAGCGACAGAGAGCACCTTGACCACGGATGGGGGCATTTCTGTGTGCATCTCATCGGTTGGCGACCGGCCGGAGGCGCCGACATAAAAAGCGGTCATAGCTTGCTAAGTTACCTCGATTTGATCGCCACGATCTTTCGTGATCGGCGCACCGTGAGTGGAGCATGACGATGGCACTTGAGGTGCACGACATCGTATTGAGTTCGCGTCTTTGGTTACAGCTGCGCGACCATCTATTGCCCACCGACGACGGGTCAGGACGATGGAGCAACAACGAGCAGTTGGCATTCATCCTTGCGGCACCCAATGTTTCAACGAGCAGAATACGCCTGGTAGGTCATGAGCTACTTTTAGCGCAGCGTACGAATTTAGCGCACCAGTCGCCGTCAGCCATCGGGCCAGATGGGAGGTTCGTCGCTGACGCACTGACTAGGTGCCGTCAAGAGGGTTGGAGTCTCATCGAGGTCCACTCACATCCCTTCGACTCGGGACCACGGACGACTTTTAGTGGCATCGACTGGTCCAACGACCGCCTGAAGATGCCCCGCCTCGCGTCGATGTTACCCGAGCCGTTCTACCACGCGACAATAGTAGTCGGGCAACACAGCCTCGACGCACATTACTATCAGCGCGCTACTGGTGCAATCCTGCCAGTACGCCAGATAACGATCGTTGGCGGCAACTGCGAGGATTCAACAGTTTTACACCACCTTCCCTCGTCGACTTCCGTGCGGCACCCGGCCCGCTCGCCGGAAGCACGGCACAGCCGCCAGATTCCGTTGCTCGGCGCATCCGCTCAAGAGGCCTTCTCAAAAGCACGGGTCGCTGTCGTCGGCCTAGGCGGTCTTGGGTCATTCGTGTCCTTAGAACTTGCTTACCTCGGCGCCGGCCACCTGATTCTGGTTGATCCGGACCGCGTTGAGTCCAGCAACCTTAACCGGCTGATCGGCGCCGGACCCGAGGACATCGGACGGTACAAGGTCGACGTCTTTTCCGAACTCATCGAGCGAGTGGCGCCCAAGGTTGAGGTTACTGCACTCCCAGTTCCTTTGTTGGACAGCGTGGCACTCGAGCACGCCAAAACAGCTGACCTGTTGCTGGGCTGTGTCGATGGGCACGGCGCCCGACTGTCGTTGAACCATCTATCCATTCGATACCTTATCCCGCTTATCGATGCCGGAACCGGCGCTCGACCCGGTACCGACACCCTTGCCGCGAAATTCGGTGGACAGGTCCAGGTCGTCGCTCCGGGCTTGGGATGCCTCGAATGCAGAGGATTCATTCACGCGCAACAAGCAGCATATGATCTAGCCCCGCCCGAAGTGCAGGAGTACGAACGGGCCCACGGCTATGGCACCGACGAGCCCGCACCTTCGGTAATATTCCTTAATGGTGCAGTGGCCTCGATGCAGGTTGCCCTAGCCGTTCGCATTCTGTCCACCGAGTCAGGACACGACTCCGTGGCGCCGAAGTTAGTCATCTATGATGCGCAGACCCAACGTGCGTATCCGGCGACTGTGAGCTATTCACCGGAGTGCGCGACTTGCGGCGTTGATGGGGTCACCGGAGTCGCCGACCTGGCACCACTGCGGGCCGCGCCGGCGGTGGGGACTTCTTTCGCATCCACATCACTGGTCACTCAAGCTAGCCGGAGCTGAAAATGCCGGATCCTATTCCGAGAAATCGAAGCACTCAAAGTCGTCGGGGCCGCCGGCTGGCTCGGCGAAAAGGTTGGCGAGGCGCCTTCCGGCGCATCGACGATAACGTCGGCGACGCCGAGGCCGGCATGCCGCAGCAATGCATGCTTGCCGGACCTGCGCTTCGCTTAGACCAACCGCTGCGGCGAACGCACGACAATACCGCTCCGGCTGCTCCTGCACCGGTTGCTGCTCCACCACCTCCAGCGGCAGCTCCTGCTCCACCTGCAGCTGCCGCTCCGCCGCCCCCAGTCACAACGCCTGCTTCACTGCCGGCCCTAGCTCCTGTCCCACCACCAGCGCCAGTTCCTGCTCCAACACCTCCAGCCCTGGCTCCGGTTCCGCCACCTCCAGCCGCAGCGACCGCCGAGATTACATCGGTGCAATCCCTCCGGCGCGCCGAAGAACCCCCGCCGGTCCCGCCACCGCCGCAGCTGCCGGCCATCCGACCGGACCGACCCCTCCAGCGCACCACCAACAACACCGAGCAGGTCCCGCCACCTCCACCCCAGCGACCGGCCGCTGGACCGGCTACCCGACGACGCCCCCCGCGGGCGCGTCCGCCGAGGTCATGGCGGCCCAGTACCAATGCGTTAGTCGGCGGGTCGCTAGTGGCTAGCGCTGCGCTAGTCGTAGGGCTCACGCTGCCGCTGCTGTCATCCGGTGCGCCCGCAGAGTGGACGGCAACGCCGCCAGCGAGTGACCATCCCGGCGCTGCGGCGACCCCGGAGGGGCATGGCAATCCAGGGAACAGTCTTGCCCCGGTTGGTGTGCCGCTTGCTGACCACCCGGGTGCGGTCGCCGCGGTTAATCCGAGTACCGCACGCAGTCCGGTAACCCTGCTTGCTGATCGGACAGCGGCGCCCGCAGGGGTGCCGGTTCAGCTTCCTGCGCCGGCTCAACCGGCACCTGCCGCTGGTCCTACACCCCAAGTCGACTCCCCCGTAGCAGACCACGGCCCCCGGCACGCTGGTGGTGGCTATCCCACACCGCGCCCCCAAGCCGGGCCACCCGCTCCCCGTACTCCGCCAGACCCGCAGTCCGAGTACGAGCGCGAGCAACTTGCGCGGCTGGCTCAGCTACTAGCGCAGTGGTCGCGTAATCCGGGCGGCACCATCCCCACCAGCGGTCCACCCGCCACCCAATATCACCCTCCCGCTCCCAAAAACAGTCCCCCAGCCCCCAAGGCCACGACCTTCTCCAACGGCACCCCCGCCTCTAACGGCACCCCCGCCTCCAGCGGCTACAGCGGCTATTCCAGCGGCTTCAAATCCTCGGGCGGCGCTGGCGGAATCAACTCCGCCAATGCGAACCGCTCGTCCGGGCAGGCTAGCTTGAGCCGCTCCAGCAGCTTCGGCACCGGCGGCTCCGGCTTAGGTACCGGAAAGGGCAGCGGCGGCTCCGGCATGGGAGGCTCCAGCGGCGCAGGGCGCTCCAACGGCTCAGGAGGCGCTAGCTCATTGAAGTGAGACCGCCTCAGCTGATTCGGATCGAGAGAGTGAGCCAACCCAAAAGTGCCATATTGATGTGGCTGGATCACCCTCCGAGCTTGCTGTCACCCACCGTGAATGAAAGGTAAACGCTATGACAGGCAAGGTGGTCGTACGTCATAAGGGCGAAGGGGACGCGTTCTGGGTGCTAGGAGGACTCTACGAAGTCAAAGCGTCGAGCACCGAAACTGACGACCGGCTAACGGTTATGGAAATGACTATCCCGGCCGGGATGGGTCCCCCGCCACATACACATCCCGGCGCGGAAGCGGTTTATGTTCTGGACGGGACGCTACGCTACCACCTGGGCGCTGAGACCGTTGACGGGACCGCAGGAACATTCTTCTACGTTCCAGAAGGAACTTTGGAAAACTTCGAACCTATAGATACCGCACGTATTCTCGTGATCTACGCGCCGGGAGGCGCTATCGACAGATTTTTCTCCGAGGTGGGCGAGCCCGCGCAGGTACGGGAGCTGCCGCCGCCGCCCGAAGCACCACCTGACTTCGAGCCTGTCGTCACCGCGGCCGAGCGGTACGGCATGCATATGCAGGCCCCGTGACGCCCTGAGCATTGTCGTGAACTCGACAACAGCGACCTCCTCGCTGTCTCGAATGTCGGTGATGTCGAGTTCACGACAGCACCGCAAGAAGTAAATGGCACGTCGGATTCTGCTAGCCGTTGAGCAAGGCTCGGGCCATCACCATCCGTTGGATCTGGTTGGTGCCTTCGTAGATCTGGGTGATTTTCGCGTCTCGCATCATTCGCTCAACGGGGAAGTCCCGGGTGTAACCGTAACCACCGAACAGCTGCACCGCATTAGTTGTTACCTCCATCGCCACATCGGAGGCGAAGCATTTTGATGCCGACGAAATGAATCCCAGCTTACCCTCGCCCTGCTCAGCCCGTGCCGCGGCGATATAGACGAGTTGCCGGGCAGCTTCAGTCTTCATCGCCATGTCGGCCAACATGAATTGGACACCCTGGAAGTCGGCGATCGGCTTGCCGAACTGCTTACGACCCTTGACGTAGGCGATCGAGGCGTCCACCGCCCCCTGCGCGATGCCCACCGCCTGTGCTCCGATCGTCGGGCGAGTGTGCTCCAGCGTCGCCAGCGCGGTTTTGAACCCGGTACCGGGCTCGCCGATAATCCGGTCAGCCGGGATCGTGCAGTCCTCGAAATAGATCTCCCGGGTAGGGCTGCCTCTGATCCCCAACTTGCGTTCCTTGGGCCCGACCGAGAAGCCCGGGTCGTCTTTGTGGACAATAAATGCGCTAATCCCGCCTGCGCCCCGGTCCGGGTCGGTGACTGCCATCACCGTGTACCAGGCAGCTTGACCGGCGTTGGAAATCCAGCATTTGGTGCCGTTAAGCACCCAGTGGTTGCCGTCGAGCCGGGCCCGCGTCCGCATCGCCGCAGCGTCGCTTCCCGCCTCCCGCTCGGACAGCGCGTAGCAGGCCATCGCGCCGGCGGCCACCGCGGGCAGCACCTGCTGGCGCAGCTGCTCCGAGCCGGCCAGCAGAAGCCCCATCGTAGCCAGCTTGTTCACCGCAGGGATCAGCGAGGATGATGCGCACACCCGGGCGACTTCCTCGATCACAATGCAGGTCACCACCGCGTCGCCGCCCTGCCCACCGTAGGACTCAGGGATGTGCACCGCATGGAAACCCGAGCCCGTCAGCACCGTCTGGGCCTCGTGCGGGAACCGCTCGAGCTCGTCGACCTCCGCGGCGTACGGCGCGATCTCCTTCTCAGCCAGCGTCCGCACCGCTCCCCGCACTGCCTCATACTCCTCGTTCACCACTCGCCTTCCCTCACCGCAGTCTGGATGCAGACTGCCGTTTTGGCGCCTCGAAAAGGGCAGTCTGCATCCAGATTGCCGGTCGGGTCAGTCCAAGGAGGAGCGGAGGGCGGCGTCCTTGGCCAAGACCTGGTGGGCTAGGTCTTGTTGGTAGGACGACATGCGCTCAGCCAGCGCCGGATTCGCGGTGGCAAGGATGCGGACGGCGAGCAGGCCGGCGTTGCGGGCTCCGCCGACCGACACGGTCGCCACCGGCACCCCGGCGGGCATCTGCACGATGGACAGCAGCGAGTCCAGCCCGTCCAGGTGCGCCAGCGGCACCGGCACACCGATCACCGGCAACACCGTCGCCGACGCCACCATCCCGGGCAGGTGCGCCGCTCCACCGGCCCCCGCGATGATCACCTTCAAGCCCCGACCCGCGGCGCCCCGGGCGTAGTCGAGCATTCTGTCTGGAGTGCGATGCGCGGAGACCACCGCTACCTCATAGAGGACGCCAAACTCGTCCAGGGCCTGCGCAGCAGCGCGCATCACCGGCCAGTCCGAGTCGCTGCCCATGATCACACCAACCAGGCTCACGCGGTCTCCCGTCCGTGCACCGGATATCCATCCGTCCAGGCCCCGGTAGCCAGGAAGGCGGCCGCGGTGACCGCGACCTCGCGCAGCCCCACCGGCTCGTCGCCGGACACCGTGACGTGCCCGATCTTGCGTCCGGGGCGCTCCGGCTTCGCATACAGGTGCACCTTTGCCTGGGGGTAGCGGGCCATCAGGTGGTGCACGCGCTCGTCCAGACCCATCACTGGCGGGGTATCGGCGCCTAGCACGTTAGCCATCACGCAGGCGGGGGCGCGCGGTGCGGTGGAACCCAACGGGTAGTCCAGCACCGCGCGCAGATGCTGCTCGAACTGGGACGTCACGGCACCGTCGATGGTCCAGTGACCGCTGTTGTGCGGCCGCATCGCCAATTCATTCACCAGCAGCCGGCCAGCGCCCGTTTCAAAGAGCTCAACGGCTAGCACACCCACCACGCCGAGCTCCCCCGCTATCCGCAGCGCCAGCTGTTGCGCGGCCTGTGCAAGCTCGCTGTCCAAGCACGGTGCCGGCGCCAGCACCTCGACGCAGATGCCATCGTGCTGCACCGTCTGCACCACCGGCCACGCCGCGCCCTGCCCGAACGGTGAGCGAGCCACCAGCACAGCCAGTTCCCGGCGCATCGCCACGCATTGCTCGACCAGCAATGGGGTGCCCGCGGCGAGCAGCTCCATCACTGTCTGGTGGGCGGCTGCGGGGCTGGACAGCACCCACAGGCCCCGACCGTCATAGCCGCCGCGGGCCGCCTTGAGCATGCACGGCCAGCCATGCTCAGCACCGAATCTCGTCGCATCAGATGGCTGGGTCACCGCGCGAAACGGCGGAACCGGCACATCCAGGCCAGCCAGCATCTGGCGCATCACCAGCTTGTCCTGGGCGTGCCGCAACGCATCCGGTCCCGGGTACACCCGAAAGCCCTCAGCAACCAGAACGCGCAGGTGCTCGGTGGGCACGTGTTCATGGTCGAAGGTCAACACATCACAGCCCTGGGCGAAGCGGCGAAGCGTCGCCAGGTCGTCATGGCTGCCCACGACCACATCGGGGGCCACCAGAGCCGCAGCGTCCGCTGCCTCGGCAGCCAGCACCCGCAGGGACTGCCCTAACGCAACCGCGGCCTGGTGGGTCATCCGAGCTAGTTGCCCGCCGCCCACCATGCCGACTACTGGCAACCCAGTACGGACGTCCACGAACCGATCATCCCATCCAGGATGAGCAGAGCACGTCGGCGAGCTGCCGCGTACCTAGCATCCGTACACTGCGGCCGTGTCCCTGGTCGACGCGGTGCTGATCCGGATCCCGCAGCCCTACCGCGACATCGCGGTGCGGCACCGGGAACTGGTCAAGTTCGCCATCGTCGGTGGGATCACCTACATCGTGGACATCACGCTGTTCACGCTGCTCAAGCTCACGGTGCTGGAACCGAAACCGGTCACCGCCAAGATCGTCGCCGTGCTGGTGGCGACGATGGTGTCCTACGTCCTCAACCGGGAGTGGTCCTTCCGCACCCGGGGTGGCCGGGAGCGCCATCACGAAGCCTCCTTGTTCTTCCTGATCTGCGGCATCGGCTTGGTCATCAACGCCACGCCGTTGTGGATTTCGCGGTATGTGCTGGACCTGCGCGTGCCGGTAGTCGGCCTGCTCGCTCAGGAAGCCGCCGACTTCGCCAGCGCCAACGTGATCGGCACGCTGCTGGCGATGGCGTTTCGGTGGTGGGCTTTCCGCCGGTACGTCTTTCCCGACGAGAACGTACGCCGGCAGGTCCCGGCCGGTATCGGCTGACGCCGGTTGATCAGCGCACCACTCCAGTACCCGGTCGGGAGTTGCCGGGAAGCTGCTCGGGTCGGGGTACCCGCAGGTACACCGCGAACCTGGCGGGTCGCGCCGAGCTGAGTTCCAGGCGGCCGCCGTCCGCCTCCACCAGCGCCCTGGCCAACGCTAGTCCGACACCGGTCGAGGATGCCCCCGAAATTCCCCGGTCGAAGACGTGGGCAACCAATTCCTCGGGGACCCCATCCCCGCCATCGGTCACCTCGACGACGACCATGCGATCCGGCGCCACCCCCGTCCATCGCGCGGACAGCGTCACCTGGCCGGCGCCGTGTCGCAAGGCGTTATCGATCAGCACCCCGAGCGCCTCCCGCAGCCGGCCGGGGGTGACCCGGGCGACCAGCCCGTCGACCACCCGCAGCCGCAGCGGCCGCCGGTCGGCCTCGGCCTGCGGCT
>DATELN010000166.1:0-6871 GCA_035276605.1 Pseudonocardiaceae bacterium | reverse complement strand
GGCCGGGGGTAGGACACTCCGCGCACGATCGCCAGATGGCCCTGGTCCCACAGGGCTTTCAGGCCGGTCATCCCGGGGTTGAGGCCGAGCCCGTCGGCGAGCGGGTGCACCTCGTCGGCGGTGTAGGCCAGCTCGGGCCGGGCGTCGTGGTAGGCGGAGTCGCCGGCCGGGATGACGGTGTTCAGGCCGTCGTTGCCACCGTAGAGCGTGACCATGACCAGCACGCCGGCGCCCACCGGCAGCGGGTCGGTGCGGGCACGGGAGACCAAAGCCGCCCAGCCCGCACTCGCGGTGGCAGCGGCGATGGCGGCGCCGCCGGAATAGGTGAGGAACCGGCGCCGGGTCAGGGAGCTCACCATGGGTCCTCCGGGCTCATGCGCTGACGGTGTTTTCCGGGCTGGCCAGCGCCAGCGCTACCAGCTGGGCGGGATCGTTGGCCAGGGTGCGCAACGCGCCGCGGGTCCGGTCGGTGAGCGTCGGCAAGCTCAACAGCACGGCGGCCGCGTCGACGCGATCCGCCGGTGCGGCATCGCTGACCGGGGAGATGTCACCGAGGCTGGCCAGTGTCCGAGCCACCTGCAGCCGGGTCAGCGCGGCGGCGGTGGTAACCCATTGCGGGCCGGCCGGCCACCCGCCGACATTCGGTGGGGCGAAGGGAACCTGGCCCAGCCCGGTCAGCGTCGCAGCCAGCGCGACCAGGGGAAGTTTCGACGCCGGCAGCCGCAACGCGCGTAACGCGCCGACTAACCACAGCACCGGCTCCCGGACCAGCACCGAGGCCGGGTCGCGGAAGGCCGGCGAACGCAGCGCCGCGGTCAACATTGCGGTGATGTCATGGCCGGGCCCGTACGCGGCGACCAGCCGGTCGAGAGTGGCCGGGTCGGGCGGGGTATCGGCCACGTACCGGATCCAGATCCGCTGCGCCAGATACCGGGGTGCGGTCGGCTGGCCGAGGATCCGATCGACCAGGCTGGATGGGTCGTAATCGCCCGGCGCGCCAAGCACGGCCTCCGGACCGGCGTCGTGCGCGCGGGGGCGGAAAACCGGTGTGTCGGTGCGGTAGTTGACCTGCCAGCCGGTCAGCGCACGGGCGGCCTGGCGGACATCAGTCTCGGAGTAGTTGCCCACTCCGAGCGTAAACAGCTCCATGAACTCTCGCGCGAGGTTCTCGTTCGGCCGCCCGACCCGATTGCCGCCGCCATCGAGCCAGACCAGCATTGCCGGATCGACGATCATGGCCTGCGCCAGCGCCCGGAAATCTCCCCGGCCCAGCTGGCGCTGGGTAGCGTTCTGAGCAGCCATCAACTGTGCGCGGCGGACCTTGATGATGCTGGTGGCAAAATGGCCGTGCCAAAACCACGTCATCCGCTCCGGGAACGGCGCGTCCACCGCGGCCATCCGGTCCAGCCACCACACCTGCAACAGGCGAGCCTGCGCCGCTTGCTCGCGGCGTTGCGCCTGGCGAGCCTGGATGCTGGCGGTCTTGGCCAGCGGCGCGACCGGCGCGCCGAAATCCGGTAGCGGAGTCGCCGCCACGCCAGCGTCCGGACCGGTCACGGGTTGGGTGAGCACGCTCACCGTGGCGTCGAAACCGCGGGCGGCGGCGTCGTCGAGCTCCCCCGGGCGCGGCCCGAGTCCCACCCGCTGCAGCAGCCTGCGCACCGCATCGCGATCGGCAATCCGGCACGTCGCCGTTCCCACACCTCGGACGCTAGGCCTACCGGTGCGCCAGTGGCCAGCGACGAGCGCCATCTTCAGCCAGCCTGCAGATGTTGATGGTCTGGCAGCATCGGTTCGTACCCGATAGCTGGACCCATCCTACGGTGTGATCATAGTTATGGAAGATTTAGCCGCGAAGAACGCGGCTAAACTTCTAAATTAGCGATCACAAACGGTCCCGCTGGCCAGGCGCGATCACCGCCCCCGATACGGACGGGGCGGGCTCCATGGCGCCGCAATCCTCCCCACCCTGCGGTTCCCGTGCACCCTCGGCGCCACCGCCGGCGACTCGGATGGTCTTGTGGCCTATGTCCGGCCGGAGCCGATAATGACGACACCTCGTAGTGCTGCTGAGGTTCTCACTGACAGTATTCGAGGTCGCGTCGATCGACGCCTTCGCCCAATTTACCCTCGCCCCTATCCGGCACGACGGTGGCCAATGTTGCCCACAGCCCATTACCCCAATAATGCTAACCGCTCGTCTTGCCCCTTGGTCGGTGCCGTGGTCGCGCCTGCATTCCGCCCGGTTTCGGTAGTCGGGTTTCTCGACTCGGCGCGGGTTGCTATTTGAAGATGTTTACCGCCCGGGCGATGACCAGCGCCACGGTGACCAGCGAGACCAGGGATTGGACGAGCATTGTCAGCTTCGCCCACCGGGACAGCGGCATGACATCGGTCGGACTAAAAGCAGTGGCATTGGTGAAGGAAAGGTACAAGTAGTCAACGAACTCAGGTTCCCACTCGGGGTGGGCGAGGTCGGGGTTTTGCATCTGCACGAATTGGAAGTCGGGTAGTCGACGCCGGGCATGGGCGCGGGCAGCCGGTCCGCCTCGGTCGAACTGCCAGTACCACACCGCAAAAGCGATGATGTTGGTCAGCCAGATCGCCGCCCCGGTAGACAGCAAAGCACCAGCATCGCTGCCTTCGGTTCCATGCACGAGGCCCACGATCAACAGACTCGCCGACCACCCATTGGCCACGCTGAGCAACCCGGCCAGGGTCAGGCTAGCGATCCGCAACGCAACGGATTCCCGGTTGAGTCGAACGGGATTGGCCACAATCAATCCGATCAGCAGCGCGAGTTCCAGGCCGGGCAACAACCACCGGGACTGCAACGCCAAGCGGTCGGGCAGCGCGAGCTGCAAGCCGATGGCCACCAACATCGTGACCGTGACCGCCCACCGGTTCTCTCCTTGAGTGACGCGCAGCCACGCCGGAATGTGTACATGATGCGCCACGTCGCGGGTGATTTCCGTGCCAGCGGTGACCGCACGGGCCACCCGTGTACTGGTCTGTGATACCGGGTGGTGTCCGGCGCACAACATCTCCTCTAGATGGGCCAACTCCGCACGAACCGCGCTCAGCGCCCGAAGATGATGCTGCTCAACGCCTTCGTCGGCGTGGCCATCGTCCGGGCTGGCGTCTGGCACTCCACCGTTGTAGCCATACCCGCAAACGAGCTCGTCTCGATCTTCAGCGTCAGACATCATCACTCCCACCCCAAACACCTGACATCAGTATCTGCCGTCGCCCACAGGATCTGGCGGTTAGTACGGCTGCGAGGGCAGCGGCGGGATGGCGTCGGAGCGTGGTGTCGGCGATCTCGTCATGGCGCGCTACCCGCATCTCCACGCATCCGTCGGCTGGGGTGGCTTGGCAGGCGTTGTCGAGCAGGTCGGCCGGTATCTTGGTGACCCGGGGCATCGGCGTCCACCACCTGGGCCACGCCCCGCACTGCGATGGTCAGTGCAGAGTGCAAAAACCCGGACACAGTCGGCCTGGACGTGGTCAACTCCCGCCGGAGGCAAGCTGCTCGCTACTGGGAACCCGGTCGGGCGCGGGAGCCCCATCAGCCTGCGCGCCACGTTGCAGCGCGTTGACATCGTTGTTGAGGCTCTCAATGTCCTGGCTGCTGGCTTGACCGCTCTTAACCTGGCCAATCGAGCTGTTCATCGCTGTGCTGGCCTTGTCAAACGGGGCAGCGAGGTGACACAACGTCGGCGAGGACTCGGCATCTGCCTTGGCGAGCTTCAACTCGTGGACGGTGAACAAGCCCGCCAGCCCGGCCTTGACCAATGCGCCGACACCGGGCCGGGTGCTGGCCTTGTACGGCGCGTAGATGAAGTGGTGGAAGGCACCAAAGGCAAGCCCGGCATGCAGCACGAACTTGGTCTTGTCGAAGGGCACGCTACCGACGTGCTGGCACACTGCGCCGGGGGTCACCGACCCACCGGCCGAGACCGACCCGACCGCCGAACTCGAAGAGCGCCGACCACACCCGGCCACGATGATCAGCCCTACCAGCACCACACCCATCAGCAGCACCCGTGGGCGCATTCCCAGCGCTGTCCTGGCCACCATGGGCAAACCCTTCTGCGATCCTCGACGCTTCCCAGCGACACCACCAGGAGCCAGCGTGGGCCCACGGTGCCTCGCGTGTGCCTATGCTGGTCGAGTCGCCCGTGCGGCGGTATCCGATCCTTGGATGAAGCACACCATGAGGCATCGAACGGTGATCGGCCTGGTGGCCATAGGAACGACGCTGGCGGCTTGTGGACCGTCGACGCCGTCCACCATTGGTTCGCTGTCGTCGTCGGTGGGCGCTGCCCCGACGGCGACGTCGAGTGCACCTGCTCCAGCGCCGCGCGCCAGTCGTCGCGAGGGCCCCGTGTTCTCGGGTACAACGATGCTTGCTCAACGCGCTGCCGACAGCAACTCAGAAGACGATCCCGCCGCATTCCGTTACCGACTCCAGTACTCTCTTAATCAGATCAAGACGGCGGAAACGGCGGATCCGCAAGGCCGTCCAGGTTTTGTCCGCACTCAAGTTGCCGCCTCTGCCACGGTGTTCGTTACCAACATGACCCCACAGCACAAAGCCCCCCTAGGTGATCTTAGCGGCGTTATGCTGGGGGGTGCCTACAAGTTCGACCGGGGAATCTGCCACCAGCGGCACACTCGTGTTGCCAATCGTGGGAACTACTGTTTTGTGAGCCTTTGGACGAGCCCCGACAATCCCGGCGAACTAGCCGTAGCCGAGACCAGAGAGCTCGGTGACAGTTCGCTAACGAGCTGGGACATCATGCCGCTCGCCAGGAACGACAATGATGCGTTGCTGAAAGATCTTTTTTCGCCAGACCTCTACTTCGTTGCCAGCCTTAGCCACGGCTATTATTTCGTGCCGAAAAACCATTGCACCATCTCATTTGACCTCACCACCGGGCATGCGATCCTCGATACACTTCCGCACGTCAATGTCTGCGCCGAGGGTTGAGAGGACCACGGCGTTGTTGAGTCGTGGCCGTAGCACGCGGCCACGACCACACACATACTCGGCCGCGTTTCCCGGGCACGCCGGAGGTACGCTGGAGGTGTCCCTGGTCAGCGCGTTGAGCAGGAACAGATCGATCACGCTGAACGCACCCCAGAATCGGCCAAAGCGTTCCAAGATCAAGCGGGCGTGTTCACCCCGGTGACCGCGCCCAGGCGCACCACCATCTCCTGGTTGACGGACAATACCGGCGCCAACAGCAACAACACTTCCTCGCCGTCAAGACACACGGGGGTGCCGCCGATATCAGGCACAGCGCGAACACCCAGCGCCGACAACAAGCGCAAACGAGGTGAAGGCACCCTCCCCACTTTGGCACTGCACGGCGTACCCCAACCCTCGCGGGCGGGAAGCCTGTGAATGCCGAGCATGCACGCAGTGGCCGTTATCTCCGCCCGTGCCTGGTCCGCACTGGCAGCTGCCAACGTCGGCATTGGGATTCCCGACCAGTCCGAATGTTGCCCTGGGCGCGCACGCGATGTTCCCCGGTCTGGCCGCCAGCGGCCACGGTTGCTGGCCCGCCAACACTTACGGAAGCTGCAGCTCAGCGCGGCGAACCAGGGTGGGTATTTGGATCTGATCCCCCTCGGACACGATCCATAACCCCAACTGTGGGGGTTGAGGCGCGGCCCGGATGAGTCGTTGGGCGGGTTCGTAGGTGAGGTGTAGGCCGAGCTGGCGGTAGAGCTGGGCTTTGTCGGGGCGCGGCGTTGGCGAGTACTGCGGGGATGTTGCCCAGCGCCTGGATGAGTTCGCCGATGTCGTGCTTGCTCATCCGTTGCCTACCGGGGGTCGGATGGGAGCGGGCGAGTGCTTCGGCTCGTCAGGCTTGAACCTCGGTGATCCACCGAGTGACGAGCTGAGGATCTGCGCCGGCTTCCAGCGCGGCGCGGTATCGAGTGAGCTTGGCGTCACATTCGTGGATGACGTGCTCAGCCGCCACTGCGGCGGAATTATTGTCGATGTCGGGCTGAGCGCTGTAGAGGGCCTGGATGGTGTCGGGCAGCTGGTGTGGGGCAAAACAGGTGCTCAGCCACTGGTCTAGCGGCGTAAGCAGGTCACGTTCGGCGAGATAGACGTTGCGGGGATGGTCAATCGTCCGGCGCCGTGGGCGGCGAGCACGTCTTGGGCCTGCGGGAAGGTCTGGATATCGATGAGGGGTTCGTGGGTGGGGTCGGTGGACCAGATCCAGGCGTCTTTGGGGTTCCAGTGCATCTTGGTGACGTGGCCCAGGGCCACATCCTCGACATTGATGAGCACCTCGTCTTTGCGCTGCTTGTTCCACACCTGCCGGCCGGTGTAGCGCGGATTGGACAAAATCGTGCGCACAGCGGCCTTGGACCAGGCCACTGCGCACCGGTGGCGGTTGCGGGCTGGATCATGCGCCGACGGTGAGGGCACCCCGTCGCGGGTCAGGGCTTCGGCGATGGCGAAGATCCCTCGACCGGCTAGATATTCGGGAAGATGCGGTGCACCACCGCTGCGGTGATCGGGTTGTGCGGTCCCGGGTGATGCTTGACGTTGGGCCTGATCGACTTTCCTGTTGCCGTCCGATGTGGACGGTGATGGGGGGTCGGGATTGGCTCTGGTGGACTTGTCCGTTGTCGAGCAGCGCTACCGTGCCGTGCTGGCCGTCGAGCGCGGTGAACCCAAGATCGTGGTAGCGACCCAGTTCGGGGTCTCGCGCCAAACGTTGCATACCTGGTTAACCCGCTATGCCCGGGACGGTCTGGCGGGGTTGATGGACCGGTCCCACCGGCCCTGTGGGTGCCTACACCAAGCTGACGCTGAGGTGGAAAGCAGGGTGAGCTGCGCCGGGAG
>DATELN010000165.1:0-24884 GCA_035276605.1 Pseudonocardiaceae bacterium | reverse complement strand
TCACAGCAACGCTTTGCCCGCCGCAGGGAAGGACAAGCCCGGACCGCGCTGCGCGCCGCGGCGGACGCCGCGGCGCGCCTACTGCTGCCCCGCGCCGCGGAGCTGGATGCCGTCGTCCTCGGAGGAGACACCGCAGCGCTGCGCGCTGTGGCCGCCGACCCCCGATTGACCCGGTTATTGGAGCACGCCGAACCTCGGGTGCTGGCTATTGCCGAGCCGCGCCGTGCCGTGCTCGACGAGGCTGCCCGGCGTGCGCGTTACGTCGAAGTCCAGCTGTTCCAGCGGCGGCCCGGTGCCTAAGAGACGGCACCGAAGGCCACGGGGTCGATTACCTCGATCTGGTGCCGCTGGCCTATAGCGTGATCACTCGCTTACATAGCGTACCCAACAGCTGACCGACGATCGTTTTGTCGCTTTTGTCGCTATGTTGAGCACCTGGGCCCGCTGCGGGTACCGCTCACAGATCCACCCGGAGATCGTCTAGCGGAGATCGCTAACGTGGCCGATCATTGCCGCAAGGGCCGTGACCGGCTCTTCTGCCGTCGGAAGAAAGGCGTTTCGAGGTGGCCGACCTGAAAAAGGGCAGCCGGATCACCGGTGTGGCTCGGGACAAGCTCGCATCCGAGCTGAAGAAGAAGTACGAGAAGGGTGCCAGCATCCGGGCGCTCGCTGAGTCGACCGGGCGCTCGTACGGCTTTGTCCACCGGGTGCTGTCGGAGTCGGGCGTGACGCTACGTGGTCGTGGTGGCGCCACCCGTACGAAGAAGAAGTAGACCTTTCGACCGTCATCGTTGGTTCCGGGGCGTGTATTGGGACCATGACGCAGGGCGCGAGAAACACGATCAACCGGGCAGGCAGCTGCTCGTACGGCATGATCACGCTTTGTGGGCCTACGGCGACAGTGAATGTCGCTCCAGGCATCCCACCGTGGCCGTGGCCGTGGCCGTCGGGGCGGCGCCTCCTATGCAGGTGGCCCAGAAGCAAGTCGCCGCAGCACCGGTGCGACTGTCGCTGAAGTCAGCCTCGGGTTCATCCCCCGATGCAGCACCAGGCCATCAAGTGCCGCTGCCAGCACAGCAGCGGTGCCATCGGGCATGCTCGCGCCGTGTTCGGCGAGCCATCGCGTCAGCTGCTGCTGGAACTCCGCAACGACGGCGGACAGCTCGCTGCGTAACACCTCGTCGCGGGTGGCGGCGAGGTAGGTCTCGGCGAGAAGCAGCGACGTCGGCCCGGTTGCGGTGTGGGCGTCGAGCGAGGCAAGCATCATGTCCAGACCGGCACCGAGGGTTCGGGCCTCGTCGAAGACAGCCTCAGCAGCGCACAACAGATCGCTGACCATGCCCAGCGCGGCATCGCGCAGTAGTGCCTGCAGCGACGGGAAGTGGTAGTGAACCAACCCGGGTGTCACGCCGGCGCGCTCGGCCAAGATGCGTGTGCTGACCGCCGTCCAGCCCAACTCGGCGATGAGCTCGGCGGCGGTATGTAGCAATCGCAGCCGTACAGTGCGTCCCCGATCCGCCGCCGTACCGTCCACTACGCCATCCCCTCTTGAGGCGATCGCCCTGGTCGTTCGCCTTGGTCGGTCGCCCTAATGTATTCCTTGCCGCTCGCCAGCAAACGGGGTGGCCGCCAGAGTCTGGAACAACGAGCTACTTACAACGTTGCAGCGGAGGCGGGCACCGGTTAGCTCGGCGGCGGAGGACGGGTTATGGACAATGCGTGGAGCCTGCTGAACAGCACGATGCGGCAGGGGAACACACCTCGCGCCCTGACGCCGGGCACGATGCGCCGCATCATCGGATTCGCAAAACCGCACCGGACGTCGCTGCTCGTCTTCCTTGCGTTGAGCACGATGTCGGCGGTGCTCACCGTGGCCACGCCGATACTGGCCGGCCGGGTCGTTGACGGCATCGTCGGGCACGCGCGGGTCGCGTTGGTCGTCGAACTAGCCGTCGTCATTGCCGGATTAGCGGTGCTCGACGCGGTGATCGGGCTGGCGTCCCGCTGGCAGTCGTCCCGGATCGGTGAAGGGCTGATCCTCGACCTGCGCCGCGCGGTATTCGAGCACGTGCAGCGCATGCCGGTAGCGTTTTTCACCCGGACCCGCACCGGTGCGCTGGTCAGCCGGCTCAACAACGACGTCATCGGCGCACAGACCGCGCTGACCTCCACGCTTTCCGGTGTCGTCACCAACGTGATTCAGCTGGTCCTCACGCTTGCGGTGATGCTCACGCTCTCGTGGCAAGTCACCGTCCTGGCCCTGGTGTTGCTTCCGATCTTCGTCGTGCCGGCGCGACGGATGGGCGCCCGGATGGCCGACCTGAGGCGCGAGGCCTCCACCCACAACGCAGCGATGACCACCCAGATGACCGAGCGGTTCTCCGCGCCGGGCGCCACGCTGGTCAAGCTGTTTGGGCGGCCGGAGACCGAAGCCGCCGAGTTCAGCTACCGGGCCACCCGGGTTCGTGACATCGGCGTGCGCAATGCGATGTCGGCCCGGGTGTTCCTTACCGCCCTGAGCCTGGTCTCTGCGCTGGCGCAAGCACTGGTGTACGGGCTGGGTGGCTGGTTGGCTCTGCGCGGCGACATCGCTCCAGGCACCGTGGTCAGCCTCGCGCTGCTGCTCACGCGGCTGTATTCGCCGCTCACCGCGCTGGCCAACGCCCGAGTCGACGTGATGACCGCGCTGGTCGCCTTCGAGCGGGTCTTCGAGGTCCTCGATGTCCGCCCGATGATCGCCGAGCGACCGGACGCCCAGACGGTGCCGCCGGGCCAGGTCCCAGTTGAATTCGATCATGTGCGGTTCGCCTACCCCTCGGCCGAGCAGGTGTCGCTGGCCTCGCTGGAGGAGGTCGCGACCCTGGATTCGCGGGGTGGTAGCGAGGTGTTGCACGAGATCAGCTTCCGAGCCGAATCTGGGCAGCTCGTTGCCCTGGTGGGCTCCTCGGGAGCGGGCAAGTCCACCATCGCGTCGCTGGTGCCGCGCCTGTACGACGTTGATGCCGGGGCGGTTCGGCTGGCCGGAATCGACGTCCGCGACCTGTCGTTTGCGGCGCTGCGCGACACGGTGGGCGTGGTGACCCAGGACGGGCACCTGTTCCACGACAGCATCGCGGGCAACCTACGCTTCGCCGCGCCGGACGCGTCGGACGGCGAGTTGTGGGACGCGCTGCGGCGCGCCCGGCTGGAACCGCTGGTGCGGTCACTGCCCGACGGGCTGGACACCGTGGTGGGCGACCGGGGGTACCGCCTGTCCGGTGGTGAGCGGCAGCGGCTGGCGATCGCCCGGCTGCTGCTGGCCCGGCCTCGCGTGGTGATTCTCGATGAGGCCACCGCGCATCTGGACTCGGAGTCCGAGGCGGCGGTGCAGGCCGCGCTCGCCGAGGCGTTGCAGGGTCGCACCGCCCTGGTCATCGCCCACCGGTTGTCTACGATCCGCGCTGCGGATCAAATCCTGGTGATCGAGGACGGCCGGATCGTCGAGCGTGGTACGCACGACGAGCTGCTGGCCGCCGATGGCCGTTACGCCCAACTGCACCACACCCAGTTCGCCCTCGCCTAACCCCTCATACACCTCGATAGTCAGCGCGACACACCGGGCGGGGAACCGGACGGGAGGGGTGAACGAACGTCATTGGCGTAACGCTGCGAGTGTCGGAGTAACTGGGTAGCGTGGCTTGCGCTGGTCAATTCCCAGGAGGTGGGTTGTGACGGCGGAGGTAGCGCAGCCTTGGAGGACAGCACCGGCCGCACCACCCACGGTGCTGCGCTGCCGCGAAGAAGCTGAGGTGTACGTCGCTTCGGTGTGCTTCAAGCATGGGCCTCCAAGGCTGCTCGGTGCCGAGCTCGAGTGGGTGGTGCAGCACGCCGGGAATCCCCATCGCCCGTTGCAGGCTCCACACCTTGCCGAAGCCCTCGGCGCACATGTTCCGCAGTCCCTCATCCCCGACAGCCCCCACAAGTCTCTTCCATACGGCTCCACCGTCACGGTCGAACCCGGTGGTCAGCTTGAGATCTCCAGCCCCCCTTGCGCCTCGCTGACCGAGCTCATCACCACCGTGGAAGGCGATACCGCCGCACTGACCGATCTGCTCGATCCCGCCGGTCTGATTCTCACCGGGTTAGGTTCTGACCCGCATCGCCCGTCTCGCCGATTGGTCGACATTCCCCGCTACGCCGCGATGGAGTCCGCCTTCGATCGGATCGGTCCGATGGGCCGCGCCATGATGTGCTCGACCGCGGCGGTGCAGGTATGCCTGGATGCCGGTACTCCCTCCGACGTGGCACTGCGCTGGGCAGCCCTGCACGACCTCGGACCGGTGATGGTGGCCGCGTTCGCCAACTCGCCGTGGCTGGGAGGGCAGCGCACCGGCTGGGTGTCCTCCCGGATGCAGGCCTGGTTCGCGCTGGATCCGGCTCGCACCTGGCCCAGTCCGATGGCCGGGCATCCGGGCGTGGATTGGGACCCCGCCCTTGATTGGGCCCGCCGCGCCATGGACACGCCCTTGCTATGCCAACGCCGCCCGTGG
This sequence comes from Pseudonocardiaceae bacterium, assembly GCA_035276605.1. Lineage (GTDB taxonomy): Bacteria > Actinomycetota > Actinomycetes > Mycobacteriales > Pseudonocardiaceae. The sequence continues at coordinate 20,355 of DATELN010000165.1, read as the reverse complement.
GGGAGTTGGGAGGTCCCCAGCGGGGTCACCTTTGCCGACTGGCTGGCCGGGGCGCTGCCCGGCCGCCCGAGCACTGCTGATCTGGATTACCACCTGACGACGCTGTTCCCGCCGGTGCGACCGCATGGCTACCTCGAGGTCCGTTACCTGGACACCCAGCCGGCAGGGCAGTGGTTGGTGCCGGTGGCGGTGCTGGCCGCGTTGCTTGCCGATCCCGAGATCACCACGGCTGCCCGGGATGCCTGCGCGCCGGCTGCCGGGCGGTGGTTGCAGGCAGCTGAACGTGGCTTGCGCGACGACACTCTCGCGGTGGCCGCGACTGACGTGTTCGAGCTGGCCTGCGATGCCCTGCCGGCATTGGATGCCCCGCCCGAGGTGCAGTTGCTACTCGAGGAGATCACCGAGCATCGGGTCCGGCGTGGTCGCTGCCCGGCAGATGATCTCATCAGTGCTCTGGTCGACGGCGCCGGTGCACGACGTGACGGGATTTCACCGACCGGATGCACTGGAGGAACGCTGCTGTGAAGACGCCGATCATCGAGCTGAGCACTGCCGCGCTGCGCGATCATCTGGCTGCCGAGCTCGGCCGTACTCGCGTCCGCAGCGAAGCCCTGACCGGCGCGGTGAACGACACCGAGTTGATCCGCCAACACTCACCGATCATGTCGCCGCTGGTCTGGGACTTCGCTCACATTGGTAACCAGGAGGAGCTTTGGCTGGTCCGGGACGTGGGCGGGCGGAATCCCGTTCGCGCCGACATCGACCACCTCTACGACGCGTTCAAAAATCCCAGACCCAACCGGCCTGCGCTGCCCCTGCTGAACCCGACTGAGACCCGGCACTACCTGCACGAGGTGCGTCGCAAGGTGCTCGACGTGCTGGATGGCGCGCCGCTAGAAGGACGCAGGCTCGTCGAGCACGGATTCGCCTTCGGGATGATCGTGCAGCACGAGCAGCAGCACGACGAGACGATGCTGGCCACCCACCAGCTGCGGGTCGGTCCCGCCGCGCTGCACGCCCCCGCGCCCGAGCCGGAGCGCTCCGTGAACCTGCCCGAGGAGGTGCTGATCCCCGCCGGGGAGTTCACCATGGGGACGTCGACCGAACCGTGGGCGTTGGATAACGAGCGCCCCGCGCACCGGGCCCGCACCCGTGCGTACTGGTTGGACACCACTCCGGTGACCAACCGGAACTACCAGCGGTTCATCGCCGACGGCGGCTATGACAACCCGCGGTGGTGGAGCGAGCGGGGCTGGGCACACCGGTGCGAGGCAGGATTGGTGGCTCCACTGTTCTGGTCCTTCGACGGCGGGCAATGGTGGCGCACCCGGTTTGGTGCCACGGAGCTGGTGCCGCCCGACGAGCCTGTGGTGCACGTCAGCTTCTTCGAGGCGCAGGCATACGCAGCGTGGGCCGGCAAGCGCCTGCCCACCGAGGTCGAGTGGGAAAAGGCCGCCCGGTTCGACCCAGCCACGGGGCGCTCTCGCCGATTCCCATGGGGCGATGACGACCCCACCCCGGCACACGCGAACTTGGGGCAGCGGCACCTGCAACCCGCGCCAGCGGGCAGCTACCCGGCCGGGGCCTCCCCGCTGGGCGTGTACCAGCTGATCGGCGATGTGTGGGAGTGGACGTCCGCGGGATTCTCCGGTTACCCCGGCTTCGCGGCGTTCCCGTACCGGGAGTACTCCGAAGTGTTCTTCGGTGGGGACTACCGGATGTTGCGGGGCGGCTCGTTCGCCACCGATACGGCCGCCTGCCGGGGCACCTTCCGCAACTGGGACCACCCGATCCGCCGGCAGATCTTTACCGGCTTCCGCTGCGCCCGAGACGCTGCTGCCGAGCACCAGGTGGGTTGAACCGGGTGTGCCGGCACCTGGCCTATCTCGGGCCGTCTCGTGACCTCGCGACGCTGCTGCTGCACCCGCCGCACTCGCTGCTGCGGCAGAGTTATGCCCCAGGCGATATGCGGTGCGACGCCGTCGTCAACGCCGATGGGTTCGGCGCAGGCTGGTATCCCGACGGGGCAACCACGCCGATCCGGTACCGGCGCGCGATCCCGATCTGGGCTGACACCTCGTTCGCCGCGCTAGCCGGCGCCGTGTACAGCGGTGCGGTAGTCGCCGCGGTGCGTTCGGCTACCGTCGGCATGCCAGTGACCGAGATCGCCTGCTCGCCGTTGTCCAGCGGCCGGTGGCTGTTCAGCCACAACGGCATGGTTACCGGCTGGCCGGGCAGCATGGCAGCGCTGGCCACCCAGTTGCCGGTCAGCGACCTGCTCACCCTGGAAGCACCCACCGATTCCGCACTGTTGTGGGCGCTGGTCCGCCATCGCCTAATGGCCGGCGAGTCGCTGGGCCAAGCACTGGGCACGGTCACCGCGCAAGTACTGACCGCCGCCCCAGGTTCAAAGCTGAACCTGCTGGTTACCGACGGCGCGACGCTCGCCGCGACCGCGGTGCACCACGCGCTGGCGGTGCGGCTCGGTGACGGTGCAGTGGAGGTCTGCTCCGAGCCAACCAGCCACTGTCCCGGCTGGGAGGCCGTCCCGGACTGCCACCTGCTGATCGCCACATCGTCCACCGTGGATGTCGCACCTATCCCTACGACCACTGCCGAGGAGCCATGACCGCACCCGTGCTCGAGGTTTACCTGTCCGACGCCGATGCCGCCGACGCACTGCGCCACGACGCCCGGGTGGGGCTATCCGCCAACCCCAAGTGGCTACCACCCCGATGGCTCTACGACGCCCGCGGAAGCGAGCTGTTTGAGCAGATCACCATGTTGCCGGAGTACTACCCCACTCGCACGGAGCGTGCCTTGCTGCGGCGCACGGTTACCCAGATCGCTGCTCGCGCCACCGTTGACACCCTCGTTGAGCTCGGTTCGGGCTCGTCGGAGAAAACGCGGTTGCTGCTCGACGCGCTCGCCGCTATCGGATCGCTGCGGTGCTTCGTGCCCCTGGACGTCTCGGAATCCGCATTGCGCGCTGCGATCAGCGCGGTTGCGCGGGAGTATCCGCGGCTGGTGGTACATGGCGTGGTCGGTGACTTCACTCAGCATCTGGAGCTATTGCCGGCCGCGCGGAGCGGGCGCCGGCTGGTGGCCTTCCTGGGCGGCACGATCGGCAATCTCGAGCCCCACCAGCGTGCCGAGTTCTTCACCGCGCTGCGCACTGCGCTGCAACCCGGTGAGTTCTTGCTGCTGGGTGCCGGTCTGATCACCGACCCAGCGATCATGGTGCCCGCCTACGACGACGCCGCCGGCGTGACCGCCGAGTTCAACCGCAACGTGCTGCACGTGCTCAACCGCGAACTCGGCGCCGATTTCGACGTCGCCGCGTTCGATCACGTCGCGCTGTGGGACGCCGCCCACGAGTGGATCGAGATGCGGTTGCGGGCACGCCGTGCGATGACCGTGCAGGTGCCCGCACTGCGCATGCGAGTCCAGTTCGGCGAGGATGAGCAGATGCGCACCGAGGTTTCCGGGAAGTTCCGGCGGGAAGGACTCGGCGAGGAGCTTCGCGTCGCCGGATTTGCCGATCAGATGTGGTGGACCGATCCCGACGACCGGTTCGCCCTGGTACTAGCGGAAGCCTCGGCCGACTTGGAATGATTATCGATTTCGTTTAGTCTCGGCCTATACGGGCACTCATGTGGGTTACCAAGTCCCAGATGACGAGACGACATGTGAGCAGGACACGAGGGCGCTGGACGTTCCCGCTCGTCTCAGGAGCGGCGATTGTCGTGCTCGCGTGCCTTTTGGTTGGCTGTGCCACCAGCAGCCCGGTGAACCGACCCAATGGGTCGACCAGCACTAAGAAGATCGCAGTGGTAGCGGCAGAGAACTTCTGGGGTAGCATCGCGGCTCAGGTGGGGGGCGATCGCGTCAGCGTGCACAGCATCATCGCCAACCCAGACGCCGACCCACACGACTATGAACCCACGGCGGCTGATGGGCGAGCCTTGGCAGACGCCCAGTACGTGATCGAAAATGGTGTTGGCTACGACCCGTGGGTTGCCAAACTGGTCGCCGCGAATGGGACGCCGGATCGAGCGGTGTTGAACGTGGGGCAGCTGGTCCGGGTCAAGGAAGGCGGCAATCCGCATCGCTGGTACTCCCCGGATGACGTGCACCGCGTGATCGAACAGATTTGCGCCGACTATAAGCGAATCAACCCAGCCGACTCAGCGTATTTCGATCAGCAGAAACAGAACTACGAAACTCATGGACTGGCTCGTTACCACCAGCTCATTGCCGACATCAAGAGCAAATACCGTGGAACACCGATCGGCGCGTCGGAATCGATCGTGACCCTCCTGGCTGAGGGCCTCGGCGTGAAGGTGGCAACCCCGCAGTCGTTCCTTGATGCGATCAGCCAGGGCATCGATCCCACCGCCGCTGACAAGATCACGGCGGACCAGCAGATCAACACCAAGCAGATCAAGGTCTTCATCGTGAACAGCCAGAACTCCAACCCGGACGTGGCGGCGCTGGTGACCGCGGCGAAAAACCAGGGGATTCCGGTAGCAACGATCACCGAGACACTCGTCCCTGTCACAGCCAGCTTCCAGGACTGGCAGTCCGATCAGCTGTACGGCATCCAGCAGGCATTGTCGAAGGCCACCACGCCGTGAACGCGCGCTCACTTGAGTCCCAGGCTGGCGCGGTCGATGGCCGATCCCGCCACCCCGCCGACGTCCGCACAGACCCACCGGTGGATCCGGTGATCACCCTGCGCCGTGTCTCGGTTGAGCGGGGAAACCGGCGGCTGTGGAATGGACTGGACCTGACCGTGACCCCCGGGCAGTTCGTCGCGGTGTTGGGCCCTAACGGAGTCGGCAAGTCCACCTTGCTTCAAGTCATTCTGGGTGCGCTGCCGCTCGCGCACGGCCAGGCGCGGGTACTGGGCGCGGTGCCCGGACGGGCCAACAAGCGGATTGGTTACCTGCCGCAACGCCGCAGCTTCGACCCGTCGCTGCGGGTCCGGGGCCGCGATCTCGTGCGCCTGGGCTTGGATGGGCATCGCTGGGGCCTTCCGCTGCCCAGCTGGATGCCGGGCGCTGCTCCGCAGCGAGCCGCGGCTGCGCGTGTCGACGAGGTCATCGACCTGGTCGGGGCCAGCAGCTACGCGCAACGACCGATCGGTGAGCTATCCGGCGGCGAGCAGCAGCGTCTGCTGATCGCTCAGGCGTTGGCCCCCGGCCCGGAGCTGCTCCTGCTGGACGAGCCGCTGGACAGCTTGGATTTGCCGAACCAGGCTGCCGTTGCCACTCTCATCGCTGGGATCAGCCGTGCCCAGCAGGTTGCCGTGCTGATGGTCATCCACGATGTCAACCCGGTCCTGCCCCATTTGGACACCGTGGTCTACCTCGCCCCTGGCGGTTCGTTGATCGGGCCGCCTCGCCAGGTGATCACTGGAGCGGCGCTGACCGACCTGTTCGGTACCCCCATCGAGGTTCTTACCGCTGCCGACGGACGGCTGGTCGTGGTCGGCCATCCCCGACGATGCGACGTTCATTGACGCTCACCGAAGGCCCGAGCTGGAACCCCATCGTCGATCTCCAGCAGATGTGGTCGTACCCGTTCATGGTCAACGCCTTCCGCGCAGGCACCATCGTTGCGGTGCTGGCCGGAGTGATTGGTCATTTCATGGTGTTGCGGCGGCAAAGTTTCGCTGGCCATACCCTGTCGCTGATCGGTTTTCCGGGTGCGGCAGGCGCGGTTCTGATCGGTGTCGCGGCCGACTACGGCTACTTCGCCTTCTGCCTGGCTGGTGCCCTGGTTATCGCGGCACTGCCGCGCACCAGGCGCGGTGGCTACGCCGAGGAATCCGCGGTTACCGGCACCGTGCAGGCCTTCGCGCTGGCGTGCGGTTTTCTGTTCGTCGCTCTGCACCAAGGGTTCCTTGCCAACATCAACGCGCTGCTGTTTGGCAGTTTCCTGGGAATCACCGCGCTACAAGTCGCTGTCCTGGGCATAGTCGCCGCGGTGGCGCTGTCGTGTCTTGCGGTGATAGGCCGCCCGCTGGCCTTCGCCTCGGTCGATCCCGAGGTCGCGCTGGCCCGCAACGTCCCGGTGCGGGCGCTGTCGGTGGCCTTTCTGGTCCTGCTCGCCGCCGCCACCGCTGAGGTCAGCCAGATCACCGGCACGCTGCTGGTCTTCGCACTGCTGGTCATGCCCGCGGCAACCGCGCAAGCATTGACTCCGCGCCCGGTCCGCGCCCTCATCCTGACCGTCCTGATCGGGTTGATCGTCACGTGGCTAGGTTTGAGCCTGGCCTTCTACACGCCTTTTCCGGTGGGTTTCTTGGTTACCAGCGTGGCCTTCGCCGGCTACCTCAGCAGCCAGCTGGTCCGCCACTCACGACGCGACGGCACCACAGACCTGCGCGTCGCCGGGATCGTGCGATGACCCCTGCAATGACCCCTGGTCTGACATTGCCACCATTCCTGCTTTACGCGCTGCTCGCCGGCACCGCGATCGCTGCCGCCGTAGGGCTGGTCGGCTACTTCGTCGTGCTGCGGGCCCAGGTGTTCACCGGCGACGCGCTCAGCCACGTGGCGTTCACCGGTGCCCTGGCAGCACTGGCTCTGGGCATCGATCAGCGGTGGGGATTGTTCGCCGCGACCATCGGTGTGGGCATCACACTTGGCGTCCTCGGTGATCGGGGCCGCGCCGACGACGTGGTCATCGGCAGCGTCTTCGCCTGGATTCTCGGGCTCGGAGTGCTTTTTCTGAGTCTCTATACCACCCACAGCAGCGCCAACAACGGCAGCGCCAGCGTTGACGTACTATTCGGCTCGATTTTTGGATTGAGCCTTTCCCGAGCGGTCACTTCGGCGATGGTTGCCGCGATCATCACCGTCGCCATGATCGCGATCGCCCGACCACTGCTGTTCGCCAGCATCGACGGCGTGGTTGCGGCCGCCCGGGGGCTACCGGTTCGGCTGCTCGGCTACAGCTTTCTCGCCTTGGTCGGTGCGGCTGCCGCCGAGGCAAGCCAGGCGGTCGGGGCGCTGCTGCTGCTGGGTCTGCTCGCGGCCCCCGCTGGGACAGCGCAACGTCTCACCACCCGGCCGTATCGTGCACTGCTGCTGTCGGCTGGGCTCGCGGTGGCAACGGTGTGGGCGGGGCTGCTGCTCAGCTACCTGATTCCGGTGCTGCCGCCAAGTTTCACCATTCTCGCCGTCGCTACTGGCGGCTACCTGCTCACGATGCTCGCCACCCGCCGCCGCTACCAGCTGGCGCGCTAGGTTTACCCATCCGCGCGCGGGGCAAGCCGACACTATGACCAGCACCGATGCTGATACCGTCGCGATGTTTCCACCGCATGTGTTGCGTGAATACTCCCTGCTGGCTGATGGCGAACGCGGTGCTGTGGTGGGTCCTCGTGGCGACGTCGTCTGGATGTGCAGCCCACGGTGGCATTCCGATGCGGTGTTCTGCTCTCTGATCGGCGGCAGCGGTGTCTACGCAATCACCCCGACCGGCCGGTTCGTTTGGGGCGGTTACTACGAAGACGGCAGCTTGATCTGGCGCTCCCGGTGGGTCACCGAAACCGGGATCATCGAGTGCCGCGAGGCTTTGGCCTTTCCTGGCGACGTCCACCGAGCGGTGCTGCTGCGGCGCATCGTCGCGGTGCAGGGCACCGCCGAGGTACGCATCATTTTGGAGCCGGCCGCCGAGTTCGGTCGTCGGCACCTAAACCACCTGCGTCGCGTGGGTGGCTGCTGGGAAGGCCGAGTTGGCGAGTTACACCTGCGCTGGACCGGCGGGGCGGGTGCCGAGATCCACGAAGAGTGGGCGTGCTCGCTTCGGATCACCAAAAAGGTACCTGAAGGGGGTCACCACGATCTCATCCTGGAGCTGTCTGACACCGTCCTGGACGCACCTCCGCCGGATGCTGGACGGATGTGGGAAGCCACCGCAGCAGCCTGGCGAGAGGCGATGCCTCAGCTCGGCGAGAGTGTCGCTCCCCGCGATGCTCGCCACGCCTACGCCGTACTACGGGGGTTGACCAGCTCAGGCGGCGGGATGGTCGCCGCGGCCACGATGAGCCTGCCCGAGCGCGCCGCACAGGGCCGCAACTATGACTACCGTTACGTCTGGATCCGAGACCAGTGCTACGCCGGCCATGCGGTGGCCGCCGACGCACCGCACCCGCTGATGGACGACGCAGTCCGGTTCGTCGCCGAACGGCTCCTGGATGACGGGCCCAACCTGAAGCCCGCCTACACCGTCACCGGCGGGCGGGTACCCGACCAGCGTTCGCTTGACCTGCCCGGCTACCCCGGCGGGCAGGACATCGTCGGCAACCACGTCAACGCCCAGTTCCAGCTCGACGCCCTCGGCGAAGCGCTGCTGCTGTTTGCCGTCGCCGCCCGCCATGACCACCTCGGCAGCGATCACTACCAAGCCGTCACCACGGCGGTGGCCGCCATCCAACATCGCTGGCACGATCCCGATGCCGGCATCTGGGAACTCGACGATCGGCACTGGGCGCACTCCCGGCTGATCTGCGCCGCCGGACTTCGCGCGATAGCCGCCGCGGGCGCGTCCACCGCCGATGCCGCCGAGTGGGCCAGGCTGGCCGACGCCATCGTCGCCGATGTCGGTGCTGACTGCCGCCATCCTTCTGGCCGCTGGCAACGCGCACCTGACGACCCGCGCATCGACGCCGCGTTGCTGCTGCCGGCGATCAGGGGGGCCCTGCCCGGCACCGACCCGCGTAGCGTGGCCACCGTCTCGGCGGTGCGCAAGGAGCTAGCCCGAGAAGGGTATGTCTACCGATTTCGCCAGGACGGCCGAGAACTCGGACAAGCCGAGGGCGCCTTCGTGCTGTGCGGGTTCCTGATGGCGCTGGCCGATCACCAGCGGGGCGAGGCGCTCGCCGCCCGCATGTGGTTCGAACGCAACCGGGCCGCCTGCGGGCCGCCCGGATTGTTCTCCGAGGAGTACGACGTCACCCAGCGTCAGCTGCGCGGCAACCTGCCCCAAGCCTTCGTGCACGCGCTGATGCTGGAATCGGCGCTGCGGCTCACCCGACCCTGGACCGACCCCTGCTGAGCCGCTCATGCTGGCCGGCATGGACTACTGCGGGCAGTGCGATTTCCGCTACGAGGGGCTAGATGTCGAGGGCGTTCCCGGCACGCTGGGTTGTCTGGGCACCGCCTACCGGTCGCGGCTGGCAACCGGCTTTCGGGACGCGCACGCGGAACGCCTGCTACGGAGACGGTCGGCGCCGGACGTCTGGTCTGCGCTGGAGTACTGCTGCCACTTTCGTGATGTCCTGCTCGCCCAGCGAGAGCGGCTGTTTTTGGCCTTGGTCGAAGACACTCCACGGTTTTCGTCGATCTACCGCGATCAGCGTGTGTTGCTCGCCCGCTACAGCGACGACCGTCTTGAGGACGTGGCCGACGAAGTCGAGATGGCAGCAGGGCTGCTAGCCAAAGCCTTCGCGCGGCTGGACGGCGGTCAGTGGCAACGGCGGTGCATCTACACCTATCCGGCGCCCATGCAGCGAACCATCGCCTGGCTGGCCCGGCACACCGTCCATGAGGGCCGCCACCATCTACACGACGTGGACGCCGTGATCAGCGCGGCCAGATCCGCCGTTACCGGCGGCGCAGACACGCGGCCGCTACCCCGCTCGCGGTAATGGCCACCGCAGCGGCGGCCGAGACCAGTCCCGCGTGATGGGAGAACCACAACTGTGGAGCCCGGCGGTGGGCTCGAGCGTCGAACTCCCCGTGCGCTCCATGGTCGTGCCCGTCGGTGCCATCCACCGGCTCCCACAGGTTGTGGGATCGGTCCGGATGAGCTTTGTCCGCGGTCTGCTGAGATTGGTAAGCGGTCTTGGCCAGATAGCGGTCCAGCAGCGCCGGGGCGATCTTTTGCCCGAGCAGGGTGCCGACGGTGCTCGCGCCGACCCAGTACTGCTTGCGCTGTGGATGATCGGCCGCGAACACGATGCCTCGGGCGGCTACCTCAGGCTGGTAGATCGGCGGCACCGGCTGCGGGTGACTCGGCAGCCTGGACAGCACCCACGAGAACTGCGGGGTGTTCACGGCCGGCATCTGCACCACGGTGATGTGAATGTTGCTGCCCTCGTGCATGAGTTCAGTACGCAGTGACTCGGTGAACCCGTTGATTGCGTGCTTGGCGCCACAGTATGCGGACTGCAACGGGATGCTGCGCTGGCTCAGCGCGGAACCCACCTGCACGATCGTGCCTCGGTTCCGGGGCCGCATCCGGGACAGCGCAGCCATCGTCCCGTAGACGAAGCCCAAGTAACTCACCTCGGTGACCTGCTGGAACTCCTCGGGTTTGATCTCGTGAAACGGTGCGAACACCGAGGTGAACGCCACATTGATCCACACGTCGATCGGCCCGAGGTCGTTCTCGACCTGGCTGGCAGCGGCTTCGACCTGACTGCAGTCAGCAACATCGGTCGGGATGGCAAGCGCGGTGCCGCCCGCGTTTTCCACATCCTTGGCTGCGCCGTCTAACCCAGCGCGCCCGCGAGCCAACAGTGCGACCTGCGCCCCTCGGGCGCCGAATAGCCGCGCAGTCGCCCGCCCGATTCCCGCGCTGGCACCCGTAATCACCACAACCTGCCTAGCCATGCCCAACCTCAACTTCCTGCCGGCCCGTGCTTCACCTCCTTGTTCCCAGGAGCTCGTGAGTGGCAAACGGTGCTATAGCACCGTTTGCCACTCACGAGCCCTGCGTTTTGCGCGCCATGGCTCGCAAAACGCAGGGCAGAATCCCGCCGTGGCGGTAGTACTCAGCCTCACCGGGGGTGTCGATGCGCAGTACGGCGTCGAAGTGCACCGGATCGGTTGCTTCGCGGGTGGCTGTGATGCGCACAGTCGTCGGGATGGAGCCGTCGTTGAGGGCGGTCACGCCCGAGATGTCGAAGGTTTCAGTGCCATCTAGGCCCAGCGACGACGCTGACTCACCGGCGGGGAACTGCAGCGGAAGGACACCCATGCCGATCAAGTTCGAGCGGTGGATGCGCTCGAAGGACTCGGCCAGCACCGCGCGCACTCCGAGCAGGCGGGTGCCTTTGGCCGCCCAGTCCCGCGATGAACCAGAGCCGTACTCCTTGCCGCCCACAACCAGCAGCGGAATACCTGCTTGGGCATAACGCTGGGCGGCGTCGTAAATGGGCACCGGACCAGCATCGGGAGAAGCGGTGAAGTCACGGGTGAAACCACCGCTGACATTGTTCAGCAGTAGATTACGCAAACGGATATTGGCAAAAGTGCCGCGAATCATCACCTCGTGATTGCCCCGGCGAGATCCGTAGGAGTTGAAATCCTTGCGTTCGACACCCCGTTCAGCCAGGTAGCGACCAGCGGGGGAGTCCGTCTTGATCGATCCCGCCGGAGAGATGTGATCAGTAGTCACTGAATCGCCGAGCAGCGCCAGCACGCGCGCCCCGCGTATGTCGATCACTGGAGGCGGCTGGCCTGTCATTCCCTCGAAATACGGAGGTTTGCGCACATACGTCGACTCTGGATCCCAGGTGAAGATTTCGCCTTCCGGCGTTGGTAGTGATTGCCAGCGCGCGTCCCCAGTGAAAACGTCGGCATAGTCCTTGGCGAACATTTCCTGACTGATCGCGGAGTCGATCACCTTTTGGATCTCTTCCGGCGAGGGCCAGATGTCAGCTAAGCAGACCGGCTTGCCGTTGCGGTCGAACCCCAGCGGATCAGTTGTGAAGTCGAAATCCATCGTTCCGGCGAGCGCATAGGCGATCACTAATGGAGGTGAAGCGAGATAGTTCATTGCGGTGTCAGGGTTGATGCGACCCTCGAAGTTGCGGTTGCCGGACAGCACGCTGACCACCGCGAGATCGGCTTCGCGGACGGCATGCGCGACCTCCTGCGGCAGCGGACCCGAGTTGCCAATGCAGGTAGTGCACCCGTAGCCCACCAGGTGGAAGCCCAACTTCTCCAATGGTGGCCACAGGCCAGCCTTCTTGTAGTAGTCGGTGACCACCTGCGAGCCGGGCGCCATCGACGTCTTGACCCACGGCTTGACGGTCAGACCCGCCTCCACGGCATTGCGGGCTAGCAGCGCAGCCCCGATCATCACCGAAGGGTTAGAGGTGTTGGTGCACGAGGTGATCGAGGCAATCACCACGGCACCGTGGTCGATTTCGAAGCCGCCGCCCCCGTCCAGTCGTACTGGCGTCGGGGAGCTGGCCCGACCTTGTGCACCAGCTGCAGCTGAGATTGCCGTACGCGGTTCCCCGCCGCCATCGCCGCTGCTTACCGCAGGAGCATCGCTGGCTGGAAAAGACTCGAGACCAGCCTCGTCCACGGTGAACGCTGTTGCATTCGCGTAGCTGACCAGCGCTTGCCGAAACGCCACCTTGGCGTCAGACAGCCCGATTCGGTCCTGCGGGCGCTTCGGTCCAGCGATCGACGGCACCACAGTGGACAGGTCCAATTCGAGGTAATCGGAGTAGGTAGCCTCCCGGCTCGGGTCGTGCCACAAATCCTGCTCCTTGGCATAAGCCTCGATCAGCGCGACCTGCTCGGCCGGGCGACCGGTGAGCTTCAGGTAGCGGATCGTTTCCTCGTCGATAGGGAAAATGGCGCAGGTCGAACCGAACTCGGGGCTCATATTGCCGATAGTGGCGCGGTTGGCCAGCGGAACCGCTGCGACGCCATCACCGTAGAACTCGACGAACTTCCCGACCACTCCGTGCCGGCGCAGCATCTCCGTCAGCGTGAGCACCACATCGGTGGCGGTCGCACCAGGGGGGATGCATCCGGTGAGCTTGCAGCCGACAACCTGGGGGATGAGCATCGACACCGGCTGACCGAGCATGGCCGCCTCCGCCTCGATACCGCCCACACCCCACCCGAGGACCCCCAGTCCGTTGACCATCGTGGTGTGGCTGTCGGTGCCCACCACGGTGTCCGGGTAAGCCATCCCGTGGCGGGTCATCACCACCCGAGCCAGGTGCTCGAGATTCACCTGGTGGACGATGCCGGTGCCCGGTGGGACCACTCTCAACTCGTCGAAGGCCCGCTGACCCCAGCGCAGAAACTGGTAGCGCTCCCAGTTTCGCTGATACTCCAGGTCGACGTTGCGCTCGAAGGCGTCCGGACGGCCGAACACGTCCGCGATCACGGAGTGGTCGATGACCAGTTCGGCCGGGGCAAGCGGGTTGACCGCTCGCGGGTCGCCGCCCAAAGCCGTGATCGCCTCCCGCATCGTGGCAAGATCGACCAGACACGGCACCCCGGTGAAGTCCTGCATGATCACCCGGGCCGGCGTGAACTGGATCTCGGTGGACGGCGTTTTTTGCCTATCCCAGCTGGCTACTGCCATGACGTGATCCGCGGTGACGTGGGCACCGGTAGCGTCGGACTCGTGACGCAGCAAATTCTCTAAAAGCACCTTCAGGCTGTACGGCAGGGCGCGCCACTGGGTGCCGATTCGGCGGTCCAGCATGGCCAACTGGAACATCTCGTAGTGCGCGGTTCCGATGGACAGCGTGCCGCGGGTGCGGAAGCTGTCGGCGCTGGTTGCTGCGTGGGTCACTGGCACCTCCTCACCCGTGACTCTACGTCCTGACCCCTTCCGCCACCTCCCATACCCGACCGGGAGACATATCGGGGTTATCGACCGTCCCGTCGCCGGAATTTGTCTCCATGTCGGGGGTGTGAGGCCATAAGGTTGGGTTATGCGGGTGCCTTTGACAGTTGGAGATTTCTTGGACCGGGGACAGACGGCGTTCGCGCAGTCTATTGCGGTTGTGGATGAATCAGTCCAACCGGCTCCAGCGGTAGAGACATCGACCTATCAGCAGCTAGGCCGCCGGATTCGGGCCTGGCAGGCGGGTCTGGATGCGCTCGGGGTGGGTACCGGCGAGCGGGTAGCGGTGGTCAGCCACAACTGCGCCCGGTTGCTCGAGCTGTTACACGCCGTGTCGGCCAGCGGCCGGATCTGCGTCCCGGTGAATTTCCGGCTGCGTGCCGACGAAGTGGAGTACATCGTGTCGCACAGCGACTCGTCGGTGCTGCTGGTCGATCCGGCACTTGACGAGCCGCTCAAAGCCGTGACAGCGCCGCACCGTTTCGTGCTCGGTGGTGAGACCGAGGAGCTGCTGATGCGCTTCGACGTCGAACCACGTCCGTGGGCCGAGCCTGACGAGGACGCCACGGCGACGATCAACTACACCTCGGGCACCACCGCACGGCCCAAAGGCGTGCAGCTGACGCACCGCAACATTTGGATCAACGCGGTCACCTTCGCCATGCACACGCGGGCCTGGGAACGTGATGTCTACCTGCACACTCTGCCGATGTTCCACTGCAATGGGTGGGGCATGCCTTACGGGCTCGTCGGGCTCGGAGCCCGGCAGGTCGTGCTGCGCAAGGTGGACGGTGCGGAGATCCTGCGGCGGGTCGACCAACACGGCGTGACGTTGATGTGTGGCGCGCCCGCGGTGTGGAACGCGGTGCTGGATGCGGCTGCGAGTTGGCCAGGCGAGATTCCCGGCCGTGGGCGGGTGCGGCTGGTCTGCGCGGGCGCCCCGCCGCCCACCAGGGTGATCCACCGGATCAGCGAGGAGCTCGGGTGGGAGTTCATGCAGATCTACGGGCTTACCGAGACCGCCCCGCTACTGACCTTCAACCGCAGCGCACCAGCCGATGACCAGTTATCCGCCGAAGACCGCGCGCGACGCCTGTCGCGAGCCGGCGGGCCGGCGTTGGGGGTGCAGCTGCGTATTTCGGAATCCGGGGAAGTGCTCGCCCGCTCCAACGTCGTGATGGCCGGGTACTGGCAAAGCACCGATGCCAGCAATGACGTGCTCGTGGATGGGTGGTTTCGTACCGGCGACGGCGGGTTGATTGATGATGATGGTTATCTTTGCATCACTGACCGGAAAAAGGACGTAATTATTACTGGCGGCGAGAACGTTTCCTCAATCGAGGTGGAGGACTGCATTTTCAGTCACCCGGCGGTGGCCGAAGTTGCGGTGATCGGTGTGCCCTCCGACCGCTGGGGAGAAACAATCAAGGCGCTGGTCGTCGTGGCTGCGGAGGCGCAGGTCACCGAGGAGGAGATCATCGCCTACTGCAAGGAGCGGTTGGCCGGTTTCAAGACGCCGACATCTGTCGAGTTTCGTGAGTCGATCCCGCGCACGGCCACCGGCAAGATCCAGAAATTCAAGCTGCGCCAAGAATACTGGCAGGGTCGCGAGCGCCAGGTGAACTGACGACGCGGGCTGTCTTTCGCCGCGTCCTCGGCAGCCAGGGACATGGCCGTCCACCACGAGCAGGCCATCGACATGGCAACCTCGCCAGCCAGGAAGCCAGCCCCGCAGTCCAGTTCCTGGCCACGGTGGCCGAGCTATCGCCACCCGGACAGCTCCAGAACTGAGCCCACCTGCGGCACCCGCAGGGCTTATCACGCTGCGTTACCTCGCTGTTACGGTATGCCCATGTGGTGGATGTTACAAAAGTTACTGGAGAGGCGCTTGGTGTTTTTGAGCGATATGTGACAAGGTGCATCCGCGTTCTGGCTTGACAAGTTCTGACTGACCCGGGGGGAACCGGCGCCTGCATTCAAGGGCCGGGAAGGGAGTGCGGTGTTGAACGTCGGGATTCGGCGTCACGTGCTCGGCCGTGCGTTTGTTGCAACTATGCTCGCGGTGCTGGCTCTGGTGGGTCACCCAGCCCTCGGGTATGCGTTACCACCACCGCCGCCCAATCCCAGCGACGACGACCTCAACAAAAGCCAAGCGCATGTCAACGCCACGGCTACGAGGGTCGGCCAGCTAGCAAACCAGGTGGCCCAGGCCGAAGCGGCGCTAGTGGCGGCGCAGTCCCAAATCGAGCTCAGACACGAGCAAGCCAACAAGGCGCTCATCAATGAGCAGGCGGCGCAGGCCGCCCTTGCTGCTGCGACGCTACGGGCTGACAGCGCCCGCGCGGAAGCCGACGCCGCCGCCGCGCAGATCGCAGCGGCGCATCAGGCCCTCGACGAGTTCGCCGCCGCGAGTTTCCGGCAGGGGACTACGGTCGGTTCACTGTCGGCTTTCCTCGGCTCGAAAAGCCCCAAAGATCTGCTCGCGCGAGCCGAGCTGCTGGATGCCGTGGGTGGTGCCCAGCTGCACGCGATAGACAACATGCAACGGGCCCGGGTCGATGCGGCCAACAAGGATTCCCAGACCCGAGCTGCCCTGGCGGCGGCTCAGGTCGCTAAGCAAACCGCCGCCGAGGCGAAGACCGCATTCGACACCGCCTACCGCGTCGCGATCGATACTGAGGCAGCGCAAGCGACGAAGTCCAAAGCCCTCGAGGACCGCAAGGGCGACCTGGAGCGACAGCTTTATGACGCGCAGAACGCCGCCGCGGGGCTACGCGGACAACGCCAACGCTACGAGGAGTGGCGAGCGCAGCGGGATCGGGAACAGGCTGCTGCCGCCGCTGCCGCAGCGGCAGCAGCCACAGCGGCCGAGCGCAGCGCCGCGACTAGTGGGTCACGGGCCATGGCCACCTCCGCACAATCCGTGATCAACCGGGCGATGAGCCAACTCGGGATCCGCTACTCCTGGGGAGGCGGTGACGCCGCGGGCCCGACCATCGGCGTTCGGGATGGCGGTGTCGCCGATTCATTCGGGGACTACCGCAAGATCGGTTTCGACTGCTCCGGATTGATGATCTACGTCTTCTCCCGAGCACTAGGCTATTCGTTACCGCACTACAGCGGCTTTCAGTACAACTCCGGCCGGAAGGTGCCGCTGGCTCAGAAGCGTCCCGGCGACATGCTGTTCTGGGGCACCGACGGAGACGTCCACCACGTGGCCCTGTACATCGGTGGCGAGCAGATGATCGAAGCGCCGTATTCGGGCGCTGCGGTGCGCGTCACCTCGGTGCGCTACGACGGGATCATGCCCTACGCCGTACGGATGCTGTAAACGCAGCGAGAACCTTCACAGCCGCCACACCGCCACCGGGGTTGGGTCTGCCTGGATCCGGCAACCGTGGGTGTCGGTGGATGCTGCCATGTCTGCGGCAAACGCAGTGTGCCACGGTTGTCTTGCGCCCGAACGGACTTGTGCGAGGAGGACCCGTGAGCGACGCCGACGGCGGGGCGCCCCCGCCGGTATCCGGTTCGGCCAGCCGCACCGGCCGTCCCATGTCCCCGGCCAAAGACGCCGAGCTGATCGAGCAGACGGTATTCGAGATCCAGCGGGTGATCGTAGGGCAGGATCGGCTGGTCGAGCGGATGCTCGTCGGCCTGCTGGCCGGCGGTCACCTGCTCCTGGAAGGCGTGCCAGGGGTAGCCAAAACCCTTGCCGTGGAGACCATCGCTCGCGTGGTGGGCGGCACGTTCTCGCGTATCCAATTCACGCCTGACCTGGTTCCTGCCGACATTCTCGGTACCCGCATCTACCGGCAGGGCCGGGAGCAGTTCGATGTCGAGCTTGGACCCGTGATGGCGAATTTCGTACTCGCCGATGAGATCAACCGAGCGCCGGCCAAAGTGCAGTCTGCACTGCTGGAAGTCATGGCGGAACGGCACGTCTCGATCGGCGGTACCACCTACCCGACGCCCGCGCCATTCCTTGTGTTGGCCACCCAGAACCCGATCGAGAATGAGGGCGTCTACCCGCTTCCCGAAGCGCAACGCGACCGATTTCTATTCAAGATCCTGGTGCAGTACCCCACGGTAGAGGAGGAGCGGGAGATCATCTATCGGATGGGCGTGCAGCCACCGCAACCGCATCGGGTGCTCGACCCTTCCGAGTTGGTCCGTCTGCAGCAAGTCGCCGCGCGGGTATTCGTGCACCACGCCCTGGTCGACTACGTGGTGCGGCTGGTACTCGCGACCCGAACACCAGCCGACCATGGGCTTTCCGACGTGGCTGGGTGGGTGGCTTACGGCGCTTCCCCGCGGGCCAGCTTGGGCATCGTGGCGGCCGCCCGTGCCATGGCGTTGATCCGCGGGCGAGACTACGTGTTGCCGCAGGATGTCATCGACATTGCCGGTGACGTGCTGCGCCACCGCCTGGTGCTGTCCTACGACGCACTAGCGGACGGTGTGCCGGTGGAACACATCGTTACCCGAGTGCTACAGACCGTGCCGTTGCCCCAGGTATCCGCCCGTCCCCGGAACTCCGATCCGGTGACGGGTGACTCAGGAACGCCGGCCGGGGTAGCTGGGCAGAGTTGACGAGGCGATGGCGGCGCGCGGCGAGCGGGGTGAGCAGGGCGAGCGGCGCCGGTGGGCGCCGCCGGAACTGCGTGAGGGACGCATGGAGGCCGGGCTCCGCGCGTTGGAGCTGACCGTCCGGCGCCGGCTGGACGGGCTGCTGCAAGGTAACCATTTGGGACTGGTGCCGGGGCCAGGCACCGAGCCGGGTGAAGCGCGGCATTACCAGCCCGGCGACGACGTCCGCCGGATGGACTGGGCGGTGACCGCGCGCACCACCGAACCGCATATCCGCGAGACCGTCGCCGACCGCGAGCTGGAGAGTTGGCTGGCCGTCGACTTGTCGGCGAGCCTGGACTTCGGCACGGCGGAGTGTGACAAGCGCGAGCTCGCGGTAGCTGCCTGCGCCGCGGTGGCGCATCTGACCAGGGGCGGCGGTAACCGGGTCGGTGCTGTGGTGAGCACCGGCGCGGACACGCTGCGGATCCCGGCGCGCGGCGGCCTACCGCATGCCCGGGGAATGATTCGCCGGATCGCCGAGCTACCGCGAGCCGCCGAGGGTGTGCGCGGCGACCTGGCCGGGACACTCGAGATGCTGCGCCGCCCACCGCGACGCCGCGGACTGGTCGCCCTGATCTCAGACTTCCTGGGTCCGCGGTTCGGGGACGCCTTCGACTGGGAACGGCCGCTGCGCGGTTTGTCCGCTCGGCATGACCTGATCGCCATTGAGGTGCTCGATCCGCGAGATCTTGAACTGCCGGACATGGGCACGGTGGTACTGGCAGATCCAGAGACAGGGCGGCAGAAGGAGGTGGTGACCACGCCGCTGCTGCGCCGGGAGTTCGCCGCCGCGGCTGCCGCGCATCGTGACGAGGTGGCCAGTGCTTTGCGGCGATGCGGTGCTGCCCAGTTGACGCTGCGCACCGACTCGGACTGGGTCTCTGACATGGTGCGTTTCGCGGTTGCCCGCAAACGGCTCTGGTCCGGAGGCGTCGCGTGACATTCGGCGCCTTTGCCAGCCCACTGTGGTTCCTGCTACTGGTTGTGGTCGCAGCACTGGCGATCGGCTATGTCTGGATGCAGGGACGGCGGCGCCGGCAGATCTTGCGTTTTGCCAACCTCGCCATGCTGGAGCAACTCGCGCCCAACCGTCAGGGCTGGCATCGGCACCTGCCGGTGGTACTGCTGCTCACCGGGTTGGTGCTGTTAACCGTCGCGCTGGCCGGCCCGACGGCGGAACAGAAGGTACCGCGCAACCGCGCCACGGTGATGCTGGTGATCGACGTGTCGCTGTCCATGCGGGCCACCGATATCGAACCGAGCCGGATCGCAGCCGCCCAGCGGGAGGCCAAGAAGTTCGCCCACGACCTCACGCCCGGCGTGAACCTGGGCCTGGTGTCATTCGCCGGTTCAGCCACGGTCCTGGTGTCGCCGACCACTGAACGGGCCGCCGTGATCCGGGCGATCGATAATCTCAAGCTGGCTGAAGCCACCGGTACGGGGGAAGCGATCTTCGCCGCCTTGTCATCCATCGAGGCGTTCGGCGCCGTGGTCCCCGATGCACAGGGGCCGCCGCCAGCACGCATCGTGCTACTCACCGACGGCAAGCAGACCGTGCCGACACCCGACGGCGACGACCCTCGCGGCGGGTTCACCGCAGCCCGCGCCGCAGCTGCCGCCAAGGTTCCAATTTCGGCGATCTCCTTCGGCACTGCCTACGGCCAAGTGGAAATCAACGGTGAGCGCCAGCCGGTGCCCACCGACGACGAATCGATCAGGCGGATTGCCGAGCTGTCCGGAGGGCAGTTCTACGACGCCGGCACCGCCGGCCAGCTCAGCGACGTCGTCAACACGCTTGGCGAGCAGATCGGCTACGAAACCAAGCGAGCCGATGCCAGCAAACCGTGGCTCATCACGGGCACCATCACTGCGATACTCGCCGCCGCCGGCGCGGTGGCCATCGGCCAGCGGCTACCGTGAGGCGGGCTCGGTCGTGAGTGCGTAACAGTGTTAGGACACTGTTACGCACTCACAACCGCGACCGGAGGGAGTGCAGGTGGGCCGTTCTGTTCTTGTCACTGGCGGCAACCGGGGTATCGGGTTGGCGATCGCCTACGCCTTCGCCAAACAGGGCGACCGGGTCGCGGTGACGCACCGCGGATCTAG
>DATELN010000164.1:0-7042 GCA_035276605.1 Pseudonocardiaceae bacterium | reverse complement strand
TCGGCGACCTGTGCTCCGGCCTGGCCGAGCAGTACGCGGACACCAACGTCTCGCTGTCGCTGCCCAGCACCCGGGTCGACGCGTTCAACATCACCCTCGCCAACGAGTTCTCCCGCAACGGCCGCCGCTCCGGGCTGACCTTCGCGCCCGAGGGCGGCTCCGAGCGGATCCGCCGCGTGATCAACAAGATGGTGTCCGAAGAAGACCTCATCCGCACCGTCGCCACCGCGTTCGGCGCGGGTTGGCGGCAGGTGAAGCTGTACTTCATGTGCGGGCTGCCCACCGAGACCGACGACGACGTACTTCAGATCGCCCATATGGCGCATCGTGTGATCCGAGCCGGTCGGGAGACCACCGGGAGCAAGGACATCCGGTGCACGATCTCCATCGGCGCCTTTGTGCCCAAGCCGCATACGCCGTTCCAATGGGCTGCTCAAGAACATCCCGATATCGTCGACGCCCGGCTCCGGAAACTTCGCACCGAAATCAACAGTGATCGCCGGCTAGGCCGCAACGTGGGCATGCGCTATCACGACGGCAAACCGTCGCTTATCGAGGGGTTACTGTCGCGCGGGGACCGGCGGGTCGGCCGGGTGATCGAACGCGTGTGGCGCGACGGTGGCCGGTTCGACGGCTGGAGCGAGCACTTCAGCTACGACCGCTGGGTCGCGGCATGTGAGGCCGAACTCGGCCCGCTGGGTATCTCGCTGGAGTGGTTCACCACCCGGGAACGCCATCGCGAGGAGGTACTGCCCTGGGACCATCTGGACTCCGGCCTGGACCCCGACTGGCTCTGGGACGATTGGCAGGACGCGCTGAGTGGCCGCGAGCAGGACGACTGCCGGTGGACCCCGTGCTTTGACTGTGGAGTTTGCCCGTCGATGGGCACCGACATCCAGGTCGGACCCAGCGGCCGCCAGCTGCTACCGATCAGTCCGGCCGCGCACTGACTGCGTGCATCGCGTCCACCAGGCCAGCACCGTAGAACGCCGCCGGATCGTCGTGCTGGCCCGGGTTTGGCAGCGGCCCCGGCAGCGGATCGGCCTGCTGGCGCAGTAAGCGCGCCAGCTCGTGCGGGCCGGCCTCGGGGTGGGTGGAGGCGAGCAGTGCGGCCACCCCAGTGACATGCGGAGTGGCCATCGAGGTACCGCACGCATAGCCGTACCCGCCGGGGACGGTGGACAGCACACAGCCGCTGGAACTGACACTCGACGGCTGTGCCCGGTCCCCGCCAGGAGCCGTCACGGCGATCACGCCCAGCCCGTAGGAGCTGTAGTCAGACTTGACGCGCTTGGCTCCCACCGCGGACACCGCGACCACACCGGGTAGTTCCGCGGGCAGCACGCTGCAATGGGCATCCACCGGGCGCGGCCGCGGGTTGGGTACATTGTCGGGGCTGCGCACGTCCTGCTGAGGGTTGGCCAGGTTCGTCTGCTCGTTACCGGCCGCGGCGATACTGAGCACTCCGTGGGCCGCCGCGTACTCCACCGCGCGCCGCACCGCCTCGTATGCCACCGCTTGACCAGGCACGTTAGAGCAGGTCAACAGCCATGGATCCAGCGAGTAACTGTTGTTGGCGATACGCATGTGCTGCTGCGTTGCCCACATGAAGCCACACACCGCGTACTCCGGATAGATGAAGCCGCTGTCGTCGACCACCTTCACCGAGGCCAACCGCACGCCGGGTGCCACCCCCGTGATGCCGTGGCCGTCGTCAGCTGCGGCGATGATGCCGGCGACATGGGTGCCATGCATGGATGTGCTCGGAGTCCACGCGGCTCGAGACTGATCCGGCTTGCCGGACAGGCAGCCCGCCGAGCGGGTCGGATCGACTGCGGCGGCCAGATCCGGGTGTGTCGCGTCCACTCCGGCGTCTAGCACCCCGACCAGCACCTGCGGTCGCCCTGGGCTGATCGACCTGGCTTGGGGTGCATGGATCATCTCCATGTCCCACTGCTCACTTGATCGATCCGCGTTGAGCTGTTGTGCCACTGCCGGTAGGCGGGTGGCCGTGGGCGGCACTACCGGACTGGCCATTTCTGCCTGGGAGGGGTTGCCGGCTGTCTCGGCTTGGGCGCTGTAGGCCCGAGCGGGTCCGAACCGGGCCGCGAATCGCGGTTCTGTGGATGTGGCGACGCCTACTCCGATCTGCCGGTAGTAGGCGATGTTGCTGCCACATGCGTCGTGAACCACTTGCTGGGCGGACTGTTCGGGTGTCCCGGCGTCGAACAGCACCACGTAACGCAGCAGCCGGCCGGTCGACGCACACTCCGGTACCTGATCAACAGCCGAAGAGGGCAAGCCGGCCAGCATCAGTACGGTTGCCACGATCGCGGCGAACCGCAAGAGGCGAAGCAATACCCGTAACCTCCAGCTGGATGAGGCGTTTCGCCCGCGCACCCTATGACCCCCCGGGTGCAAGGCACGCGGGGGGTCTCGTGAGTGGCATTCGGTGCTAGAACACTGTTACGCACTCACGAGAAGCGGAGCTTCATGAAAATCCGGCTACGTTACGCCAAAAGGGGGAAGTTGCGGTTCGCCTCGCATCGGGACGTCGCCAGGGCTTTCGAGCGCGCGTTGCGGCGGACCGGCTTGCCGGTGGCGTACTCGCAGGGGTTCAGCCCACACCCGAGGGTGTCCTGGGTGGGCGCCGCGCCAACCGGAGCGGCCAGCGAGGCGGAATACGTCGAGATCCAGTTCACGGAGCAGCTCGACCCTCAGGTGGTCTGCGCCACGCTCGACGCGGCGCTGCCGGACGGGTTCGCCGTCCTCGAGGGCGTGCCGGCCAGTGCTGGGGGGCTCGCCGAGCGGATGACGGCCAGCGCCTGGCGCGTCGAGGTCCGCGGGGTAACCGCAGAGCAGCTCCGCCAAGCGGTGCAAGCGCTGCTTGCCGCCCCAGAAGTGCTGGTTGAGCGCGTTACCAAGGCCGGCCGGCGTTCGATCGACGCCCGGGCCGCGATCATCTCCTTGGAGGTTGAAGATTGCCCGACCGCGCTGCCTGTGCCCGATCAGCTCGACCGGTGTGGAATACTCATTGCGGTCGTACGACAGGTCAGTCCTGCAGTGCGACCCGACGATGTGCTGAGCGCGCTCGGCGCCGTCGCCGGACTTCCGTCGTCGGTGCTCGCGAAAGCGATCCGGACTGCGCAAGGCTGGCTTGACGACGACGGGGGTCTCGTCGATCCGCTCATGGCGGACCGGGTAACCGCCCGGACGGCTTTGATGGAGTCTGACGATGAGTCGGATCAGCACAACGTCGCGGACATGCCGGTGGACCGCTGAAAGACCGCGGAGCTGCCGGTGACAGACAGGATTGCCACCGCCGAACTCGGCGGCGGATAACGCACAGGGCCCCTGCGCGGCCGCGTCCCGGCATACGGGACGCGCCCGGGGGCTGGAGGAGTTGAATGGCGAAGACGAAAGCGCCCGCCGGAGGCATCGGCGGGCAGACAGACGCACCCGCAACCACGTCGCCCGAGGGAGTTGATCTTGCGGCTACGCTGCCGGATAGATTGCGGGTGCATGCCCTAGCAAAGCTCCTGGCGGTCAGTAGCAAAGACGTCATGGCTGCCTTGGGTGACCTCGGCGTAGCCGTGCGCAGCGCGCAGTCCAGCATCGACCGCGAGACGGCCGTGCGCGCACTGCAGACCTTGCTGCCAGAACCGGGGCCGGACTCGACGGAGCTCGACGAGGTGGCCCAGGACGGTGCACCGGAGACGCCCCTGCCGCCGCCATTGAATGCGGCTCGGCCGGTCTTCAATTCGGCAGCACCGGTCTTCCTGCCACCGGCTCCGCAACCTACGGCGGTCGGTCAGTTCGACCTCGACAGCGATGCTGAGGACGATGCCGGTCCAGATGAGACTGGGGTCGATGAGGCGGAAACCGATGGCAGCACCCGGCGGCGGCGACGGCGCGGCCGGCGTGGCCGTGGCCGCGGTAAAGCCGGCAGCGACGCCGATGACGGTTCCAACGAGCAGAGTTCCAGCAACGACCAGGACGACCGCGACTCCTCCGACGAGCCCGCCGAGGACCGCACGGCCCAGGAAGATCCGGAAGAGGAGCCCGGGGAGGGCACCGCGCGACGCCGCCGTCGCCGTAGACGTCGGCGTGACGGCAGCGATGAGGATGCACTTATCAGTGAGGATGACCCACCCGACACCGTTGTGCACGTCCGGGACAGCAAGGCTGTGGCTGAGGATGAGGTGCAGTCCATCCGCGGTTCCACCCGGTTGGAGGCCAAGCGGCAGCGCCGGCGCGATGGCAGGGAAGCCGGTAGGCGACGAGTAGCCATCCTGTCCGAATCCGAGTTCCTCGCCCGCCGTGAGGCCGTCGAGCGCACCATGGTCGTGCGCGAGCGCCCAGAGCGCACCCAGATCGCGGTGCTCGAAGACGACATCCTCGTCGAGCACTTTGTCACCACGTCCGGCTCCGGCTCGCTGGTTGGCAATGTCTATCTGGGCAGGGTGCAGAACGTGTTGCCCTCCATGGAGGCCGCTTTTGTGGACATCGGCCGCGGGCGCAACGCCGTGCTTTACGCCGGTGAAGTGGATTGGGACGCGGCCGGGCTGGAGGGCAAGGCGCGCCGCATCGAGCAGGCACTGTCCAGTGGCGACTGCGTTGTGGTACAGGTCACAAAGGACCCGGTGGGTCACAAGGGCGCGCGGTTGACCACGCAGATCAGCTTGCCGGGCCGCTTTTTGGTGTATGTGCCGGGCGGTCGGGCCACCGGTATCAGCCGCAAGCTGCCCGACACTGAGCGTAAGCGTCTCAAAGAGGTACTCAAGCGAATCGTCCCCGACGACGCCGGCGTGATCATCCGGACCGCGTCCGAAGGGGTCAGCGAGGATGAGCTATCCCGCGACGTCCGCCGGTTGCAGGCGCAGTGGGAGGTCATCCTGAGCAAGTCCGGCACATCGCCAGACGGTTCCGGTGGATCCGCAAACAAGGCCACCGCACCCGAGCTGCTGTACGAGGAACCTGATCTGTTGGTCAAGGTGGTCCGGGACCTGTTCACCGAGGATTTTCGGGAGCTGGTCGTCCAGGGCGACGATGCATGGGACACCGTTGATGGTTACGTCCGCCACGTTGCCCCGGACCTGATGCCCCGGGTGCGCCGGCACACCGGCACGGAAGATGTGTTCGCCGAGTTCCGGATCGACGAGCAGATCACCAAGGCGCTAGATCGCAAAGTGTGGCTGCCCTCCGGCGGTTATCTGATCATCGACCGCACCGAGGCAATGACGGTGATCGACGTCAACACCGGCAAGTTCACGGGATCCGGCGGCAACCTCGAAGAAACCGTTACCCGGAACAACCTGGAGGCCGCCGAGGAGATCATCCGGCAGCTCCGGCTCCGGGACATTGGCGGGATCATCGTCATCGACTTCATCGACATGGTGCTCGAGTCGAACCGAGACTTGGTGCTGCGCCGGCTGACGGAATGTCTGGGCCGGGATCGCACCCGGCATCAGGTCGCCGAGGTTACGTCCTTGGGCTTGGTGCAGATGACCCGCAAGAAGGTCGGGACTGGGCTGCTGGAGGCGTACTCCAGTGTCTGCGAGCATTGCAAGGGTCGCGGTGTGCTGGTGTCCGCGGAGCCGGTGAGTGTCCGCAACCAGCCGGTGTCGAGCGGCACGTCATCGGCGGCATCGTCGGGAACCAGGGACTCCGGCACGGTGAACGGTCGTCGGTCCCGGTCTCGCGGACGTGGCTCCGCAGGCGCGTCCACCGGTTCAGATCAGGTGATCATGCCGGCACCGGATGCGGAGGAGGTAGCGCCCGCGCCGGCATCCACGGACGGTGCAGACTCCATGCCGGTGCCGGATGATGCCGCGCCGGCAGCACCCCCAGCCGCGGACCACCAGGCGCCACCGGCCACCGACGCGCCGAGCGTGCCTACGCAACTCGCACCACGAACGGTGACGCGCCGCCGCCGAACCGCTTCCCGCCCCGCCGGGCCGCCTTCCACCGACTTACCGGACAATGTCGATCCGGCCAGTCCGGTGATTCGCGGAACCGCACGTGAGGTGGGCACCCCGGTTTGACCCAGCCTGACGGCGGGCCGTACCCTCGTGGGCGCGGCCCGCCAGTTCGGCGGGCCTAGGTCTGTGAACGCAATGCGCATGTGCCGTTGCGAGTCGGCAGCCTCAGCCTTGATCAGTCCATGCCAGTTCGAGCAGCCAGGAGTACCACCCGATGTACGCGATCGTGAAGACCGGCGGCAAGCAGTACAAGGTGGCCGTTGGGGACGTCGTCGAGGTGGAAAAGCTTCCCGGCGAGCCCGGGACCGAGGTCAGCCTGCCCGCGGTGCTGCTGGTTGACGGCTCCACGGTGACCGCTGATGCGGCCGCTCTCGGCACGACGTCGGTCCGTGGCCGGGTCGTCGCGCAGGTTAAGGGACCGAAGATCCGGATACACAAGTTCAGGAACAAGACCGGCTACCACAAGCGTCAGGGTCACCGGCAGCAGCTGACCCGCGTTGAGGTCACCGGCATCAATCGCTGACCGGTTTGGCCGTGGAAAGACTGGGAAGAAGACACTGACGAGGGTGTGAGCACCAATGGCACACAAAAAAGGCGCATCCAGCTCCCGGAATGGCCGCGACTCCAACGCTCAGCGGCTTGGGGTGAAACGTTTCGGCGGCCAGATGGTCAACGCAGGCGAGATCCTCGTCCGGCAGCGCGGCACCAAGTTCCACCCGGGCGTGCATGTCGGCCGTGGTGGCGATGACACGCTGTTCGCTCTCGAAGCGGGCTCGGTCCAGTTCGGCACCAAGCGTGGGCGCAAGACTGTCAACATCGTCCCGGCTGAGGCCTGATCCGGCCCCCCACGACGCACCCCGACGAGGGGCGGGACCGGCGAGAACCGGCCCGCCCCTCGTCGGCGTTGTGCCGAGCGATCGCAAGTGAACTGAGGAAGTGCAGACGTGTCCCGCTTTGTGGATCGGGTGGTGATTTCCGTCGCCGCTGGCGACGGTGGTCACGGCTGCATGTCGGTGCACCGGGAGAAGTTCATGCCGCTGGGTGGTCCCGACGGCGGGAAC
>DATELN010000163.1:0-21725 GCA_035276605.1 Pseudonocardiaceae bacterium | reverse complement strand
CAGCTCGACCATGGACTGGATCTCCGCAGCGCGCAGCCCCGCCATCACCTCATCGAGCAGCAGCAGCCGGGGTTTAGCCGCCAGCGCCCGGGCCAGTTCCAGCCGCCGCGCGTCGCCCACGGACAACTCGGCCGGGCTGCGGGCCGCCAACCCAGTCAGACCAAGCCGTTCCAGCACCTCATCAGCCAGCTCAAACGCCATCCGCTTACGAACGCCCCGGACACCGCCGTACATCGCGGAGATAGCCACGTTCTCCCGCACCGTCAGACCGCGAAACGGCTTGACGATCTGGAAAGTGCGAGCCACCCGGGCGTGCGCGATCCGCCACGGTGCCACACCCGTCATATCCACGCCGTCCACCAGGACGGTGCCCGCGGTCGGCCGCAGGTGCCCGGTGATCAGATTGATCAGAGTGGACTTGCCGGCGCCGTTCGGGCCGATCACCCCCAGGACCGTGCCGGGCTGGACGACGACCGACACTCCGGACAACGCCCGCAACGCCCCGAACCGGCGGGTCAGACTGCGCGTTTCGAGGATGGGGGTCTCCAGTCGCCCCTGGGTTTCCGAAGCCACGGTCACAGCCGGTAGGCCCGGATCGTGTCCAGCACTCCGGAGCGACCGCGCACCCCAGCCAGACCGGACGGAAACAGCAGCACGACGAGTATGATCACCGCACCGAGCACCAGGATGTGCTCTTGCGGGTAGTGCTGGCGCAGGTACTCCGACACGAACTGCAACCCGACCGCACCGATCAGCGGCCCGAGCACCGTCCCCGCGCCCCCGATCACCACCATCACGATCATGATCACCGTGATCTCCACGTCGAACAGCCGTTGCGGGTAGATGGTGACCTGCTGGAAGGCGTACGCCGAGCCGACCAGCCCGGTCAGCGCCGCGGAGATGGCCAGCGCCGCCACCTTGGCGCGGGTGGTGTTCACCCCAGCCGCTGCCGCGGCGTCCTCGTCCTGGTTGATCGCCCGCAGGCCGTAGCCGAACCGGCTGCGCGCAATCAGCGCGACCACCGCCACGGCCAGCGCGGCCAACGCCAGAAATAGCAGGTAGAAGCCATCATTGCCGAGCCACGCAGTCCCCCGCCCACCCACCGTCGGCACGGTGATGCCGGCTCCCCCACCGGTGAGCCAACCCAGGTTGGTGACCACCTCCCGCATCCCCTCGGCGACCCCGAGCGTGGCGATGGCGAAGTAGTGACCGCGCAACCGCAGCAACGGCAGCCCGATCAGCGCGGCGAACACCGCGCACCCGAGCGCGCAGACCGGCAGCGCCGCCCAGAACGACCAGTTCGCGTGCTCCATCAGCACCGCGGTGGCATAACCACCGATCCCGAAGAACGCGACCTGGCCGAAGCAGGCGTAGCCGGTCAAGCCGCCGATGATGTTCCACGCCTGGGCCAGAGCGACGAACATCAGCACGGCGGTCACCACTCGCACCTGCCCGGTATAGAGCTGGCTGGGCAGCAAGACCATCCCGACCACCACCACAGCTCCGGCCAGCGCCCAAACCACCACCGGGCGACTCACGTCGCCTCCACCCGAGCCTCGTAAAACGCCCGACCGGCCAGCCCTGCCGGCCGCACGATCAGCACACCAACCAGCACGGCGAAGGCCACCGCGTTCACCCACGTCCCGGGCAGGTACTGGCCGGCCCAGGCCTGCACCACACCGAGCACCAGCCCGCCCAGCAGCGCGCCGTACATGTTGCCCAACCCGCCGAGGACCGAGATCACGAAGCTGAGCAGGGTGAACCGGGCTGCATCCGGCGGGCTGAACGTGCCGACCAGACCCACCAAAGCGCCGGCCGCACCAGCCAGTGCTGCGGCGATGCCCGCGGTCAACGCGTACACGTGGCGGGCGTTGATGCCCATCAGCCGGGCTGCGGTGCGGTCCATCCCGGTGGCCAAAATGGCGATGCCAGTACGGCTGCGCTGGGCGAACACCACCAAAGCCGCGGTGGCCAGCACCGCCAGCCCGAAGGCGAGCAGCCTGCCGTAGGGCACCCGGACGTCACCGATCGCCAACGACTGCAACGTGAAGGCCTGAGACGCATACGACGTCGCAATCGAGCGGTAGTCGGCGCTGAACACCACCGCCATGCCTTGCACCAGCACCAACTGCAACCCGAACGTCAACAACAGGGTCAAAAAGATCGGCGCGTTGACGATCTTGTTGACCAGCAACCGCTGCACCGCGTACCCCACGCCGAACATCAGCAGACCACCGGCCACCGCACCGATCAGTGGGTCCAGCCCCCATGCAGCGTGTAGCTCCCAGGCGGTGTAGGCGCCGAGTAGCACGTAGGCGCCATGCGCCAGGTTGATGACGTTCATCACGCCCCACACCAGGGAGAACCCGACCGCGATCATCGCGAGGAGGCCGCCCTGCAGCAGCCCGTAGACGGTGGCCTGCGCCAGCGCGCTCACCCGCTGGCGCCTGGCCAGACCAGCCGGCCAGCGGCCTGGTCGGCAGGCCAGACGGTGACCAGCTTGCCGTTCTGAATCTGGACCACTGACATCGGCTTGGTGACGTTCTCGCCGCGGTTGTTGAACTTCAGTGGGCCGAAAAACGACTGCTCGTCCAGCCGCGCCAAGGCGTCTCGCACCTTGTCCGCGTCGATCGAGCCGGCGTTGCGCACGGCGAGAACCATGGCCAGGCAGGCGGCGGTGGCTTCAGCGTTGTGGTACTCCGGATCCTGACCGAACGCAGCTCGAAAGCCGTTGCGGTAGTCGGCGGCGGCGCCGACAAACGCGTCGGAGCCCTTCACCTCGGGCACCCACTGGCTGGAGCTGAGCACGCCGTTGGCCTTGGCGCCCAGGGTTGCGACGAAGTCCGGGGTCGGCGGAGCGACCGTCTCGGCGAAGCCCCCGGCCGGCTGCACACCCAGTTCCGCAGCCTGCTTGACGATCGCGATGCCCTCCGCCAGATGCACCGAGCCGACGATCACATCCGGCTTGCTCGCCTTGATCTTGGTCAGCGCGCTGGATACGTCGGTGGCCCCGGCGGGGAACTGCTGAGTGGGCAATACCGTGAAGCCCAGACTCGTGGCTTGCGCCTCGCCGGCCGCGGCGACCGTCTTGGAGAACCCGTCGTCAGCGGAGAGGAACACCATGCTGCGCGGCTTGGGCGTGGCCAACTCATTGATCGCGTTGACAATGGACGCTGCGTATACCGACGCTGGGGACAGCACCGCAAAGGTCCGCTGGTAGCCCTTGCTAAACAGCTTGTCGTCGGCGCCGGAGCTGTCCACCATCACCTGGCCGTTGCGCTCGACGACCGCCATGGCCGCACCCGTGGTGGCCGAGCCGTACGGACCCAGGATCAGCTTGTAGCCCTTGTCGTTGAACTGGTCCACCAGCTGACCGGCGATATCGGGCTGGGACTGATCGTCCTGGTAGTCGACGTGCAGCCGTAGCATCCGGCCGCCGACGGGAACACCACCCTTGGCGTTGACCGTGCTGACGCAGTAGTCGTAGCCCTGCTGGGTCAGCTTGCCTTCCTTTTCCAGGGCACCGCTCAATGACATCGACGCGCCCAGGTTCACCGTGTCACCGGTCTGGTTCTGTGTGCCTTTCGAGGCGCAGCCAGCCAGCACCAGCGCGAGCGCCGCACCGACCGCCAGGACTCGAGCACCCGTCACGGTTCGAGCATAAGGCTGGGCTATGACAGTGTTGGATGGACCAAGTCCGCCAATGCGCCGGCTGCGGCGGTGACCGCGGCGGGCAACGTGGCGTACGAGTTAGCCGGCGCGGCGGCGAGCACGACCACGGCATAGCGCCAGCCCGGTCCGACCAGGCCGGTGCTGTTCATCACGGCCTGCGAACCGCTGGTCCCCCAACCCTGCTTGACCGCCCAGCTGGTATTCGGCATCCCGTCCGGTATACCGAAATACTGATCAAAACCATCCGCGGCCACCTTCGTCACGCCTGACAACGCACCAAGAATTAAATCCTGATTATTTTTTGGTAATTGATCCGTGACATATCGGTAAACAGTCACCATATCCTGCGGTGTGATCATCGTGTCGCCCCACTCGCCGGGATCATCAGGCGGTCGGGTGCCGGTGAGCCGCAGCAAGCTGGCCATTCTGGTCACGATGGCGGGGCCGCCGCCGGCCGTCCACAAGTCGTTGGCGATCTGGTCGTCGCTGTTGGCGAGCATCTGGTGCAACTGCTGCTGCGTGCCCGGATCCGGCGCCGCCCAGTTGTCCCGAGCCAGCACATCCAGCGCGATCAGCAACTTGACCACGGACATGGACGCCATCGGCTGGTCAGCATTTTCACTGGCCAGCACGCTGCCCGTGGTGCGGTCGAAGACCTCGAAGCCGATCTGGGCCTCGGGTACGACCGCTTGCGTCGCCTGCTTCACGCGCGCCGTCACGGCGGCCTGGTTAACGACAACGGGCTGGTCGTCGGCAATCGACGCCGGCGGGCTGGGCACCGGGACGCTGTGCGGCGCGAGCAGCGCAGCCGGACGATGAACCGTCTTCGGCCCGACCGCCGCTGACGCCAGACCGGCGCCGGTAATGCACAGTAGCGCCGTCGTCACCGGTATCAATAGGCGTCGCATACCCAATACGTCGCCGCCACGACCACTATTTTTACGGCTTTTTCAGGCTCCCTGGAAATTCACAGGGAGATGACAGGTAAAATGAAGGGATGGTCAGCGAGAGGGGAACGCGACAGTGACGTGATACTGGCGGGCGGCAGCAGTCGGGGAGTTTTAGCTCAACTGGGATTAGCGGACGTAGCGGTGCTTGACGCCGGGCGGGAAGTACTCCGGATCCCGGTTGGCGTGCAGGGTCACCCGGGGAAGTTGGTGTGGCGGCGGGGTGTAGTGGGCGAACTCGCTGTTGAGCCGGCGAAGCTGGGTGACGATCGACTGGGCTACCGCATCCCGGATCTGCTCGTTGCCGGCCACCCCAGCAGCCAGCTCAACGGCGATCGCCAGATAGCGGTCGCGGTCGGCGTCCTCCCTAGACTCCATGACGAACTTGCCGGTGACCCAGGCCGCGACCGCGGGCTGCTCCAGACCGACGGTGATGTTCTCCGGGTAGATGTTCGCGCCGTAGTAGGACACCGCGAACTGCGAGCGTCCGAATACGTGCACGAACGGCAACTCGCGGACGCTCGGCCGCCCGCCGAGTTCGGCGATGGGGTCGAAGCCGTGGTCGGCGAGGAAAGCGAGCATGCCGTCGAATGGTGTGAGACCGCCGGTGTCGGCGATGTGGTAGCGGATCAACGGGATCCCGTTGTCGCCGGTGAACAGCAGGGTCGAGCCTTCCGTCTCGAACAGCCGGCTGCGCGGGTCGTACTGGGCCAGCGTGGGCAGCCGCGACTGGCTGAACAGCTCCCGCGCGGCGTCCGGATGCTGCGCCAGGTAACGGCGGATGCAGACCGACAACGGCGTCTCAGTGGCCAGCACCCCGGCGTCGGCGGTGCCATACAGCGACGCCGAGTCAAAACACGAGTTGGCACCGCCGGTCCGCTGGCCCATCAACGTGCGCCACTCCTCGCTGAAGACCTCACCGGCCAGCACCAACTTGACGTGGTATTCCGGCCATGGCACGCCTCTGGCCAGACCGATGTCGACGACGCCCTTGAGAAACGGCGGGTATCCGAGCAGGACCACCTGCTCGAATTCCCGCCCGAGCGCGGTGATCACCCGCAGGATCTCCTCGACGTCACTGCCCGGGGTGATCACCGTGATCGGGTAACCCTTGGCTGCCAGGTGCCGGCAGCAGCTCGCGGTGTACATCCCGCCTACCCAGGTGCCCAGCGCGAAGCACACCACGGCCAAGGTGGTGCGCTGATCAGCGGCGAAGCTGTCGTGAAAGACCTGCTCGAACCGGGTAGCCACGGCGAACTCGTCGGCCACCGACCGCGGCCAGAAGGTGGGCTCCCCGGTGGATCCGGAGGACACCGCGATCATGTCGCATCCCGACAGCTGTCCACCGCGGCATAGCTGCGCCAGCGGATGCCGGCGCAGGTAGTTGTCTTTGGTCAGCAGCGGCAGTGCTCGGAAATCGTCGATGCTGCGCACCTGCGCCGGGTCGATCCCGTGCTCGGCGAGAAACGCCTGGTACGCCGGCACCGACGCGGCCACCGCTGCGAACAATGCCAGCGCCCGCCGCTCCGCCTGCCCCGCCGCCGGCCGACCCAGCACCTCATCCAGCCCCCTGGACAAGAACTCGTCCCGCACAAGTCTCACCTCCAAAGGGCCTTCTGGATGCAGACTGCCTTTTTGTAGCCCCCGAAAACGGCAGTCTGCATCCAGAAGGCCCTGGGCGGGTGGAACCGGGCGGAAAAGTGACCAGCCGGTGCCGGCGGTCCTGCGTACGGTTGAGGTCATGAACAGCGGGTGCCAGACCGAGACGGAGATCACTTCAGAGGCGCAGTTGCGAGAAGTTCTCGGTGAGCCGCGTGCCTACGTCGCGAACAAAGACCGGCAGTACCTGCACGACTACGACAAGCAGTGGCTGGCTAATTCGCCGTTGTGCCTGGTGGCCACGTCAGCAGCGGACGGCAGCTGCGACGTCTCCCCGAAGGGGGACCCACCAGGTTTCACCCTCGTACTCGACGACACGACGATCGCCATTCCCGAGCGGCCCGGCAACCGCCGTGGCGACGGCTACCGCAACATCCTGACCAACCCGCACGTCGGTCTGGTGTACCTCATTCCCGGACGCGGCGACACATTGCGGATCAACGGCCGCGCGCGGCTGGTGCGCGAGGCACCCTTCTTCGATCAGATGAAAGTCAAGGACCACCGGCCACTGCTGGCGCTGATCGTCGAGATCGAGCAGCTCTTCTACCACTGCCCGAAGGCGTTCCTGCGCTCGCACCTGTGGCAGCCGGATAGCTGGGACCCCACGTCAGTGCCGTCGAAGGCACAGATCGCCCGGTGTCTGGAACGCCCCGACGACACGCTGGAAGAGCTCGAGCGCTACTACGGCCCCGCCTACGCCGCCAGTCTTTACCAGACCCGCTGAGGGCCTGTCCGAGTGCACTCCCCAGGCGATCGCGCCCCACAGGAGTAACCATGACCGTCGAAACACACACCGTCCCACCGAGCCAGGACGATGGCGGCCGCACGCTGCTGTGCTGGCTCCGTGAGATGCGCGACGAGCATCCGGTGTGGCGCGACGGATACGGCATCTGGCACGTGTTCCGCTACGCCGACGTGGCCTATGCGATCTCCGACGCGCAGGTCTTCTCCTCCGAGGTGGGCCGGGTGCTGCCGATCGGGGAGAAGTTCTCCCAAGGCAACCTCACCCGCACCGACCCGCCACGCCATCACGCGCTGCGCCGGCTGGTCGGTGCCGCATTCAGCCCGAAGGTCGTCACCGGCCTCACCCCGCGCATCGCCGAGGTCACCCGCGAGCTGCTCGACGCCACCGGAGGCGCCGCCGAGTTCGACCTGGTGTCCGCGCTGGCCTACCCGTTGCCGGTGACGGTGATCGCTGAGTTGCTCGGGCTGCCGGCCTCCGACCGTCAGCTGTTTCGGACCTGGGCTGACCGGCTGTTCAACCGTGATATAGCCGATCCGAATGATCCGCGGCTGGCGAAAATGATCGATGAGGCCGCCGCGGACATGATTGCCTACTTGGGCGAGCACTGCGCCGATCGGCGGGCCAATCCGGGACATGACCTGATCAGCAGGCTGGCCACGGTGGAGGCCGGCGGTGAGCGGCTGTCCGACGAGGAGGTGGTGAACTTCTCCATGGTGCTGCTGCTCGCCGGGCACATCACCACCACCGCGCTGCTGGGCAACACGGCGTTGTGCCTCGACGAGCATCCCGAGGTGTGGCCACAGCTGCGCGCGGACCGCTCCCTGGTCGAACTCACCATCGAGGAGGTGCTGCGATACCGGCCCTCGTTCACCCAAGTCGGCCGGGTCACCTCGGT
Organism: Pseudonocardiaceae bacterium; assembly: GCA_035276605.1. Lineage (GTDB taxonomy): Bacteria > Actinomycetota > Actinomycetes > Mycobacteriales > Pseudonocardiaceae. Next base: position 13,807 of record DATELN010000163.1, on the reverse strand, counting down.
CGAGGCAGAGCTGGGCGGGCAGGTCATCCCGGCCGATGCGATCGTCACGCCGTGGTTGCTGTCCGCCAACCGGGACGAGCGGGAGTTCGCCGACCCCGACCGGTTCGACATCCACCGCAGCGGCAACCGCCACCTGGCGTTCGGGCACGGCATCCATTTCTGCATCGGCCACCTGCTGGCCCGGTTGGAAGCCAAGGTCGCGGTCGGCGTACTGCTAGACCGGTACGCCGACATCCGGTTGACCCCCGGAACGCCATTGGAGTTTTATCCCCGGGGCATCTTCGCTGCCCGCAACGTGCCGGTGACCGTTTGGCCGACCTGAGACATGCCTTCAGCGGTGTTCGGGGTTCTCGAAATCGAATCGGCAACCGGCGTCCCATTCCGAGCGCTGGTTTCCGTACACCGGGATGCCGCCGGCGTCTTTGAGTATCCGAGCCATGTGCATCAGGTTCCAGGTCATGAAGGTGGTGTTCCGGTTGGTGAAATCGTTTTCCGGGCCACCCGAGCCGGGGTCCAGGTAGGACGGTCCCGGTCCGGCTTCGCCGATCCAGCCCGCGTCGGCCTGCGGCGGAATGGTGTAGCCCAGGTGTTGCAGGCTGTAGAGCACGTTCATCGCGCAGTGCTTGACCCCGTCCTCGTTGCCGGTGATCAGGCAGCCGGCCACCCGGCCGTAGTAGATGTACTGGCCGGCGTCGTTGAGCAGGTGCGAGCAGCCATACAGCCGCTCGATGACCTGCTTGGTGATGGAACTGTTGTCGCCCAGCCAGATCGGCCCGGCGATCACCAGGATGTCCGCGGCGAGCACCTTGTCGAAGATCGCCGGCCATTCGTCGGTCGCCCAGCCGTGCTGGGTCATGTCCGGCCATACCCCGGTGGCGATGTCGTGGTCGATTGCCCGCAACCCTTCGACCTGCACACCGTGCTTTTCCATGATGTGGATGCTCAGGTCCACCAGCCCCTGGGTGTTGCTGATCTCCGGTGAGCGCTTGAGCGTGCAGTTGATGAACAGCGCCTTCAAATCGTCATACCGCGGTTCGGCCATTGCTGTACTCCCTGGCGTCTAGAGAAGTTCGGCGTCCTGCTCGATATGCAGCAATGCGGGGCCATCGGAGGCGAACAATGTGGTCATCGCCTCATCGAGTTGATCGCGGCTGGTCACGCGGATGCCGGTGGCGCCGCACAGCTGGGCGTAGCCGGCCCAGTCCGGGTTGTGCAGCGAGGTGTGCCACACCGGGTAGTCCTCGGCTAGCTGTTCCTTGCTGATCTTGCCGAGGGCATGGTTGTCCAGCAGCACGTGCTTGATCGGGATACCGTATTTCACCGCGGTAGTCAGCTCGGTGGCGTACTGCCCGAAACCGCCATCCCCGGTGACGGCGACGATGGGCCGCTGCGGTGCGGCCGCCCAGGCGCCCAGCGCGGCGGGATAGCCGAAGCCGATGGACCCGAGGTAGCCCGACATCAGCACCGGCTGCCCCTTGGACTCCAGGTACCGGCCCAGCGAGTAGGCGTGGTTGCCGACGTCCACCGTCACCACGGCGTCGGCCGGTAGGTGCTGAGACAGCGCGTGGAAGACCGCGGCGGCACCGACGCCGCGGCCGCGGTCGTCTGTGGCGCGGCGGGCCTTCTCGGCTCGCCAGATCGCCCACCGCTCGGCCAGATCCGGCCGCTGGTCGATGGCCTTCACCTCGTCCAAGCTGCCGATCAATGCGGTCAGCGCCAACGACGCATCCCCGAGCACGTCGACGGTGACGGCGTTGAAGCGCCCGATGGCGGCGTGGTCGTCGTCGATCTGCACGATCGGCTTGTACGGTGCGATCCCGGTGTGGTTGGAAAACGACGCCCCGACGACGATGAGCACGTCGGACTCGTTCATCAGCCAACTGGCCACCGGGGTGCCGCTGCGGCCGAGCACGCCGGCACCCAGCGGGTGGGTATCGGGCATCAGGCCCTTGGCCTTGAACGTGGTGAGCACCGGCGCGTTGAGCCGCTCGGCGAGCTGGCGAACTTCGGGGGCGGCCCGGCGGGCGCCATGCCCGACGATGATTACCGGCCGTCGTGCGTCCCGGACTAGCGCGGCTGCGTGCTGTAGCGCGGCGTCGTCGGGCCGGATCCGCCGATCGGAGAACCGGCCTCCCGGCGGCGCGGCGGGTGCTTGCGACGGTTGCACCTGCACCTCGTCGGGCAGCACCAGATGCGCCACGCCGCGCCCGTCGACCGCGTGCTTGACCGCCAACGCGGCCAGCTCGGCGTGATCGCTGCCGGACAGCACGGTATTCGTCGACACGCTGACATCACGAAACACCGCCGACAGGTCGACGTCCTGGAAGGCCCCGCGGCCCAGCACCTTCGACGGCACCTGCCCGGAGATCACCACCACCGGAGACTGGTCGAGCTTGGCGTCGTACAGCCCGGTAAGCAGGTTCGTCGAGCCTGGGCCGGCGATGGCGAAGCAGGCCGCTGGGCGACCGGTCAGCTTCCCGTAGGCGCTGGCCGCGAACGCCGCCGCGCCCTCGTGCCGGATGCCGATGTAGGTCAACTCACCGCGCTGCTCGGCTCGCCGCAGCGCATCGGCGAAGCCCAGGTTGGAGTGCCCGACCATGCCGAACACGTGGCTCACGCCGTGCGCGATCAACGTCTCCACCATGACGTCGGCGACCGTGCGGACCTGCGCTTTGACGGGCGGTAGCTGGACGTAGACGCCATCGGCGCGCTCCTGCACCGGGTAGGCGGTGACACCGTCGGAGAACCCCGCGGGCGGCCGACCCGTCAGTGGGTCATAGTCGTAACCGTGCCAGGGGCAGCGCAGCAGCCCCTTCTCGATGGAACCCTCCCCCAGCGGCCCGCCCTGATGCGGGCAGCGGTTGTCCAGCGCGCCGAGCCGAGCCCCGCACCGGGACAGCGCGACCGTGCGGCCGTCCACCACGACACTGCGCACCCGCCCGTCGTCCGGAACGTCGGCGGGGTCGACCTTGTGCCAACCATTTTCCGTCACGCCACGTCAGTGCCGCCCCAGGCGGTATCCGTTACACGAAATGATCGTCTCATTCATGATGAGCAGCGCGCAGTGCCGTCAGGCATGCTGACTTATGGGCTGGAGCGCGACGGACGCCCGGCGGGCAGCAGTGGCGATGTGCCAACAGGTCGGGCTGTCAGTGTCCGACCTGGAGCTGTTGCGCTTCGGGAGCAACGCTGTGTTCGGGGTCGACGAGGCGCATGTGCTGCGGGTTATGCGTCCTGGCATGAGCGAAGCTGATGTGCAGCGGGAGATCGAGCTGGTCCGCGACTTCGCCCGGCTCGGTGTCCCCACCGGGTGTCTCGCCGACGACGTTGCGGCGCAGCCGCTCAAGGCACTGAACTGCCTGGGAACGGTGTGGGAACGGCTCGCGGAGCCTGAGCAAGATAACGTTCACGGCGCGCTGGGGCAGCTGGTGCGCATCTTTCACCAGCGCACTACTGACCTGCGGGTGCCACTGCAGCCGTGGCGCCAGCTCGCGTCATCCGACCGGCGATTGGCGCAGCAGCGAGAGCACTACGCGGCTGAGGACGTCAGGATGCTCACCCAGTGGTCCAAGCGCATTGCTGGCGAGTTGGAGGAGGTGCAGCCGGCGTTACCCGCGGGCGTCGTCCACGGCCAAGCGGAGGTGGGAAATGTCCTGTTCCGCGCTGGCCAACCGGTGCTCATCGACTTCGAGCAAGTGTCCATCGGGCCACGCGAGTGGGACCTGGTACACACCGCCGTCGTGGTCACTCGCTTCGGCCGGCCCGACCAGTGCTACCGGGACTTCGCCGACGCCTACGGCTTCGACGTGCGGACCTGGGATGGCTACCAGAGCTACCGCCGGCTGTGGGAACTGTGCGCCACCACCTGGCTCATGCAGCACGATCGGCATGACCGGAAGGTGGCCCAGGAGATCGAAATACGGCTGCAGACCTGGCGCGATGACGACCCAGATGCGCGGTGGACAGGCGTACTCGAACGGTGATGACTCCACCGGTGGATCTGACGTGTCCAGCGACAAGACGGCTGCCTACGCCGGGAAGCTCAACAAGGTTGCCACCACGGCCAGCCGGCCGGTAGATCTGGGCTGCGTGGACGCCCTCGAGGAGCGGGACCGCGGCCGTGCCTGTTATCGGCAACGGGCGTGGCTCGACGCCCACGCCGCGCTGTCGCGGGCTGACCAGGCGGCCGGGTTAGGAGCGCCCGACCTTGAGCTGCTGGCGATGGCGGGCTTCCTCGTCGGCCGGGATCACGAAGCCGTCCGCGCGCTGGAGCGGGCTCACCAGGTCCACCTTCAGGAATCGGACCTGGTCGGCGCTGCCCGGTGCGCCATCTGGGCCGGTTTTGGGCTGCTCGACTTCGGCGAGCCGGCTCAGGCGTTCGGGTGGTTCGGCCGGGCAGGCCGGCTGCTCGACCGCGCCGGCCGGGACTGTGCCGAACGCGGCTACCTGCTCGTCCCTGACGTTATCCAGCACCTCGACGACGACACCGAGGCGGCACCTTCGCGCTGCACGCGCAGGGCCGGGCCCGGATCCGGCAGGGGCGCGTTGCGGAAGGCGCGGCGTTGCTGGATGAGGCCATGGTCGCGGTGGTCTCCGGGGAGCTGGCCTCCCCGTTGTTCACCGGGCTGGTCTACTGCAGCGTGATCGACGCCTGCCGGAAGGTCTACGACCTCGACCGCGCCGGCGAATGGACCGCCGCGCTGACTCGCTGGTGCGATGCGCAGCCTGACCTGGTCAACTTCACCGGCCAGTGCCGGGTGCACCGCGCTGAGATCATGCAGCTGCGCGGTGAGTGGCGGGATTCGCTGGCCGAGGCGCGCCGCGCCGGTGAACGTTTCTCCCCAGGCCCGTGAGGTGGCTGCCGCGACCGCCCACTACCAGCAGGCGGAGGTGCTGCGGCTGCTGGGGGAGTTCGCTGCCGCCGAGCAGGCCTACCGCGCGGCCAACGCCTGGGGGTGACAGCCGCAGCCGGGTCTGGCCCTGTTGCGGCTGGCCCAGGGTCGGGTCGATGTGGCGGCCGCACCGAGCTCGGCCATGCGCTACGCGATTAGCGGCGGCACACATAGATGCAGTTCTGGGGACGCGGCGAGTCGCGCACGTCGACGGAGGTGAACCCCGCGGCGGCCAGCATCTCCCGAGCCATGTCCTCACCCCATACCGCGCCGAGCCCAGCACCGTCCTCGGCCAGCGACACCGGCATGCAGTGCATCAGGCTGATGGCGTAACACAGCGGCGCGAACGGGTTGCCGACGTTGTGCTCCAGCTTGCTGGAGAACTTGAAGTCGACCATGACGAACTCCCCGGCCGGGCCCAAGGCATTGTGCACCCGGCGCAACACCTCATCTGGCGCGCGCTGGTCGTGGATCGCGTCGAATGCGGTGATCACGTCAAAGAGCCGGTCAGTGGGCAGCTCAGCGACGTCGAGCACGGTGAACGACGCGTTGCGCAAGCCCATGGCGGCCCGCTCAGCCTCGGCCCGCTCAATGGCCTCAGCCGAGATGTCGTAACCGGCGAAGACCGACAGGGGGTACTCCCGCGCCATCACGTTGACCGCGTGCCCGGTGCCACAGCCGATGTCCAACACCGAGGCTCCTTCGGTGAGCCGCTGCGTCAATCCGGGCACGGCGCCCAGGAAACCGGGCACCAGCTGCTCGTCGTAGATCCGTCGCCACAGGTCGTCCATCCCGTCGGTGAACGCCGGGCGGTAGGCGGCGTACGGGACGCCGCCGCCGTCGCGGAAACATCGCTCAATGTGTGGTAGGACCGCAACGACGCTGCCGATGATCCCGCCGGTGGGCGCCAAGTTGCGTGCCGATGGGCCGGTCAACAGCGCGGCGTGCTCGGCGGGGAAGGTGTACCGGCCGCTGGCAGGGTCGAAAGTGAAAAACCCGGCGGTGACCATCGCACCCAGCCACTCACGGACATAGCGCTCCTGGAGGCCGGCCCGCTGCGCCAGTTCCACGCTCGTCGCCGGCCCACGGGTAGCTGCTTCGTACAGCCCCGTCCGGTAGCCCAGGCTGATCAGCGGCGTGAGGGCGCTGCCGGTGAAGACCTCAAGTAGCCGCCGAGCGAAACTTTGTATTCGGTCTGCGTCCACCACGCCCTCCGACTTGGCCACAGCCGGCCCGCACTTCGCCTGGAACTTAATCGGACTGGGTGTGGTGATTCGCTAGAGTTTACCGACCAGCCGCGGGAGTGGTTCTGGCCGCGGCCGAGGAGATGGCATGGACCACGTCGATGTCGCCGGTCTCCGCATCGATCACGAAACCGCTGTGCGCGGCGTACGTGGAGATCGCTCTCGCGGCGCCAGACTCGCGGCGCTGCCCTCCTCGCCGACGGGCAACCCCACTGAAGCGCTGCCTGCGTTTGCGCTCGGCATGCCGGCTGTGGCAGGAGCTCACCGTGCCATACGACGCGGTGAAGACCCGGCCGCTCCTCGCCCAGGCGTACCAAGTGTTGGTAATGAGGACGCCGCAGCGCTTGAGCTGGATACCGCACAGCGAGTGTTCGACCAGCTCGGAGCCCCCCAGATCAGGTCGTACTCACCTGGTCGGCCGGGGGCGCGCTGATTGAGACGGGCGCGTTGAACTTGCTCAAGGTGATGACCGTGGAGGTGTGCTGACCTTGCACGGTCAAGTCCTGGGTGGCCTTGACCGGTCGACCCTGCTCATCGACATACAACCCGATGGGCAACATGGTGATCCCGGCGCCGAGCAGAGCCTGCCGGCCCGGCGTGCTCTCCGGGAGCTTGGCGACATCCACATTAACCGCGTAGTGGTTGACGGGGGCGCCGTCGATCGTTTCCTTGCCGACGAGTTGGACGGTCTGCGCGGCGGCGGCGAAGGACGAGAAGTGGTCGAGCGAGGCCGATCTCCGGACCGCCTCCAGTGACGCCGCCAAGTTGCGCACCGTCGGGTTGGTGCTGTCCCGGTTGACCGAAACCCAGGGCTTGCCGGCTGCGCTTACCGCCCCAGGAACCTGGGCATACGTAGCATTGTCGACGATGACGAGCCGCCGCTTGCCGACGGATCCGAGCTGTTCGGTGATGTCCAGGGCTTGGAGGGTGCCACCGGCTAGCTTCGCGTCACCCTCGCTGTTGATCGTCTGATTGGGTGCCGTCACGTTGAGGACGAGATGCACCGTGTTCACCGACGCGATCCCGCGATGAAGCAGGTCCGTGAGCCCGGCGGCGTCGGTGGGAGCGGGTGCCGCCTGGCTGGCCGATGAGTTGCTACCGGGCGCATGGCTGGCGCTGCCGGTGGAACAGCCGGCCACCGCGATGGCAGGGCAGAGTAGGGCGATGGCAACCAAGCGCCGCAGGAAGATCGTCACGCGGCATGCTACCGCGTGCGCCTGATATCGCCGCGCGACTCGCCGCTCACCCATCCTCGGGTTTCGATGCCCGGCGGTCACGGATGACTATCCGGTTCGACGCTGTGACGAACGTGCGCCCGTCTTTCACCCGGCCATTGGCAGGAGGCGGACCGGACACGGGTTCGGCTGGTGGGACCGCACCTGGGGCCGCCGGAGCCGCTCCGGACCGCAGCAGCAGCGAACCCAACGCACCGAGCATGCAGAGCCCAGCCATGATCACGAATATGTCGTTGATCGCTCCGGCGAAGACCCGCAACTCGGTCTGGTGATACGTGGCCCACAGACCCGTCCAGTCCGGGGACCCTGGTGGGCCGAGATGGGGGACAGAGGTGTCCTGCGGCACTAGGGCGGAGCGCCCGGCCAACAACTGCGCCTGCTGGCGGATCAGAATTGAGGTGAATACCGCCACACCGAGCGCGGCGGCCGTGCGCTGCACGACGTTGTTAAAGGCGCTGGCGGTGCTGGTGTGCTCGGGAGGGATGACCGCGAGGCCCGCACTGAACAGGGGCATCATGCCCAGCCCGAAACCAGCGTACTGCAGCATCAGCAACCACATGATGTGCCCGCGGCTGGTGTCGAGGGTGATGGTGTGCAGCAGGTAGGTGGCCACGGCAGCGATCGTCAGGCCGCACATCACGGGCCAGCGGGGCCCGATGCGGTCATAGATCCGCCCGGCGATGGGCATCAAGATTCCCATCACCACCGCCGGTGGTAACACCACCAGTCCCGCGTCGAGTGCCCCCCAGCCCTGGGCCAGCTGCAGGAACTGCGGCACGTACACCGCAGCTACGAACAGCACCACGATCAGCAACGTGACCAGCACCAGCGACAGGGTGAACGCCCGGTACCGGAATATCCGGATATCCAGCAGCGGGTCGTCGACCTCTAGCTCGATCACCACGAACAGCGCCAGGCTCAGCGCGCTGACGGTGAACAGGCCCAGGATCCGGTAGGACGTCCAGTCCCAGTCCTCACCCTTGGACAGCGCCAACAGCAGCGCGAACAACCCACCGGCCACCGTGATGAAACCCAGCACGTCGAACCGCCGACCAGCCCGTCCGGGGAACGCAGGCAGCACCATGATCGCGGCCACCGTACCGAGGATCGCGACCGGCACGTTGATAAAAAAGATCAGCCGCCAGTCCACGTATTCGACCAGGTACCCGCCCAACGCCGGCCCGACCGCCGGGGCGACCACGGCGCCGAGCCCGTACATGCCCAAAGCGGCGCCGAGCCGGTCGCGCGGCACGATCCGCAGCAGGATCGCCATGGTGATCGCCGGCAGGATGCCGCCCAGCAGCGCTTGGACGATCCGGGCAACCACCAGCGAGTCCAGGCTCCACGCCAGCCCGCACAACGCCGACCCGCCGGCGAATCCCAGCAGCGCCAGGTTGTACACCCGGCTCAACCCGAGGCGATCCCCCAACCATGCGGTGGCCGGCACCACCACGCCCTCCGTCAGCGAGTAGGCGGTGACCACCCACTGCACGTCGCCGGTGGACACCCCGAACTCGTTCTGGATGGTGGGCAACGCCACCGTGACAATGCTGATATCCAAGATCGACATGAACGTGCCGACGATCAACACTGCCAGTGGCAGCCGCCAGGCCGTCTGAACGCTGTCGGTACCGCCTTCGATAGTGCCATCGCGGCGCGCGTCGCCAGCAGTGGGCGATGTGGTCAGCCCGCTAGCGGGAGATGCGGTCGCCCCGCTAGCGGGCCTAGCCCCCGGCCCCGTCACCACATCACCACGGTGCCATAAGAAACGTCAAGTTCTCTAGGGATTTAATCCCCGTGCTCTATGCTTACGCTACGGACATTAGCTGTGACCGACGGTGTGGGGGTGTGCTGGTGAGCACGGTCAGTGAGGCTTGCGACACTCGTGAGCCTCAGAATGTTGCGGTCGACCACCGCAAGGGGCCCCGGCGGCGAGGGGATGCCCTGCACGCCGCGATCTTCGAAGCCACCCTGGAGGAGCTGACCGCGGTCGGCTACGCAGAGCTGAAGATGGAGCATGTGGCCAACCGGGCCCGCGCCAGCAAAGGATCCCTCTACCGGCGCTGGTCCAGCCGGGCCGAGCTGGTGGTCGACGCGGTGCATCACACCATTCCCAGCTGCGCTGAACGACCCGACACCGGAAGCGTCCGCGAGGATCTGCTCGGCTGCCTGCGCGGATTCGCTACTTTGCTCAACGGTCCCTCCGGTGAGGCCATCCGCGGTCTGATGGCCGACACCATCCGAAATCAGGACCTGATGGAGGTTGTCCAGGTCCGCTTCGTCGATCCGGGCGTGAGCCTGTTCCTCGAAGTGCTCCGGCGCGGCGCTGCCCGTGGCGAGGTCCGCGCCGCCGCACTGACCCGCCGTATCGCCAGCATCGGACCCGACCTACTCCGCGAACACTTCCTGGTGCACCGCGCGCCGATCTCCGACCGGGTACTCGTCGAAATCGTCGATGAGGTGATCATGCCGCTGATCCGGGTCTGATGGTCAATTCGCATCGATCAGCTGCTGGCTGGGCGCGGTGGCGGGTCGACCGTCCCGGGCCGCGCCGCGATCAGCAGCCGGTACCGACGGCACTTGCGGTGCAGCCGCCGGTGAAGATGGCGCAGGTCCGGAGCGCAGCAGCAGCCCTGCCACTGCCCCCACGGCGCTGAGTACGGCGCAGATTAAAAAGACATTGTCGATCGCCTCGGCGAACACCCGCAGCTGGGTGAGCTGGTAGGTGGCGTACTGACCCAGCCAGTCCGGGGTGCCGGCCGGGCCCAGGTGTGGGGTTGGGGTATCGGCCGGCAGCAAGGCCGCCCGCCCGGCCAGTAGCTCCGCCCGCTGCATTGTCAAGATCGTGGTGAGGATCGCCACTCCCAGCGCGCCGGACACATTGCGCACCACATTGTTGAATGCGCTGGCGATGCTGCTTTGCGCCACTGGGATGGCGGCGATACCCGAGGTGAAGATCGGCATCATGGCCAACCCGATGCCGGCGGCCTGCACGGACAGCAACAGCATCAGGTGCCCGCGGGAGGTGTCAATGGTGATGGTGTGCAGCAGGTAGCAGCCGACGGCGGCGACCGTCAAACCGATGAACACCGGCCAGCGCGGACCGAAGCGGTCATAGATCCGCCCGGCGATGGGCATCAACACTCCCATCACCACCGCTTGGGGCAGCAGGGCCAGCCCAGCGTTCAGGGCCCCCCAGCCCTGCACCACCTGCAGGAACTGCGGGATATAGAACAGCACACTGAACATCACCACGGTCATCAGCGAGATCAACAGCAGCGAGTGGGTAAATGCCCGGTATCGGAATATCCGGATATCCAGCAACGGGTCAGCGACCTCCAGCTCGATCACCACGAACAGCGCCAGGAGCAGCACGCTGGCCGAGATCAGACCCAGAATCCGGTAGGAGTCCCACCCCCAGGACTCGCCTTCGGACATCGCGAGCAGCAACGCGAAAAGACCACCCGCGATGGCGAGGAAACCCAGCACGTCGAACCGCCGCCCAGTACGGCCGGGGAAGGCAGGCAACACCAAAGCCGCCGCGACCGCGCCCAGCACCCCGATCGGCACGTTGATGTAGAAGATCAGCCGCCAGCTGATGTACTCGACCAGATATCCACCCAGCGTCGGCCCGATCGCCGGGGCGAACACCACGCCCAGCCCGTATAAACCCATTGCAGCGCCGAACCGGTCTCGAGGCACGATCCGGTACAGCATCGACAGCGTGATCACCGGCAGGATCCCCCCCGGAATTGCCTGGATGATCCGGAATGCCACCAGGCTGTGCAGGTTCCAGGCCAGCCCGCACAGGGCCGAGCCACCCGCGAACGCCAGCAACGCCAGGTTGTAGACCCGGCTGAGGCCAAAGCGATCTCCGAGCCAGGCCGTCGCCGGTACCACCACACCCAGCGTCAAGGTGTAGGCCGTCAGTACCCACTGCACGTCGTCGGTGGTTACGCCGAACTCGTTCTGAATAGTCGGAATGGCCACATTGACGATGCTGATGTCCAGCACCGACATGAACATGCCGGCGATCAGCACCGCCAGCGGCAGCAACCAGCCCCGCCTCGTCACCGCTGGATTAGTCAGCACGGCCATAACGACACTGTGCCATCGAAACGCCGCGTACTCTACTGCTGAGAGCGTCCATGAGCGATACTGGATGATCACCTGAGGGCGAAAGGTGTAGATGTTGAGCAGCGCCCACCCGGCTGACCATCGCAAGGGGCCTCGGCGCCGCGGCGACGCTCTCTACGCGGCGATCTTCGAGGCTACCCTCGACGAGCTGAAAGCGGTCGGCTACGCCGAGCTGAAGATGGAGCGCATCGCCAACCGAGCCCGGGCGAGCAAGGGGTCGCTCTACCGGCGCTGGCCCAGCCGCGCCGAACTGGTGGTCGACGCGGTGGACCACTGTTTTCCCCGTCACAGTGAGCCGCCCGACACCGGTAACGTGCGTGAGGACCTGCTGGGCTGCCTGCGCAAATTCGCCGATCTGCTCAACAGCCCCTCCGGTGAGGCCATCCGTGGCCTGATGGCGGACACGATCCGCAACCCCGACCTCATGGACGCTGTTCGGGTTCGCTTCGTCGATCCCGGCGTCGGCCAGTTTCTCGAGGTGCTCCGGCGTGGGGCGGCGAGAGGCGAGGTCCGCGCCGGTGCTCTCACACCCCGCTTCGCCAGCTTGGGGCCCGATCTGCTGCGCCAGTACTTCATGGTGCACCACGTGCCGATCCCGGACCGCGTACTGATCGAGATCGTCGACGATGTCGTCCTGCCCCTGGTGCGGGCCTGACCGGCGTGACGGGGATGACGCGAAATAACCTGCCGAAGTTAAGGTACGGCGCGTAGCCTAAGACGTGTCGCTGCAGTACGTCAGACGGGAGATGGAGCGTGGATGGCCCCGTCGCGGCACCGCCCGCACCAGCTAACCAGCAAGTCACGGATGGCGCCGTGAGCACCGCGTCCCCACCGGGCAAGCGCAAGCTCAAGCGCTCCACTCGCATCGCCCTGATCGTGATCCTGATCGCGGCACTGCTGGCCGGCGCCGCGTTCGGCGTCAGTTATTTCCTCAACGCCCGCAACTACGTCAGCACCGACAACGCCCAGATCGACGGCGACAAGATTGCGATCAATGCGCCCGCCACCGGCACACTCCTCGGCTGGAGCGCCAACCAGGGTGCTGACGTGCACAAAGACCAGCCGGTGGGGCGCATCGAGATCCAAAATGGGTTCGCCAAACCTCAGATGCCGATCAAGGCACCGGGCGATGGCACGGTGGCGGTGGACAACGGCGTGGTTGGCACCTACGTCACCACCGGCACCCAACTCGCCGTCGCCTACAACCTGGACAAGATCTTCGTCACGGCCCGCGTCGACGAGACCGACGTCAAGGCCGTGCGCCCCGGCCAGGTCGTCGACATCGACGTCGACGCCTACCCGAATGCCCACATCACCGGGCGAGTCCGGGAGATCCAAGGCGGAGCGGCTGCGGTGTTCTCGCTGTTCCCGCAAAGCAACACCGGGGGCAACTTCCAAAAGGTGACGCAGGTCATCCCCGTCAAAATCGCCCTAGACGCGCCCCCCACCGTCGACCTAGTCCCCGGCATGAACGTCACCGTCCACATCCATAAGCACTAACCCAAAACCCCTCAACGGCAGTCTGGATGCAGACTGCCGTTTTGGGCCCCCGGAAAACGGCAGTCTGCATCCAGACTGCCGTTGAGGTCTCCCCGTAACGGTACGTGGCGGATGAACACTCTCGGGTGGCCAGGTCCTCATTAAGAAGGGTTATCCAATCGAGACTTTGCTGGGGAGTACTGCTCCAAAAGAGTGAGATTTACACGATCGGGTGTTAATCGGACCCGGTGGTCGTTTTAGTGTTGAGAAGTAGTACCCAAGATTGCGCGATGGTGACGCGCCGATATACCGGCCGAGACGGGGCCGAGCCGGGGGGCTGCTAGCCATCCGAGGTAGGGGGCATTTCATGGCCGAGCGGGAACAGCGTTCCAACCAATCCACTATTCGCGGACGCGGGCGATGAACCTGAAGTCGCCAAAGGTTGGTAAGGCTATCTATAGCTAGTCGGGCACAGCCAGATAATCGTGACCTCGCGGCGGCCAAACGCGCCTTCAGATGTCCGTTTTGTCCGTTACCTCTGGGGCCAAGAATCTTCTTCCTGGACAGAAGCACCAGGAAAGAAGAAGGGAGAACAGATGAAGGTCAAGGAAGTTTTCGGCTTCGGATTTGAGCGCCACAAGGACGGTGGTGGCCACAATTGGGGCGGCCACGGCAACTGGGGCGGCTGGGGCCGCAACTGGGGTGGCTGGGGCCACCACAATAACCGTTGGGGCGGTTGGGGCAACTGGGGCGGTTGGGGCAATTGGGGTGGCTGGGGCCACGGGGGTGGCTGGGGCCGCTGGGGCTGCTAAGTAACCGC
>DATELN010000162.1:0-2748 GCA_035276605.1 Pseudonocardiaceae bacterium | reverse complement strand
GACCGTCGTCGGCGGCGAACGTTGGCGGGGACAGTGAACTGCGCGGCGATGAGCTCGCGGGCCTGCTGAGGGCTGATAGGTCGATCTTGGAGATCACGGATGACGTAGGGTTTTGCTCGGGAGAGGGTGAGCCAGGCGCGTTCGGCGAGATGTGCGGCGACCACGCACAGTGCTTTGAGGTGCGGTGCGCCTCGTTCGGTCATCTGGGTGTAGTAGATCGCGGCTAGCTGTGGATCTAGCTGGCGGGCGGTGTTGGCGGACTGGATTAATTGGGTGCGCAAGGCGCTGTGGCCGGCCTTGCTCATCGGCTGGCTTTTGCGATCAGTGTTGCCGGTCTCGCTGGCCTTGGGCGCTAGTCCGGTGAAGGACTTAAACGCCGCGGCGTTGCGGAATCGACCGGGCCGTCCCATCGCGGCCAGCAGCTGGGTGGCTCCCACCGGGCCCAGACCGGGCACGCTGGTGGCCAACCCCTGCGGATCGACGCGGGCCAGCGCGGCATCGCGGGCGGCTTCGTGGTGGGCGCGTTCGGTTTCGGCTAGCCGCAGCAGCCGAATCTCGGTGGTGATCTCCTCGGCCAGATCGGACAACGCGATAGCGGGGTCGTGACCCCACAGCTGGAGGGCCTGCTCCGCGGCGGTACGCAGCGCCCGTACTTTGTCGTCACCGAGTTTGCCGCGGCTTTCGGTGCGCACCAGGTGCAGCAAGCGTGCTCGCCCGGCCGCCAGCAAGACACCGGGGTGGGCATATCGTTCCAGCACAGCCAGATCCGTGCGGTTGAGCCCATCACCAAGGGCTTCACCAATCGTGGGGATCAGTGTCTGGGCCAACGCGCGGATACGCACCTTGCGTTGCCCGATCTCCCGGGTCAAGCGGGCCACAGTCCGCACCCGTCGATCCAGCGACGCCCGCTGAGCCCCACCCAACTCGACCGGATACAACCCCGCCGGCGCCACCATCGGCAACCGCGCCAACGTTTCGGCATCGATACCGTTGCTTTTGGCGTGACGGGACAAAAACCGACGCAGGTCGGCCGCCTTGGCCGAGGACACCCGCACCACCGTATGACCCTGGCGACCGAAATACACCGCGATGGGCAACCACATCGGCCCGGTGGGTTCAATGACTACCGTCAACCGCGTCTGCTCCGGGGCGCCCCGCAGCGCGGCCTGTTCCAGCTCGGCGAGGCTGTCCACCGTCGAGACCACTCGCCGCCGCAGCAGGATCTGGCCCGTCGCGTCCAGCACGACCGCTGAATGCGCGCTGGTCACGCCCAGATCCAGACCTATCACCCGGTTGCCCCCCATGTCGTTCACGCCCCTCCTTTTCTCCCCCGTCGACTCGTCTCCCGGTGCCCTCGCGTCACCGGTGATAGCTCTGCCCAGCCCAGGTGCAGTGCATCTGCTGCTCGCGGCTCCCACTCATGTGCTGCAGTCGGGCCCGGCCGCGCAGGCCGGCCCACTTCCCTTAGACGGGTGCCGTGGCAGGTGTCGGAGAAGGCAATCAACCGCGCGAGGCGACCCCGCAGGGACCCTCAGAGGCGGACCTATGGCGCCTTCCCGAACCAGCCGGGCCCGCACATGCAACCCGGAACCCCGGAACAGATCACCGAGACCCCCTACATGAGCCGGTGGCGGGTGGTCTGGCCGCTGGATGCCTCGATCGGGCTGGCCCCGGCGAGTTTGGCGAAGGCGGCATCGTTGCGACAGCGACCGGCGTGGGAGAACGAGACGATGGCCTGGGCGGCGCTGATCGGGCCGATTCCGGGCCGGGTGGTCAGCCCGGGGACTAGGTCGTTGACGATCGCGGCCAGCTCGGCGCGGTTGGCCTTAAGCGCCCGGGCCGCCTGGCGCAGCGCCAAGGTGAGTCGGCGGATCTCGGCGTGGCGGACGGCCTGTTGCCGGCTGGCGTCTGCAGGTTGGCGGCGGCGGGCGAGTGCGGCCAGGACAGCGTCGCTGAGGCGGGCCCGGGCCAAGCAGCGGTCGGTGTCATCCCCGTCGCGCAACAGCGCGCGCAGCCGGTTGGTTTGCGCAGTACTCGTAGTGGTCAGCTCCTGGCGGGCGCACAACAGGATGCGCAAAGCTTCGCGGTCGCCGTCGGCGCGGGGTGTGGGCAGCCGCTCGGCGTTGAGTTGCAGCGCGCTCAGCACGGCCAGGTGCGCGTCGATCGGGTCGGACTTGCCCTTACCCCGGCGTGTGGTGCGGGAGGGTTGTTCGCACTCGATGACCGTCAGCCCCGCCGCGGCGGCGGCGCGGGCCAGCCCGGCACCGTAGCTGCGGGTCCCCTCAATCGACATGACCAGCCGCGGGCCAGGGCCATGCTCAACGGCCCAGGCCAACAGCTGCGCGTAGCCGGCGCTGTCGTTGCTGATCGAGCAGGTGGTGATTGCGGCGCCGGTCGGCAAGGCGAGCTCGGCGTGGTGGGTGTCGCGATGGGTGTCGACGCCGATGACGGCGTCGATGAGTTCTGCCAACATGGCCACTGGCCGGTGATCCTTTCTTGGGGCCACGGGTCAACAGTCGGTACCGGCCTGGGTACGGGTCACCGGAGTGGCATATCTGTGATGAGTCACGCCCTCGGGCGGACATGCTTCTGATCAAGCCAACTGGTGGGCCACGCCGGTGCCAGCAACCACGATGGACAGGTCACATCAAAAGCACGCCGCAGCGGCCAGATCATGGTCGAGTCACAACGCGGTCACCGACACCGAGCCTGGTGGTCCTCCACCCAGGAGCACCGCAACGACACTGA
>DATELN010000161.1:0-9118 GCA_035276605.1 Pseudonocardiaceae bacterium | reverse complement strand
GACGCCGAGCTGGTGGCCATCGACGCCGAGGTCGAGCACCTCGATGGGGTGATCAGCGTCGCCGGCCTGGAGGGCAGGCCGGTGACCGCAGGAGAGATGTCCTGGCTGATGCACCGGTCGTGCTCGCTGGGCTTGCCCGCTCCGCGCAACCTCCCAGCGGTGCCTGACGGCAGCTGGGAGCCCGAAGATCTGGCCAGCTTCACCGACGCCGCAGATTTCCACACCGAACCGTACGCACCCACAGTCACCGTCCGCGGTCGCACCGGTTCCAACGCCGGAACCACCCGGCACGTCGTCGTGCTCACCGTGGGCCAGATGCACGGTTTGCAGATTCCCGAGATAGACGACCCGTGGGTGCAGCGTTCGGATCGCCTGCCGGCTGGGGTGGAATGGTCAGCGCGGATCTACGTGCGCCGCCCGGAGGAAGTTGCCGGCGAGCTGCAGCGGCAGATGAACAAGGTGCGCTCCCAGGTCCGGCACTACACCGACGAGCACGACCTGGAGCCACCACAGAGTCTGGTCCGGCAGGCCACCCGCGTGCTGGAGATCGACGACGAGATGACGTCCGGCTTCACCGCGTTGGGCACTCGGGTTCGATCGTGGTGGCGGGTCGCGGTGTCCGGGCCCACCGAGCGCGATGCGTTGCGGCTGGCCCAGCAACTCCTGGACCTGTACAAACCCAAGATCGCCATCGAGCATCCGGAGGGTCAGTACGCGCTAGCCCGCGAGTTCATCCCCGGCGAGCCGCTGTCCTCGGGTGCCTACCTGCGCCGCGGGTCGGTGATCTGGGCGGCCTCGGCGGTGCCCACCGCCACGGCGGAAGTGGGGGACCGGCGCGGCATCCTGATCGGCGAGACGTGCACCGCTACCCGGCGCCCGGTCGCCTGGGATCCGTGGATGGCCCAGGAGATCAGAGATTCCTCCGGGTTGACCGCGCTGGTAGCCGGCCTCGGTGGCGGCAAGTCATTTCTTGGTGGCGGCATCGTCTACAAGACGCTGCGCTCCGGCGCGTACTGGACACTGCTGGACCCCTCCGGCCCGCTGGCTAAGCTGTGTGAGCTACCCGAGCTGCGGCCCTACGCCCGGCCGATCAACCTGCTCAATGCCCAACCCGGCATCCTCAACCCGTACCGAGTGGTCGCCGAGCCCGAGCGGGCGCATTTCCTCGACGAGGACGATCCGGATCGGGCTTGGCGGCGGGAGAAGGCGCTGACCGCCGCGACCCGGCGCCGGTTGGTGCTCGATGTACTCACCGGGGTGCTGCCCTTCGAGGTGGCCCGGATGGCCAAGACCCGCATTGTGCTGCTGCGGGCGGTACGCGCTGTCGGTGGCCGCCCGGATGCCCACCCCGGGCAGGTCTTCGACATGCTGCGCCGGGACCCCACCGAGCACCACGAGCACGCGATCGTCGTCGCTGACTTCCTCGACGAGATGCGCGAGCGCATGTCGTTGCTCATCCCGGAAAAAGGTGCCGATCCCTATACCGAGGTGCGCGACGACCGGCTCACCGTGCTCACGATGTCGGGTCTGACCCTGCCCAAGGACAACATCGGACGGGAGCACTGGACCGACGCGGAATCGCTCGGTGTAGAGCTGCTCAACCTCGCCGCCTGGTTGACCCAGCGGTCGATCTACGAACGACCCCGCGATCAGCGCAAGGGCGTCTGGATCGACGAAGCGTTCTTCCTGTCCGAGGTCCCCACTGGGCGCGTGCTGATGAACCGTTTCGCCCGCGACTCACGCAAGTGGAATGTCCGCGTGCTGCTGTCCTCGCAAGTCCCCGCGGACTTCCTCAAGATTCAGGGCTTTGTGTCGCTGCTGGACTCGGTGTTCGTGGGCAGGCTGGACGACGGACCCGCGCAGGCCGATGCGCTGCGACTGCTCAAGGTACCAGTCGGGGCGGGCTACGAGCAGGTGATCGGATCACTGGGGCGCCGCCCGGCAGGCGACCGGGCCGACACCGAACGGGATCGGACGCCGCGGCAGTTCATCTTCGGTGACGGCGCGGGCGGGGTGGAGAGAATCCGGGTGGATTTCTCCGGCGCGCATTTACACCACCTGTGCACCGCGTTGGATACCACACCTGACGCCCTCCGCGGTGATCCCATGACTCCCGAATTGCCTCTCGGTACCGAAGTTGTGCCTGACGAGCGCGGCGGTTCAACACGTAACGGGTTCGGCCCGGCGGGCGCAGTCAGGGCCAGAGCATGACAATCCGGAGACTTTGGGGTCGGCGGACGGCAGCGCTGGTCACGCTGCTCACGCTGATGCTGGCCATAGTGCTGGTCAGCTCGTCGGACCTGATAGGGCCACCAGCGCTGGCGCAGGTGCCAGGTGTCGAGGACTGCAAGCAGGCGCCCAACCCGGAACGCCCTGGATCTGGCATGGTCGGCGCGATCGATGCGACGCCGCTGCAAGCGGGCATACCGAACAGCGTCTACGCCGAGGTCGGCTATGCCGGGCTGGTCTGGCACACCTACGACCTGGGATGCGGTCCGTCAGGCCTGCGCAACCCCAACGCGGTGATCGACACCTGGACCGGCAACCTGCTTTTTGACATCGGCAAAGTGATCGTCGGCGCCACCAACGGGTTGCACTACGCGCTAGGTGATGGGGGGTTGCTGGCTCCGCTGAACGACCTGATCGTCTCCGGCACGGTCGCGTTGTACGACAGCGTTTACGCGCCCTGGTTCGGGCTGGTCGCGGTGCTATTGGCGATCGTGCTGTTCCGCTCGATTTGGCGCGGCGACCTCGCCACGGTCAGCAAGCGCGCCGCCTGGGCGCTGGCGGGCATCTGGCTGGCGGCCGCGACGTATCTCACACCGCTGCTCTATACCCAGGTGCTTGATGGCGTGCTGGTTGAGGGCAGCAACCAGGTGCGCACCGGGTTCTTGCACGAGGTCGGTATCGCGCAACGTGATGCGCTGCCGACTCTGCTGCACGAGCAGATCATCTACCGCAACTGGCTGCGCGGTGAGTTCGGCTCCCCGGACGGCCCGCAGGCCACCCAACTGGGCCGCGACCTGGTCCGCGCGCAGGCCTTCACCAAACAGGAGATCACAGCAGGAGCGGACGATCCGAAATCCGGCGTCGCGGAGCGTAAAAAACAGGAGTACAAGACCATCGCCGACCGCACCGGTAGCGCCTACGGCTACTTCCAGGGTATCGACGGCAACCGGATCGGGGTGGGCTTCCTGGCCGCGCTCCAAGCGGTGATGTTCGGGCTGTTCCAGCTCCTCGCCCAGGCGGCGTTGCTGCTCGCGCAAGTGCTGCTGCGGGTGGTGATTCTGCTCGGGCCGATCATTGGACTGATCGCCATCCTGCACCACGACCTGCTTCGCGGTGTCGGTCGCGCAGTGGGTGCCGCGGTGCTCAACATCATCGTGCTGTCGGCGTTAGCCGCGCTGCACACGCTGGTGATGGTGTGGGTCTTCGACCCGGGGCGCAACATCTCGGTGCTCGCGCAGATGCTGCTCGCCGGGATGATCACATTGGTCATGTTGCTGGTTGCTCGCCCGGTCCGGCGCATGTGGCAGATGACTGAGCTTGCGGTCGGTGCAGTGGGTGGAGCGCTTCCGGCCGCACCACCAGGTGTGCTGGCGCGGCTACGACGCCGCCGTCCAGGTGCCGAGGCCAGCGCATCGGAGCGGTTCTGGGAGGAGGCCCGGGTTTCGGACGCAGCGCCCGACGCAGCAACCACCGGATCCGTCCCTGGCAGTGTGATGCGTCCGGAAGCTGGTGCCCCGGTCGTGCTCACCGCGCAGCGGTCGGATCGCGGGAGTGCCTCGGCGTCGATTCCGGTGGGCAGTCCTGGCGGTGCACCCAGCCAGGGACACGGCGGTGCGGCGCTGACCAAGCCAGATCGGTTAGCGGCGTTGCCGGCTGGGTTCAGCCTGACCGGCCGAACCCGCGCCACCGAGGAGCCGGTGTATGTGCCGTCGGCGGTCAGCGATTCCCGCGCGACCCCTCGGCAAGCTGAGCTGGAAGAGGTGGCAGGGCGCCCAGTGTGGGTGGTGTACCGGCCCTCGGCTGGGCTTGAGATGGGCGTGCCAGGCAGGTCAGACGCGGCTGGCACTGCTCACCCGCCGACCGCGAAAAGCACCGACGACGCTGCGACCAGCGACTGACCGGGGGCAGCGCCGTGCCGATCCGTACCAATCGTGGCCGCGCAGCCGTCTACCGCAAGTTCTGGGGCTGGCCGGTGCGTTCACCAGCACATCTCGCCGGCACGGTGGTGGTGGCGGTGGTGTTCGCCATCGGGATCGGCGCGGTACTGCCCGACAAGCATCGGGCTGGCAGCGCCCGGACAGCGCCGTCGAACAGTTCGCGGGCCGTCGCCTCCGCCCCGGCGCCGGCCTCGGCGCTCGGCAGGGCCAGTGACCTGCGGGCCACCCGGCCATCGCCGCCGAGCACACCGGCCCCAGCCGCTGCGCTCGCCGTCGCCCGCTCATGGGTACAGGCGTTTCTCACCGTCCGCAAGGGCACCACGTCGGCGCAGTGGGTCGAGCAGTTACGGCCATTCACCACCGACGACTTGTTTCCCGAACTGCGCTCGATCGACCCAGCGAACGTGCCGGTGGCACAGATCATCGATCCGCCACGGACGGTCAGCGTGAGCGCAGGTTCGGCTGAGGTCGACGTGCCCACCACGGCGGTGGTCGTGCGACTGCTGGTGGTTTCCACCCCGGCCGGCTGGCGCGTCGCCAGTTACGAACGGGCGGGCTGAACCATGCGGCGGTGGCTGGTCGGCTTGCTGGTCATCGGCCTAGTCGGCGGGCTCATCGCGGTGGCCGCGATCGCCTCATTGCTTGGCATCGTCGGTTCCGGCGACTTCATGTTCGGTGCGCCGTGCGGCTCGGTGCTGGCGTCTACTGACCCGCGCGAACTGCCTCCGGTGGATGTCCAGGTCAGCGACCTCGATTCCGAGCAGCGAGCCATCGTCGAGCTGATTATCGCGATCGGCAAGCAGCGTCGGCTTCCGCCGCGAGCCTGGCAGATCGCCATCCAAGCAGGGATGACTGAGTCTCGCCTGCACAACCTGCACTACGGCGATCGCGATTCACTGGGCATCTTCCAGATGCGCCCCTCCCAGGGGTGGGGCACTGTGGCGCAGGTCACCGATCCGGTGTACGAGATCAACAAGTTCTACGACGTGCTAGTCCGGGTGCCGGGGTGGGAAACTCAGCGGCCGGGTGACTCGGCGCAAGATATCGAACGGTCGGCCTTCCCGGCCCGTTACCACCGGTGGGAACCACTGGCCGTCAACGTGATCAGCACGGTGGGTGGGAATGTCACCGAGTACGTCCACGCCTCCTGCACCACACCGGTGCCGGCGCCATCCGAAGTTGCCGGCCGGGCGATCCAGTTCGCGCTGGGCGAGGTCGGGAAGCCCTACGTCTGGGGTGCGACCGGGCCCAACGCCTATGACTGCTCGGGGCTGATGTTGCGTGCCTACGAGTCGGCGGGTATCACTCTTCCCCGGGTGGCGCGGCAGCAGTACTGGGCCGGTACTCAGCTGCCGGTGCGCCAAGCGCAACCCGGGGATTTGTTGTTTTGGGGTTATGACACCTCCAATCCGGACAGCATCCACCATGTCGCGATGTATCTGGGCAACGGTCGCATGGTCGAGGCGGCGAATCAGACAGTCCCGCTGCGGCAGCGAGCCGTGAGTTTCAACGAACCTGAATTGATGCCGCTCGCGGTCCGGCCTGGGGTGCCGGTCGCGAAGGCTTGATATCCGGAGGTGAACGGTGTACGCGTCGGATCCGACCTCTCGACCGGCCAGTCCGCTACGGGACCATCTCCAGCTGGCCAAGCTGGGCGTCGATGAGAGTTATGTCGTGTTGCCCCGGGCATTGGCTGAGTCGATGCCCTTACCGTGGCAGCAGCAGATGGCGTATCTCATCGACGAGTTGCACCGGACCTACGGTGACCTCCCGTGGCCGATCTACCGAGTGGTGCCCAGCCGCGCCGAGCGGCTGGTCGACCTGGACGAAAGCCAGCTGGCGGAGGCAGGCTACCTGCTGGAGATCGACGGTAGCGGTGAGTTGGTGTACCGCGATCGCAACGACTCCGTGGTCGCTGATCCGCAGTCCACGAAGGTTCTGGTGTCCTGCCTCGACCCGATCTTTCACCAGCCGCCGGCCATCGGTCCGTAACCCCCGCACGCGCCGCGCGCCCACGTCCGCCCCGTTCCCGCGTGTCGCGCCCCCATGCCCGGCGTGTCGTGCGTTGACGTCCGGTGTGTCGCGTTTCGGTGCTGGGAATCCGATCGCGAACGCGAGGGCCCGACACACCGGGCACGAAGGCACGACACGCCGGCGGCCGGGGCTTAGTGGTAGGCGTGCTGGGAGCCCGGGTAGCTGCCCGCGCGGACCTCCTCGGCGAAGTGACGTGCCGCCTCGCGTAGTTGATCACCCAGCTTGACGTACGTCTTGACGAACTTCGGGACACCACCGCCAGGCACTCGAAATGCGGCCATGTCCTGCCACACCAGGACTTGCGCGTCACAGGCAGGTCCGGCTCCGATGCCGATGGTGGGCACGCTCGTCACGGCGGTGACCTGCTCGGCCAAGTCGGTAGGGATGACCTCCAGGACGATGGCGAAGACACCGGCAGCCTCAAGTGTCTTCGCGT
Organism: Pseudonocardiaceae bacterium; assembly: GCA_035276605.1. Taxonomy (GTDB): domain Bacteria; phylum Actinomycetota; class Actinomycetes; order Mycobacteriales; family Pseudonocardiaceae. The sequence goes on along the minus strand of DATELN010000161.1, from coordinate 2,482 downwards.
CTTCGAGCAGCAGCTCACCGGCTTCGCCGCGGCCCTGTACTGAGTACCCGCCCATCGTGTGGACCGACTGCGGGGTCAGCCCAAGATGACCCATCACCGGCACACCGGCCGCGACAAGTGCCTCTACCTGGGGAGCCACCCGGCGGCCACCTTCTAACTTCACCGCGTGTGCACCGGCCTCCTTCAGAAAACGAGCTGCGGTGTCCAGCGCTTGGGCGGGAGAGGCCTGGTAGGTGCCGAAGGGAAGGTCAGCGACGACCAGGGCCCGCCGGGCTCCGCGGACCACCCCGCGTACGAGTGGTACAAGCTCGTCGATGGTCACCGGCACCGTCGTGTCGTAGCCGTAGACAACGTTGGCTGCCGAGTCGCCGACCAGCAGCGCAGGGATGCCGGCGGCGTCGAGTAGCGCGGCGGTGGAGTAGTCGTAGGCGGTGAGCATCGCCCATTTCTCGCCGCGACGTTTGGCCGCGACGAGGTCGTGAACACGGACTCGCTTGACCGGCTGGCCGGGTTGCACCGGTCCGCCATACAGCGGTGGCTGGGCAGCAGCAGCTGCGGTCATGATTGACCGTCCTCCCTCGAGGCCGGCCGTTCGTTGCCGGTCCCCGGGTTGCCTGATCGCTTATGCCACCAGCCTGACATCGATGGTCAGGGCGTGGCATGGGCGTGCGACAAGGCTCACAGCTGGCCTGCGAAGCCTGGCTCGACTACGGGGAACGTTCCCGCCAGCGGTTGGTGATCGGTAGCCGCCGGTCTCGGCCGAACGCCTTCAAGGTGATCTTCGTGCCCGGCGGGTACTGCCGGCGTTTGTACTCCGCAGCGTCGACCATCCGCACGATTTGTTCGACCAGTTCGGGTGAGAAGCCTGCCGCCACCAGGTCGCCGAAACCGCGGTCACCTCCTACGTAGTCATCGAGTACCTCATCGAGCAGCTGGTAGTCGGGCAGCGAGTCGGTGTCGAGCTGGCCAGGCCGCAGCTCGGCCGATGGCGGCTTGCCGATGGAGTTCGGTGGGATCGGAGGAGTCTCGCCGCGCTTGTCGGCCACCGCGTTGCGCCACCGCGCTAGCGCCCACACCGCAGTCTTCGGTACATCCTTGATTGGAGCAAAGCCACCGACTGCGTCGCCGTAGATCGTCGAGTAACCGACCGCGAGCTCGGACTTGTTGCCGGTGGCCAGCACGAGATGGCCGTACTGGTTGGACAGTGCCATCAGGGTCACCCCGCGGCAGCGGGCCTGCACATTCTCCTCAGCTAGCCCGGAGAGGCCGAGCTGGCGCACGAACACCTCGACCATGTCGGCGATCGGCTGCACCTGATAGTGCAGCCCGGTGCGCTCGGCAAGGTCACCAGCGTCGGTCCGGGAGTGCGCCGAGGAATACGACGAGGGCATCGACAGCCCGTACACCGCGTCGGCGCCTAGCGCGTCGACCGCTAAAGCAGCACACACCGCGGAATCGATCCCGCCAGACAGGCCCAGTACCACCGAGCGAAATCCGTTCTTGCGCGCGTAGTCGCGTAGGCCGGTTACCAGCGCGCCCCATACCTCGGCCTCGTCGGACAGCGGCTCAGGTCGTGGTGGAGCGGGCGCCGGTGGGTATGCCGGCAGTGGATCGGAGGTCAAGACGACCCGGCCGACGTCGAGGCCGGCGTACCGGCCAATCTCCCGGGACGAGCCGCCTGGTAGGTCCAAGTCATAGACGAGGAAATGCTCGGCGAACTGCGGTGCCCGCACCAGCAACTCACCTCGACCATTGACGATCATCGAGTCGCCGTCGAAGACCAGCTCGTCCTGGCCGCCCACCAGGTTGGCGTAGGCCAGCGGCACGCCCGCCTCGGTGGCGCGGCGGCCCACCAGCGCGAGTCGGGTGTCGTCTTTGTTGCGTTCGTAGGGCGACGCGTTGGGCGAGACGATCAGGTCGACTCCGGCTTGCGCCAGGGCGGTGATCGGGCCGCCCTCCTGCCAGAGGTCCTCACAGATCACCATCCCGACCTCCAGCCCATGCAGTCGGAACACGGTCAACGCAGCACCGGGGATGAAGTAGCGGCGTTCGTCGAAGACGCCGTAATTGGGCAGGTGGTGCTTGAACTGGTGGCCGACCACCCGCCCGCGGTACAACACGGCCGCCGCGTTACGAGGTCCGCCACCGTCACGACGGTCGCAGTCCAGATACCCGACAACGGCGGCCAGCTCCCCGCAGCCATGGTCGACCAGCTGCACAGCCAACTCTTGGAGGGCACGCACCGACGCGGCGACAAACGATCCCCGCAGCGCCAGATCTTCGACCGGGTAACCGGTGAGCGCCATCTCACCGAAGACCACGAGGTGCGCACCAGCGGCGGCAGCATCGCGGCAGCGCGCGGAAAGCATCCTCGCGTTGCCCGCGACATCACCGACGCATGGGTTCACCTGTGCCAAGGCAACACGCAGCTGGGGCATGGAGACATCATGTCCCTCGTGAGTGCGTAACAGTGTCATGACAC
>DATELN010000160.1:0-16644 GCA_035276605.1 Pseudonocardiaceae bacterium | reverse complement strand
CGCGCCGAACCCGGACGTCACGAAGCCTTGGGAGCGCACCGCGTCTCCTGGCGTGGAGGTAGCGCGGCCATCCAACTCGCGAAGCTGTGACTCCAGGTAGGTCTTCAAGCGGGTGCGGTACTCACGTTCGAAGGTGCGCAGTTCGTCGATCTTCTTCTCCAGGACGCTCTTCTCCTGGCTGATCGAGCCGATGATCTCGCTGTGCTTGCGCGCGGCGTCTCGCTCCAGCGACGCCGCCTTCTCGCGGGACTGCCGATCCAGGGTTTCAGCCCTGGTGCGGGCGTCGTTGAGCATCGTCTCGGCCCGAGTCCTGGCCTCGTTGACCATGCCGTCGGCCTTCGCTCGCGCGTCGGAGAGCAGTTGCTCGGACTTGGTCCGGGCCTCGGCCAACATCCCGTCTGCTTCGGCCTTGGCCTCACCGGTCAGCCGATCGGCCATCTCCTGGGCAAGGCCCAGCACCTTGGCCGCCTGGACGTGATGGTCCCCACCGGGCGCCGTCTGTTCCATCATCGGGGGTGGCACGGGGGCCATCACCGGCCGAGGGGGCTCCAGCGGGCGCAGGTTGCGCCCAGTATCCACCGGCCCAGCGCGGAGCTGCTGATCAAGCTGCTCGACCTGGTTACGGAGATCGTTGTTCTCCTCGATCAACCGAGCCAGTTCGGCCTCAACAAGGTCGAGGAAGGCGTCCACCTCGTCCTCGTTGTAGCCCCGCTTGCCGATCGGCGGCTTACTGAACGCGACGTTGTGAACGTCGGCGGGGGTCAACGGCATCGGATCACCTCACGCACTCCTCGACGACTCTGCACAATCTAGGGCACTGACTGGGTGCCCTTCACAGCGGCACATCACTGGGGCAACCACCGTGGACATCGCCCACGACTGGTGGACGCTACCTCGGATCCACCACTCGCATGAGTATGAACACCACGAGCAACAGAACCATAATGGACAGGTCCAGCCCTACGCCCCCGATCCGGATGGGCTTTAACACCCGGCGAAGCGCTCGGACCGGAGGGTCGGTCATGGTATAGACCGACTCCAAAGCGATCGCGACCCCCCCAACCGGCTGCCAGCTTCTCGCGAAGGAGCGAACGAGTTCCACCACGATACGCGCAGTGAGCAGCAGCCAGAAGAAGAACAACAGGTAGTACACGACGTATCGGACCACATCCACTTTTGACACTCTGCCACCGGTGACTAGGCGGTGGCGAGCCGGGCCCCCTGACCGCACTAGTTGAACAAGCGGCCCTCCGCGATCCGGCGCCTGTCTTCGGCTGATACGTCGATGTTCGGTGGCGACAGCAGGAAAACCTTGCTGGTGACCTTGTCGATGGAGCCGCGCAACGCAAAGGCCAACCCAGCCGCGAAGTCGACGAGCCGCTTGGCGTCCCGGTCCTCCATCGCGGTCAAGTTCATGATCACAGGATTGCCTTCACGGTAGCGTTCCCCAATGGGCCTGGCCTCGTTGTAGCTGTGCGGATGCAACGTGACAATGCGGGCCAGGGGATGAAGCTCGTCATGAGGGAGCGAGTCGCTTTGTGGTGTGTGGGCGGCGGGTTGGGGGGTGAACGGTTGGCGCACCGTCGTCTTGGTTTCGATACGCCGGTCGATACCCACAGCGTTGGCGGCTGCGGGGTCAATGGCCAATGAGCCACGCACGGCGGCCTCGGTCCTCCTGGAATCCGCCGCCTGAGAGGTGACGGCTCGGGAGTCCGTAGCGCAGGAAGGAGGACGGGCCTGATGTCCCCGAGACGCCACGTGCTGGCCTGCTGGCGTCGGTAAACTGCTGTTGTAGTCAAGTCCCGAGTCAAATCCAAGTCCCGAGTCAAATCCGGAGTCAAGCTCCGCATCAAAACCCGCCCGGGGGAAACGACGGGCTGCCGGGTGCGGTTCATAACCCCGGCGGCGGCTCTGGTGACTATGGCTGGAGTCGGAAAATCCCGGGTGATATTCGTCGTATTCCGCTGCGCCCAACCCCGCTGCGTCAAACTCCTCTGCGGGAACCATGCCGAAGTACGCCTTCAGCCTGCGCAGCGCGCTCATCGTGTTGCCCCCCTGTTCGGAACCCCGATGCACCGCCCGCCGAGCCCGGCTCGCTATGTGCCGCGCAGACTGACCGGCATGGTCAACTTGAGGTTAACGGCCGATCGCCCAAGAGGGCGGTTCCGACACGCACACATGTCGAGCCATACGCGATGGCCTGCTCAAGATCGCCGCTCATCCCAGCGGATAGCTCCACCGCGCCGGGATGCGCACTTCGTAGCCGCGCTGCGGCGTCACGGAGCATGGCGAAGGCAGCCTCGGGTTCGCGACCGAGCGGGGCAACCGCCATCACTCCCTCCAGCCGCAGCGACGGCGCCGCCACCACCCGGTCGGCCAGTGCGTCGAGGTCGGGCAGCGGGCAACCACCACGCATTGGGTCGCCGTCCAGGCTGGCTTGGACCAGCACGCCCAATTGTTCGTGGCGGTGCCCGGCGTCACGCGCCAGGCTGGTGGCCCGCTCCAGGGCGTCAACTAACCGCGAGGAGTCAACTGACTGGACCTGCGCCGCCCAGCGGACCACGGACCGGGCCTTGTTGCGCTGAAGTCGACCCACCATGTGCCACCGCACTCGCGCCGCTGGGCGCAACGCCTTGACCTCGGCCACCTTGGCGGCGGCTTCTGAATCGCGAGCCTCGGCAGCATCGAGCAGGCCAAGGTCGAGGAGCAGCGCCACATCCCGCGCTGGAAAGGTCTTGGTGACGGGAAGCAGGCGCACCTCAGCGGGATCGCGACCGGCAGCACAGCACGCTGCTGCGATGCGCGCGCGTACGCGCGCCACTGCCGCAGCCAACTGACCGCGGCGGACGCTAGCGGTCTGCTCGCCTGGTAATCCCGTCACTCCTCGTACCAGGTTAGTGCGGCAAGTCGCCCGGTGACGCCGTCGCGGCGGTAGCTGTAGAGCGTGTGATCTTCGACCGTGCACCGTGGATCGACGCCGATCCGGGCCACGCCGGCATCGGCAAGCTGCCGCCACAGGCCGGCTCGGAGATCCAAACCCGCAGTGCCCCGCCGGGTCCGGCAGGCGCTGCCCGGCAGGCGTTTTTCCACGTCGGCCTGCATCCGGTCCGGCACCTCATAGCACTTTCCGCACGCCGCGGGCCCCAGCAACACCTCCAACTTCTCAACTCGCGCACCAAGCTCACGCATTGCCTGCAGCGTGGCGGGTAGCACCCCGGCGCGCGCACCCACTCGTCCTGCATGCACCGCGGCCACAACCTTTCCGACCGGGTCGGCAAGCAGTACCGGGACGCAGTCGGCGACCAGGGCGGCCACGGCCAGCCAGGGCTGGGTGGTGACCACCGCATCGCTGGCGGGCACCGGCTGCTGTTGCGGGCCATCGACCACAGTGACCGTCCGGCCGTGCACCTGCTCCATCCAGACCAGGCGCTGCATCGGCAGGCCAATACCGCTGGCAAGCCGTTCCCGGTTTGCAGCTACCGCTTCGGGCCGATCACCGACATGCGCACCGAGGTTGAACGAGACATACGGCGGTGCTGATACCCCGCCCTGTCGAGTGGTCACAACCCGCCGGACGCGGAGCGTGCTCACCGTTTCATAAATGGCGGAACATCCACGTCATCATCGTCGTCGAAATCGTCGGTGACCGGTACCGCGCGGCTGGGCTTCCACCCGCCAGTGGCTGGCTGCCAGGCGGATGAGTTGTGCTGTGCGACGGCGGGACGGGCCGCTGCTGCGTTTGGTTTTGGCACGTCGGGTGGCCGGGACACCTTGCCGAGCTGGGGGCTGCTGACTGCCCGCGCGGCCACCGGTCTGGTATCCAACTTCTTGGGGTCCAGTTTTTTGTAGGACGGCATTCCGGAGTCGAAGCCGGCGGCGATTACCGTGATCCGTACCTCGTCGCCCAACGAGTCATCGATCACAGTACCGAAAATGATGTTGGCATCAGGATGCGCGGCTTCCTGTACCAGGGACGCGGCCTCGTTGATCTCGAACAGACCTAGGTTCGAGCCGCCCGCAATGGACAGCAGGACACCGTGCGCGCCTTCCATCGATGCTTCCAGCAACGGCGAGTTGATGGCCTTCTCGGCCGCCTGCACCGACCTGCCTTCCCCTCTCGCCGAGCCGATGCCCATCAGCGCGCTGCCCGCCCCGGACATCACACTTTTCACGTCGGCGAAATCCAGGTTGATCAGGCCGGGAGTGGTGATGAGATCGGTGATGCCCTGCACTCCGGATAGCAGTACCTCATCGGCCGAGCGGAAGGCGTCCATCAGGCTGACGTTGACGTCACCGAGCTGCAGTAGCCGATCATTCGGGATCACGATCAGCGTGTCGCACTCATTGCGCAGCTCGGCGATGCCTTCTTCGGCCTGATTGGCTCGTCGCTTGCCTTCGAAGGTGAAAGGCCGGGTGACCACGCCGATGGTCAGCGCACCCTGTTTGCGGGCAATGTTGGCCACCACCGGCGCCCCGCCGGTGCCGGTGCCGCCACCTTCGCCGGCGGTGACAAACACCATGTCAGCCCCTTTGAGCACCTCCTCGATTTCGGCGCGGTGGTCCTCGGCCGCTTTGCGACCGACCTCCGGGTTGGCGCCGGCGCCGAGTCCGCGGGTGAGTTCGCGCCCGATGTCGAGCTTGACATCAGCGTCTGACATCAACAGTGCCTGCGCATCGGTATTCACCGCGATGAACTCGACGCCATGGAGCCCGACTTCAATCATGCGGTTGACCGCGTTGACGCCACCGCCGCCAATGCCGGCGACCTTGATGACGGCGAGATAGTTATGCGCGGGCGTCATTCGGGCGCGCCTTCGCTGTTCATCTCGTGCGGCCTTCCTCTTCGCTGCCAGCCTCCTGCGGACAACGCTGACAATTCGTGCGTTCTCGGCGTGGCAGAACTCTCAACCTCAGCTCAAGGATTACAGTTATGTCAGCTCATCTCTCCGGCGACGGTAGGCATCGCCATCGGCAGGGTCCAGCAGGCACGCCGCGCGAGTCGGCGATCCGGCGGTCCGAGTTTATGCGTGATCAGTGCGTCAGCCCCGCGCCCTGACCCCGAAGGTGATCAGGCGATGGTGGGCAGCGCGGGACTGGAGACGTCATAGATCTTGCCGTGTTGGGTGAGCAGAACACCGAGCACTGCCGACTTGCGATCACCCTGATTGGCATCACCCCACCGGACCTCCCGCACAGTTCCTGCCCGCCCGTTGTCCAGGTGCAGCACGACGTCGGTGGGGGACGTCGCGGCGATGGAGCGCACCTGGACGCGCAGCCAGCCGGGCAGCGCGGTCAGGACCGTCAGTGCGGCTGCTGTGGTGGCGTTACGGGGCCCGACCGTGGGTACTTGCAGCTCCGGCAGCCCGAGCGGCCCGGCGGGTACGGTCGCGTAGTCGGTGCCGGTGGCGTCGATGAGGTGGACGCCGCTACTGCGGTGCACGACCGCCACCGGGGTTCGTTCGGTGACGGCGATCTGCACAGTGCCGTCCAGGTCGCGCTGCACCTGCACGCCGGCCACCCGGGGTAGTGCAGCTACCCGGGTCGCGATCGCTCTAGTGTCCAGCCGCACCATCGGCGTACCCAGTGGCACCGCCGCCACCGTGCGCACAACGTCCGCGGGTAGCTCTTTGGCGCCGACCACCTGTACCGACCGGGCGTCGAATAGCGAACTGCCCAGCAGTACCCAACCAAGGCCACTGATCAACGCGAGCACGACCGTCGCGGCCGCCAACCAGGGCAGCCACCGTCGGGTTGGCCGAGGTGCCGCCACCTCGGCCGCGGGCTCGCGCACCGTGTCCGTCTCTTGGTGATCGTCATTTCGGGAGCCATGGCCTAGGTCTGCGCGGTCCGTTCTTCCGAAACGGCGATCATGTGGTTTGGTGCGGCCTGCACGAGCCCGCTGTCGGGTATGCGCCGACGGCCGCGGGGAGTCCCGCCGGGACCGTCGGCCGCGGGTACTCACAGCGATCCCGGGGCGACCACGCCCGCCGTCGTGCACCATCGGCGCTCCAGCTCAGCGATCAGCTGCGGACCGAGCGCAGTCACGTCACCGGCTCCCATGGTGATCACCACGTCGCCGGGTCGGACCAGCTCAGCCAGCCGGGCGGGCACGGCGGTCCAGCATGGCTCGTAGTGCACACAGCCGGCCGGCAACGGCACCGCCTGCGCGATCAGAGCTCCGGTGACGCCAGGTATGGGGCTTTCGCGGGCCGGGTAGACGTCAAGCAGCAACACCACGTCGGCCAGCGCCAGCGCGGCACCGAACTCAACGGCGAAGTCCCGGGTACGGGAGTACAGATGCGGCTGAAAGGCAACCAGCAGCCGCCCCTGCCCCAGCACCTGACGAGCACCGCGCAGTGCGGCTGCCACCTTGGTCGGGTGATGGGCGTAGTCGTCATAGATTCGGGTGCCCGCCACCTGACCTCTGAGTTCGAACCGGCGGCGGACTCCACCGAAGCCGGCCAGGCCCGTCACCAAGCCCGTCAGGGGCAGGCCCAACTCCAGTCCGGCCAGCAGGGCCGCAACGGCATTGGATGCCATGTGCTGGCCAGGTAGGGCAACGTTGAGGTGTACCTGCTGCACTGCGCCAGCGGAGTCGGTCAGCGCCACCGTGGCGATCCCGCGGCCATCATCGGGGGTGTAGGCCAGCAACTGCGCGTCAGCCGCCGCGCCACTCCCAGCGGCAGCCAGCGCGCCGTAGCGGCGCACGCGGAGGCCATTCGCCGCGGCGCGGTCAGCCAGCGCGGCCGAACCCGGATCGTCCGCATTGGCGATCAGCGCCCCGCCGGGACGCAGCCGGGTCACGAAGGCATCGAAGGTCGCGGTGTAGGCCTCGACGGTGCCATGGTGATCCAGGTGATCGGCCTCGACGTTGGTGACCACGGCGACATCAGGCGAGTAGGCCAGGAAGGTGCCGTCACTCTCATCGGCTTCGGCCACGAAGATGTCGCCGCTGCCGTGGTGGGCGCCGGAGCTGGAGCCAGCCAGCTCGCCACCGATGAGGTAGGACGGGTCGGCACCGCAGCGCTGCAGGGCGACGGCGAGCATCGACGTGGTGGATGTCTTGCCGGCGGTCCCGGTGACGCAGGCCACTCGGTAGCCAGTCATCAGGGCCGCGAGCGCCACGGAGCGGTGGACGATCGGAATGCCGCGCCGGACGGCCTCGACGAGTTCTGGGTTGTGCGGGTCGCTCTGGTGCACCGCCTTGGTACTGATGATCACGGTGGGGTCGGCGCCGAGTTGGTCGAGGTTGGCCGCGGCGTGCCCGACAGCCACCTGAGCACCCAGTCCTCGCAATGCCCGCAGCGCGGGTGAGTCCTTGGCGTCCGAACCGGATACCGCGCCACCGCGAGCGAGCACGAGACGGGCTACTCCACTCATCCCAGACCCACCAATCCCGATCAGGTGGGTGCGGGTCAACTGCGGTGGTAGCGCAGGGGATCCAGCGGCGCCAGTCACTGCCCTGTTCACCTGTCCCGACCCGCGTTGTAGGGCACCGGGGGGCGCAAGCGCAGCAGCTGCAGGCCGTGGCGACGCGCCGAAGGGTCCGTTTCCTGGCGCAGTGCGGACACCGCCTGCGGTTCGTGCCGAGCGAAGTTCGCCAGCAACCCGAACGCCAGCATCGTCATGGCGATGGACGTGCCGCCGGAGGAGATCAGGGGCAGCGGGATCCCGGTAATCGGCAGCAATCCGACCACGTATCCGATATTGATCGCGGCCTGACCGACCAGCCAGGTGGTCACGGTCGCGGACACCAGCTTGATCCACGGATCGGTGTTGCGCGCGGCGATCCGGATCCCCACATAGGCCAGCGTCCCAAACAGCAACAACACCACCAGGCAACCGACGAAGCCCAGCTCTTCGCCGATGATCGCGAAGATGAAGTCGTTGTGCGCATTGGGTAGGTAGTCCCATTTCGCGCTGCCCTGTCCCAGGCCCACCCCCCACCAGCCGCCGTCAGCCAGCGAAAACAGAGCTTGGCGGCCCTGGTAGGCCGCACCCTGCGGGTCAGCGAACGGGTGCAGGAAGGACTCGATCCGGGCCGATCGATAGCCAGCGATACCGGCCATGGCGACCGCTCCGGCCACCGCCGCGATCGCGATGGCCCCGAACAGCTCCCCCGGGGCACCACCGAACCACAGCAGCGCAAGCAGCACGATAGCCAGCGTGATGGTGGTACCCAGGTCCGGCTGCAGCATCACCAGCGCAAAGATCATGACGGCCATCGGGACCAGTGGCACCAGCAGGTGGCGCCACTGGTGCAGCAACGCCCGTTTGGTGATCAATACGTGGGCGCCCCACAGGGCCAGGGCGAGCTTCGCGGGCTCGGAGGGTTGCAGGGACAGCGGGCCCAGCCGCAGCCACTTCTGCGCGCCGTTGATCTCGGCGCCCGCCGGGCTGAGCACGATGACCAGCAGCACTACGCATGTCAGCAGGAACAGCCCGCTGGTGCCGCGCAGCATCCGTACCGGCATGCGCATGCCCAACCAGAACAGCACCAGCCCGAGGCCGCAGTACGCCAGTTGCTGAGCGAACACCGCGTAGGACGAGCCGTCTTTGGTGTAGGACTCCACGTTGGACGCCGACAACACCATCACCAAACCGAACAGGGTCAGTAGACCGAACACGCCGACGATCAGGTGCAGTGAAGTGAGCGGCCGCGCCAGCCAGGCGGTGAGCCGGTCCCTGGCAGCTGCCCACGACGCCGCCAGCGGACGGCTGGCTGGCCGCCGATCAGAGGGTTGGCCCTGAGGTTGGCGAGGCGACGGCGGGCGGGTCGTCGACGTAGCCGGCCGGGTGGAGTTTCTCACCGGGCCGGCGCCAGCGCGGCGACGGCTGCGGCGAATGCCCGGCCACGATGCCCGTAGTCGGTGAACATGTCCATCGAGGCCGCCGCCGGGGCGAGCAGCACGACATCACCCGGGCAGGCCAACTCGGCTGCGGCGGTCACCACCTCAGTCATGGCACCATCGTCTCCCGAATCGACCACCCGTACTGGGACATTGGGCGCGTGTCGCCCCAGCGCTGCCGCGATCACCGCCCGGTCCGCGCCGAGCAGCACAGCGCCGACCAGCCGATCCCGGGTGTCGATCACCAGCTCCTCCACGTCGACACCCTTGAGCAGGCCACCGGCCACCCAGACCACCCGGCGTTGGGACAGCAGCGCGGCACGCGCCGCATGCGGGTTGGTGGCCTTGGAGTCATCCAGGTAACACACGCCGGCATGCTCGCCGACCGGTGCGCCGCGGTGGCCGGCAGGGACGAAGGCGCGCAGCCCCTCGGCGACCGCCGCTGGCGTGACTCCGATGCAGCGAGCAAGTGCCGCAGCAGCCAACGCGTTGCTGAGATTGTGCCGTCCAGCTGGACGGATATCGCAGGCCTGGGCGAGTACTGTGCCGGCGCCGGCAACCTCGCCGAAGGCGCGGTCGACGATCTGGCCCCCCAGCGAGCCGAGTTGTCCCGCCGCCGGCGCACTGGCAGTGAACGCCACTCCGCGGTGCCCGGCGGCTAGCCGCGTCGACCACTCGTCGTCGGCGTTGTACACCGCTGTGCTGGTCTCGGCGTACACGGTGCCCTTGGCCGAGGCATACCGCTGCAGGCAGCCATGCCAGTCCAGGTGATCGGCGGAGACGTTGAGCACCACGGCGGCCCGCGACGTCAGCCCTGGCGAGTGGTGCAGTTGGAAGGAGGACAGCTCGACTGCGAGCACCCGATGACCGGCGCGCACCGCGTCCAGCACGGGTAGGCCGATATTGCCGCAGGCGACCGCGTCGGCTCCAGCGGCCCGCAAGATCGATTCGAGCATCCCCACGGTGGTGGTCTTGCCGTTGGTGCCGGTGACGACCAGCCACTCGGCTGGTGCCTGGCCAGGCCCCGACCGCTGTCCCGAGCGCGCCTGGTCCACCCAGCGGGCCAGCGTCACATCGCCGATCACCGGCACGCCGGTACGTTGCGCGGCAACCAGCACCGGCGCGTCGGGCCGCAGACCGGGGCTGGTCACCACCAGGTCGGTGCCCGGCGGCGGTGCCTCCAGCCCGGCGACCAGCTGCACTGCGCCGTTGAGTGGCGTTGCGGCCACGGCTTGCAGCTGGCTGGGAGCGGAGTCGGTGACGGTGACCTGGGCGCCGAGTTCGGCCAGGAACCGTGCCGCTGACACGCCGGTAACCCGCGCCCCGGTCACCAGCACCCGGGCGCCCACCAGGTCAGCAACTCCGCGCAATCCTGTCATCTCTGTCATCCGACCGCGTGCTCATCCGCCGGCCGCAGTCAGCCACTCGCTGTAGAACACTCCGGCACCCAGTGCGCAGCAGATGGCCGCAAGTAGCCAGAACCGAATGATCACGGTGGTCTCGGGCCACCCCGCGAGCTCGAAGTGGTGGTGAAACGGCGCCATACGGAACGGCCGGCGTCGGGTGGTCCGGAACACCGCCACCTGGATCACCACGGACATCGCCTCGACCACGAACAGCCCGCCGATCACGACGAGCAGCAGCTCAGTCCGGGTCACCACGGACAGTCCGGCCAGCAGCCCGCCGATCGCCAACGACCCCGTGTCGCCCATGAAGATCTTCGCCGGTGGGGCGTTCCACCATAGGAACCCGGTGCAACCACCAACCGCCGCGGCGGCCACCACAGCGACGTCGAGCGGGTCGCGCACCGTATAGCAGCCGGGAACCGCCTGGACGGTGCAGTCCTGGGTGTACTGCCAGAACGACACGATCACATAGGTCATCAAGACCATCGCCGCCGCGCCGGCGGCCAGCCCGTCCAGGCCATCGGCCAGGTTGACCGCATTGGACCAGGCGGACACCAGGAGGTAGCTGAAGATCACAAAGCCGACGACGCCGAAAGACACCACGGCCACATCGCGCACGAACGACAGGTGGATTGAGGCCGGGGAGATGCCGTCGCCGTCCTGAAAGCCCATCGCCAGGACGCCGAACACCACCGCGGCCACCAGCTGGCCGACCAGCTTGGAGGTCTTGTTCAAGCCGAGGTTGCGCTGCCGGCGGATCTTGATCAGGTCGTCCAGGAAGCCCACAACTCCGAGCACCGTGGTGAGCAGCAGCACGAGTAGGGCCGAGGCGGTGGTGCCATGGCGGGTGACGGTGAGGTGAGCGACCAGGTAGCCGCTCCAGGTCGCCAGCAGTATCGCTACCCCGCCCATGGTGGGGGTGCCCCGCTTGCTCTGGTGGGTCTGTGGCCCCTCCTGCCGGATCTCCTGTCCGAAGCCCTGCCGGGTGAACACCCGGATCAGGTACGGAGTGAACAAGATCGACGCGAGCAGTGCCACCCCGGAGGCGACCAGGATGGTGCTCACCTGCTGCTCCCGCCTAGCAATGCGGCGGCAACACGTTCCAAGCCGAACGACCGGGACGCTTTGATCAGCACAACGTCTCCGGCCCCGAGCTCGCCGTGCAGCAGCTCCACGGCTGCGGGCACGTCAGGGACCAGCACGGAGCCCGGCACGACGCGGTGCAGCTGCTCGGCCTGCTCCCCTACCACGACGAGCCGGTCGACGCCCAGGCGTGTGGTGAGCGCCCCGATCTCGTGGTAGGCGCCCGCTGCTGCCTCGCCAAGCTCGGCGAGCGGGCCAAGCACCGCCCAGCTGCGCCGGTGCGTACCGGCCAGCACGGCCAACGCGCGCAATGCGGCGGCCACCGACTCCGGGTTGGCGTTGTAGGCATCGTTGACCACGGTCACGCCGTCGGGCCGGTCCGTGACCTCCATCCGCCAGCGGGAGACCGGGCGGTAACGGTCCAGCCCCCAAGCGATCGCTTCCGGGCCAGCACCGAGCTCCAGCGCCACCGCGGCGGCGGCCAGCGCGTTGGACACCTGGTGCGCACCCGGCACCCCTAGCCGGACCCCAACCTCCCCGAGGGGAGTAACCAAGCGAAACGACGGGCAGCCACGGTCATCTAACGCGACGTCGGCGGCGCGGACCTGGGCACCCGGTGACTGCCCGAAGCGCACCACCCGTGCGGCGGTGCGCCGGTCCATTTTGGATACCACAGCGTCGTCAGCGTTGAGCACGGCAACCCCAGCCGCCGGCAGGGCTTCGACCAGCTCGCCCTTCGCAGTGGCGATCGCCTCTCGGGAACCGAACTCAGCAAGGTGGGCCGAGCCGACGTTAAGCACAACCCCGATCGACGGCGGCGCAACCCGGCACAGCGCGCGGATCTGACCTGGACCGCGGGCGGACAGCTCCAACACCAGGTGCCGGGTCGCCCGGTCGGCTCGTAGCGCGGTCCACGGGTGACCGACCTCGTTGTTGAACGACCCTGGCGGGGCTACCGTCGCGCCCAGCGGGGCGAGCAGCGCGGCGATCATGTCCTTGGTGGACGTCTTGCCCGACGAACCGGTCAGGGCTATCACCTGCAGACCGGTTTGACACAGCGTGTGCACCACCGACTGAGCCAGCGCGGCCAGCGCGGCCAGCACTGCGGCGCCCGCACCGTCGGTGTCCGCGGCCAGCGCGTAGGCACCCCGCCCCAGATTCGGTCGATGGTCGGTGACGGGCGGGGCAACGACCGCGGCGGCATCGACGGTGCGCCCGGCGAGTACCCCGGCGGCGCCCGCGGCCATGGCCGCGGCGGCGAAGTCATGACCGTCGACCCGCTCGCCCGGCAACGCGACGAACAACCCGCCGGTCTGGACACGGCGCGAGTCGAACTCGACACCACCGGTGATGATCTCGGTTCCCGAACAGCCGTGCAGCACGCCACCCACCGCGTCGGCCACCTCGGCGAGGGTGAGCTCAATCATGGCTTACTCTCCGGCGCTTCCCCAGACGCTCATCGAGCTGGCCGGCGAGCACGTCAGCATCTGAGAACGGATGCTTGACGCCGTGCACCTCCTGCCCGGTCTCGTGGCCCTTGCCGGCAACGATGACCGCATCGCCACCGCGGGCACGAGCCACGGCATAACCGATGGCAGCCGCCCGATCGGCGATCTCCACCACTTCAGCGGGACCGTCGCGAGCACCGGCGAGCATGGCTGCGCGGATCACGGCTGGGTCTTCGGTCCGCGGGTTGTCGTCGGTGACCACCAGCAGATCAGCCCGGTGAGCTGCTTGTGCACCCATCATCGGACGCTTGCCGGTGTCCCGGTCTCCCCCACAGCCCAATACCACCAACAGCCGCCCGGGCACATGCAGCCGAACCGCGTCGAGCAGCGCGGCCACCGCTGCGGGCTTGTGCGCGTAGTCGACCAGGGCGAGGAAATCCTGGCCGCGATGCACCCGCTGCATCCGGCCAGGTACCTCAGCGGTGCCGATACCACGCGCCAGCAACACCGGATCGGCCCCAGCAGCGTGTCCGATCGCCAGCGCCAGCAGCGCGTTGGTCACGTTGAATGCACCGGGCAAGCGCATGGTCATCGCCACCCGGAGCCCGCCAGGGCCTACCGCGCAAAAAGTTTGGCTACCACCGTGCCGGACATCAACGTCCGTGGCATACCAGGTGGCGTCACCGCGTAGCGACACGGTGGTGGTTGCGCCGGTGACCAACCGGCGGCCCCACTCGTCGTCCACGCAGACCACCTCGGTTGCAGCCCGACCGTCGAACAGCAACGCCTTGGCAGCGAAGTAGTCCTCCATGTCGGCGTGGAAGTCCAGGTGATCCTGGGACAGGTTGGTAAAGGCGCCGACCGCGAAGACCGTACCGGACACCCGGCCCAGCGCCAGCGAATGGCTGGAGACCTCAATAGGTACGTGCGTGATCCCACGTTCGTGCATCAACCCGAGCATCGCCTGCAGATCCGGGGCCTCCGGCGTGGTGAACTGGCTGGGCAGTGACACCTCACCGATGCGGGCCTGCACCGTGCCGAGCAGGCCGGTCTGCGCGCCTGCCGCGGAAAGACCCGCCTCCAGCAAGTGCGCGGTGGTGGTCTTGCCGGCAGTACCGGTGATTCCAAGTACCGCCAGCCGGGTGGAGGGGTCACCGTAGAGACGCGCAGACAGCGCGCCTACCACTGACCGCGGGTCCGGGTGCACCAGCACCGGCACGGTCGACCCACTAGATGCCAGATGGTGCATCCCCCGCGGGTCGGTGAGTACCGCGACGGCGCCCGCGCGCAGCGCAACGTCGGCGTAGTCGGCTCCATGTGGACGTCCGGGAACGAGGCTTGGCAGGGCCACAAACAGGTCGCCAGGCAGTGCTTGTTGTGCGCGCAGCGTGATCCCCCGAACCAGGGCCGGGTCGAGAACCTGATCGGTACTCGGGGCAGCCGCGTCGGCCAGGGCAGCAAGCACGGCCAGCGGGGTCGGCGCGGTGCGCGACGGCCGCGGCGGCGTGTCGGCCAACGAGCGAGTCACAAGAGCAGTCACGATCCGGGGTCGGGTACGCATGGAGCTGACGCCCAGCGCGCACGAAGGCTACCGGCGCCGCACTTACCAGATCGGGACGGGCCCAGGTATTTAAGACGGCCCTTAAGACGGCAGGGTCAGGATGGCTGGT
This sequence comes from Pseudonocardiaceae bacterium, assembly GCA_035276605.1. Classification (GTDB taxonomy): domain Bacteria; phylum Actinomycetota; class Actinomycetes; order Mycobacteriales; family Pseudonocardiaceae. The sequence goes on along the minus strand of DATELN010000160.1, from coordinate 2,188 downwards.
GGGCTGGGCACGGACGACAGCGGGATCTGGTAGCGCCCCGCCAGGTAGGACGCGATTTGGTGGAACAGCGGCGCAGCGCTGCCCACTGCGGGATCATCGAGCATGATCCCGACCACGAAGCGCGGCGAGTCGGCCGGCAGGATGCCAGCAAACGTGATCCAGTAGTTGGAGTTGCTGTAGCAGCCGCAGCCAGCGTTGACCTGCTGCGCGGTGCCACTCTTGCCGGCGATCTGGTAACCCTCCAGCGCGGCCTCCGGGGCGGTGCCGCGCTGCCCTGGATCGTTCTGCACAACAGCGCGCAGCATATCCCGCAGGGTATGAGCGGTCTGCGGGCTGACCACCCGGACACCGGCCGGTCGCGGGGTTGTCGTCCGGGTGCCGTCCGGGGCGATCTCGGCGCTGACAATGCGCGGCGGAATGCGCACCCCGTCGTTGGCAATTGCCTGGTACATGCCGGCCATCTGCAACACCGTCATCGACAGGCCTTGCCCGATGGGCAGGTTGGCGAACGTGCTGCCCGACCACTCGTTCCGAGGCGGCACCCGACCGGCGCTCTCGCCGGGCAACCCGACGCCGGTGCGCTGCCCCAGGCCCATGCGTTTGAGCGTGTCCACGAAACGGTCTTGGCCGACGCGTTGCGCGGCCAGGAGCGTGCCGATGTTGGACGAGCGGGCCAGCACCCCGGTGAAAGTCAGGTTCAGGACGCCGTGCGGCCATGCGTCGCGGATGGTCCGGTCCGCGACATGCAGCTCGCCCGGTACATGCAGCACGGTGTCGGGCCCGACGACCCCGGCGTCGATCGCGGCGGCAGCCGTGACGACCTTGTTCACCGAGCCTGGTTCGAACGGTGTTGAGACCGCCGGGTTGCCCAACATCTCGGGGGTTGCCGCGTCCAGGTTGTTCGGGTCGAAGGTGACGTCATTGGCCATCGCGTAGACCTCGGAGGTGCGCGCGTCCAGGACGACCGCGCTGGCCCCTTTGGCGCGGTATTTGTGTGCGTAGTCACGAAGCATCTGGGCCACGGTGAACTGGAGGTCGGAGTCGAGGGTCAGTTCCATTCCCGAACCGGGAACCGGCGGTCGCTCGGCACGCTCACTGCCCGGGATGACCGCGTCCGAGCCCTCTGCGGTGTCCACCACCCGCCGACCGTCCCGGCCGGCCAGCAGGGTGTCGTCATAGCTTTCCAATCCGGCCAGGCCCCGCACTTTGCGCTCGTCGGCCCGCCAGTTCGCGACACCCAGAACGTTGGAAGCCAGCTCACCACCCGGGTACTGCCGGATCTCCCGGTGTTCCGCACTGATCTCCGGGAAGTCCTGCTGGATTGCTCTAGCCTGGGCTGGCGTCACCAGTGGTGCCAGCAGCACGGTCTGGCGATTACTGCGCAGTTGGCTCAGAATCTCCTGCTCCGAGACCGTGGGCCCGAGCACCTCAGCGACCCGGCGAGCCATGGCCTGCTTGTGGACGTCCGGGTCGGCGTGGATGGCCCGCTGCTCGGCGATGATCCGGTTGGGTTGGGCGTACAGCGCCTTCGCCGTCACGCTGAATGCCAGCGGGGTTCCGTTGCGATCAGTGATCGTGCCGCGCTGCGCGGGCAGCAGCTGTACGGTGGTGCGCTGCTTGGAAGCCTGCGCCGACAGGGTGGCCGCCTGCACGCCCTGCACCACGGCTAGCTTCACGCCAGCAGCAACGAGGGCGCCCACGAGCACTATCCGACCCAGTCCTAGGCGGGTCCGCAGGCCGGTTGCTGAGGAACCAGCCTGCCGTCGGCGCTGGGTCGGCCCGGTAGTCCGGCGGACCGTCGCGGTGCTCATCAAGTCCGGCCGGTCGGGGTGGGTACTGGTGGAGCAGGTTCTGCCCTGGGTGCTGCCGGCGCTGGGGCGGGCGTTGCCGATGGTGACGTGACCGGCTGGGCGGCTGGCGCCTGTGGCGGGGTGGGTAGCACCGCCGGCGCCGGCGGTGCGGCCGGTATCACCGGCGGAGCAGGCGGCGGGGGTGGCGCGGTGGCTCGCCGAGGCTGACCGATCAGGATGACCCCACCGTCCGGTTGGACGACCAGCTGCGCCGCATCCCCGGCCGGCACCATGCCTAGCTCACGGGCCCGTCGCGCCAGCTCGGGCGCGGTCTCCAGGGTGGCCACCTGGCGGCTCAAGCTTTCTGACCGCTCGGTCAGCTGCCTGGCCACCTTTCG
>DATELN010000159.1:0-3615 GCA_035276605.1 Pseudonocardiaceae bacterium | reverse complement strand
GATGGTGGTAAGCGGGTCGCCGCAGCCGGCGCGCGGTGGCGGCGCAGAGCCGGCCTGCATCGCTGCCGGGGTCGAACCGGCTCCATGGGTGGGCGGGATCGGTGCCGAGTTGGCTGGCCAGCTCGCGCATTTGCTCGCTGGTCAGCAGCGCGGAATGGTTTTGCGGGTGGCCTTGGGTAGACAGCCCGTATCCCTTGATCGTGTACGCGAAGATCACGGTAGGCCGGCTGTCGTCGATGGCCGCGTACGCCAGGTCCAAGGCAGCCAGATCGTGACCGCCCAGGTTGCGCACCGCCGCGGTCAGCGTCTGATCGTCCAGCTCGTTGATCAGTGCGGCGACCGGCGCGCTACTGCCTGGCAGCCGTTCCCGCAGCTGGGCGGGGGTGCAGCGGAGCAGGCGCTGGTACTCGGGATTGGGCATCTGGTCGATGCGGGTGCGCAGCTCGTTGCCGCCCGGCTGGGTGAACAGCTCTTCCAGCAGGTGTCCGTATTTGACGGTGAGCACCTGCCAGCCGGCGCTGGCGAACATTCCCTGCAGCCGGCTGGCCGCGATATTGGGCACGACGCGGTCCAGTGACTGCCGGTTGAGGTCTACCACCCAGACGATCTCGCCCAGCTCCGCGACACTGGGCTCGAGGATCGCCTCCCAGACCGCGCCCTCATCCAGTTCCGCGTCGCCGAGCAGCGAGTACTGCCGCCCGGTGCCGGCGCCGCCCACAGTTGCCTCGATGTACCTGCGGGCCAGCGCGCCCCAGATCGGCGCGGTCGCGCCGATGCCCACCGATCCGGTCGAGTAGTCGACCGGATCGGGGTCTTTGGAGCGGCTCGGGTAACTCTGCAGCCCGCCAAAGGCACGCAGGGTCGCCAGGTATTGCTCGTCGAGCTCGCCGAGCAGGTAGTTGATCGCGTGCAGCACCGGAGAGGCGTGCGGCTTCACCGACACCCGGTCCTGCGGGCGCAGGAACTGGAACCACAGCGACGTCATGATCGACACCATGGACGCGCTGGAGGTCTGGTGACCGCCCACCTTCAGCCCGGACCGGCTGGGCCGCACCCGGTTGGCCTCGTGCACGATCGCCGTCGACAGCCACAGCACCCGACGCTCGATCTCCCGGAGAACGCCGAACCGGTCGGTGTCTGGCCGCGGCGGGACAGCAGCGATGCTCGTCATGTGACTCACCTGAAGTTCTGTGCAGAACAGGCTAATATCCCAACATCCGGAGACGTCTTGCACAACTTGGGCGGGCCCTGGTGAGCAGAACGCACATTCCAGGTCGAACGTGGCCCGCCGAAGGTGAGCATTGTGCGCAACGACGATCGCTTTGACCCGACCGATGTCCGGCTGCTGCTCGCCCTGGTCGAGCGGCCCCGCGCGACGGCTATCGCGCTCACCGGGCAGACGGGGCTGTCCCGCAACACCGTTACGGCCCGGCTCGCCAAGCTTGAGCAGCAGGGTGTGCTCGACTCATTCGAACGCCAGATCCCGCCCACGATGCTCGGTTACCCACTCACCGCCTTCATCACCACCCAGGTCACCCAACGCCGGCTGGACGAGGTGGCCGCCGCGCTGGCCGATATCCCCGAAGTGCTGCAGGTGCACGGGATCAGCGGGCAGATCGACCTGCTGGTGCACGTCGTTGCGGCGGATGCCGATGACTTGTACCGCATCGCCGGCCAGATCTTGGCCATCCCCGGCGTCGAGCGCACCAACACCGCGCTGGTCATGCGCGAACTCGTGAACTACCGCATCACGCCACTGCTGCACCGCTGTGCAGATGCTCGCCGGCCAGGACGGTGAGAGGGTTGCCGGGCCCGTCAACGTAGATTGTTTGAGCGTCGGCGGTGACGGTCAGGCCTGAGCGCAGTACATCCAGTGGTGGGCATTCCCCAGCGAAGCCAGCATGATCGCCAAAGTGAGGCTCACCGTGCGGTGGTGCACGGTGACGGCTCAGATTCAGTGATCATGGAACGCAGTCGATCATCCGATCCGGATGATCTCCATGGTCAGGGAGCTGCTGGTTTGGTCGCGGAGCTTGCGCGGCAACGGGTGGCTGACGACAGCGGAGTACCGCAAGCTGTCCACTGTCGCAGCACACCGGGTAGAACAGTGGAGGAGGCGGCAGTGACAGCCACCAGCACGACCTCAACGGGCGAGCACCTCGCGGAATACGGCCTGTATATCGACGGGAAACAGCAGCCTGCCTGCTCCGGCCGTACCTACCAGACCATCGACCCGTTCACCGGGCAGCCGTGGGCGGTGGTGGCCGACGGTGATCGAAGCGATGTGGATCGCGCGGTGTCGGCCGCTCGCCGAGCGCTGTCCGGACCGTGGGCTGCGTTGACCCCGACCCAGCGCGGAAAGTTGCTGCACCGGCTCGGTGATCTGATCGCCCGCAACGCCCAGCGTTTGGCCGAGATCGAAACTCGTGACTCGGGAAAGCTGCTTCGCGAGATGACCGGCCAGCTCGCGGCTGTTCCGGAATGGTGTTACTACTACGCGGGACTGGCCGACAAGGTCGAGGGCAGCGTCATTCCCAGCGATAAGCCCAATTACCTCGTCTATACCCGGCATGAACCGGTCGGCGTGGTCGCCACGATTACCCCGTGGAATTCGCCACTGTTGTTGTTGATGTGGAAGCTGGCACCGGCGCTGGCCGCGGGATGCACGGTGGTGGTCAAGCCGAGTGAGCACACCCCGGTCAGCGCGCTGGAATTAGCGTCCCTCATTGAGGAGGCCGGCTTCCCGCCGGGTGTGGTCAACGTCATCACCGGATGGGGTCCGGCAACCGGCAGCGCACTGTCTGCTCATCCCGATGTTGACAAGGTTGCCTTCACCGGGTCCACGGCGACCGGCATCGCGGTCGCGCACGCCGCCGCAGACCACCTCACCCGAGTAACCCTGGAGCTGGGCGGCAAATCGGCGCAGGTGGTGTTCCCGGACGCCGATCTGGATGCCGCCGCCAACGGGGTGATCGCCGGGGTCTTCGCCGCTACTGGCCAGACCTGTATGGCAGGGTCACGGCTGGTCGTGCACGACAGCGTCGCGGACGCGCTGGTCGAGAAGATCGTCTCCAGGGCGAAGACGATCAAGATCGGTGATCCGAAGGCCGCCGAGACCGAAATGGGTCCGCTAGCCACCAGCCAGCAGTTCGACAAGGTGTTGAGCCATTTCGACTCCGCTCGCGAACAGGGCGCCACCATCGCCTGTGGTGGTGAGCGGGTCGACGATCTGGGTGGCTTCTTCGTGACGCCGACTGTGCTGACCGGCGTGACCTCCGCGATGCGGGCGGTTCAGGAGGAGGTCTTCGGGCCGGTACTCGCGGTGATCCGATTCCACGACGAGAACGAGGCCGTCGAGATCGCCAACGACACCCCATACGGGCTGGCCGCTGCGGTATGGACCACGGATGTGCACCGGGCTCATCGGGTAGCCGCCAAACTCCGAGCAGGCACCGTCTGGATCAACGCCTACCGCGTGGTGGGCCCGCACGTCCCCTTCGGGGGCTTCGGTGCCAGTGGCATCGGCCGGGAAAACGGCGTTGACGCCATCCGGGAGTACACCGAAACCAAAGCCATCTGGGTAGAGCTGTCCGGGCAGACCCGCGACCCGTTCAC
>DATELN010000158.1:0-14903 GCA_035276605.1 Pseudonocardiaceae bacterium | reverse complement strand
TTGCCCGGTGCACCACCAGGCCCACCATCACCATCCCGGCGACGAATAGCAGGGCCAGGTATTGGAGCACCCAGCTGGTACCGGCCGGGTCGTACACCGCCTGCCGGGGCCAGGCGATGTTGATCATCATTGCTACCCCGTAGATCACGGCGAACAGGTTCACCGGCAGTCCCCACCGGCCGAGCGAAAATCCTCCAGGACGCTTGATCGGCATGCGCCGGCGCAACCGAGCGTTCAAGGCTGGTCCGGTGACCAGCAGGTACGCCAAATACACGATCACCACCGACGTGCTGGTGACCGCCGCGAACGCCGCCGGGTTACCGAGGTTGATCAATAGCACGGCGATCGCGAGCGCACCTACCGCAATGCCGGTGATGATGGGCGTCCCGGTCTGCGGGTGAACCTGGGACAGCAGCCGAGCCCCAGGCAGCCGACCGTCACGCGCCATGCTGAACATCACCCGCGACGCCGAGTTTTGGATCGCCAGGCAGGCCGACACGATGGAAATGGCCACTACCGTCAGCAATGCTCGGCCCAGCGTGGAATCTAACCGGCTAGTGATGACGTAGGCGATGCCGCCAGCGGAAAGCTGGCCGTCAGTCAATGACGGCGCCGCCATCAGCGCGGCCACGATCATGAAGCCACCGCCGACGAACGACACGAGCAGCGCCCGCAAGATCGCCGACGGAACCACCCGCCGCGGCTGGCTCGTCTCCTCGGACAGTTCCGCGGCACTGTCGAACCCGTACATGACATAGGCCGCCATCAGCGTGGAGGCCAGAAAGGCGTAGATGTACGGGCTGTTGCCGGAGACGTTGAGCGTGTGCGCGACGACGCCGGGGCCGCGCTCGGCATGGCTGAACAGCAAGACCAGCAGCAGCACCACACCGATGATCTCGCAGCTCACCCCGATCCCGTTGATCACCGCCATGAACCGCACCCCGACTGCGCTGATCACGGTGGCGATCGCGATGAGCACCGAACCCAGCAGAATGCCGTTGGCAGCACCGGATGCCGAAGTGACCGACGGATCGGTACCGATGATCTGGAAGCCTGACCACACCGCGGGCAGCACCGCTTGCAGTGCGATGCCGATCGCCGCCACGCTAACGATGTAGCCGATCAGCATCGCCCACCCCGCGAACCAGCCGACGATCTCCCCCGCCAACCGCCGCGACCACTGGTAGATGCACCCGGCCAGCGGCCAGCTTGCGGCCAACTCGGCGAACACCAGCGCCACGCACAGCTGACCGGCGAACACCAGCGGCCAGGTCCAGAAGAACGCCGGACCGCCGAAGGAGTAGCCCAGCGCAAAGAGCTGGAACACGGTGGTGAGGATCGACACGAAGGAGAACCCGGCGGCGAAGGAGGAAAACCAGCCCAGCCGGCGATGCAGCTCCTGGTGGTAGCCGATACGACGCAGATCCTCGGCATCGGAGCCGCCGGTCGGGCTGATGGTCAGGACGGGGATACTCATTTAACTCGCCTTTCGCGGTAAGTGACCGGCGCGCACCAGGCAGCCGAGGGTGTCGCAAATCACCCGGGTCGCGATGAGTGAGGTGATCTCGGCGTTGTCGTACGGCGGGGAACACTCCACGACTTCGATGCCCGCCAGCGGGCGGGAAGCGACGAGCTGGATGAACTTCAGTACCTCGCGAGGAAGGAATCCGCCTGGCTCGGGCCAGCCGGTGCCCGGGACAAAGGCGGCGTCGAGGCAGTCGACGTCAAAAGACAGCCAGACCGCGTCGGTGCCGTCCCAGGCGACGTCCAGGGCACGCTGCGCGGCGGCCTCGATGCCCATCTCCACGCAGTCGGTTACGGTCATGATCGTGGTGCCGCGCTCCCGGCCAACTTTCACTCCCGGGCGTGGCGCCTGCCAGCCGCCGATGCCGATCTGCACCAGGTTCTGCGACGGCACGTTGGGGATGTCTGTGGCGTGAAACCACGGGGTGGTGTGCATCCGCTCGTCGAGGTCGGTCTCCTGCGTGTCGACGTGGCGGTCAAAGTGGATGATGCCGAGCTTGCCGCCGTTCAAGTGGTCGGCGACGGCGCGGGTGGTCGGAAAGCCGATGGAGTGGTCGCCGCCCAACACCACCGGAAAGGCGCCCGAGCCATAGACGTGCCCGACCGCCTTGGAAATCTGGTCGAACGTCTTCTCGATGTTGCCCGGGATGGTGAACACGTCACCGAGGTCGGCGATGGTGACCGACTCCCGCAGGTCGACGCCGAGCTCGAAGCTGTACGGGCCGTACAGGGCAGAGATCTTGCGGATGCCCTGCGGACCAAAGCGGGTTCCGGATCGGTAGGTGGTGCCGCCGTCGAAGGGTGCACCGAGCACCGCGACGTCGTACTCACCACATCGGCGGACGTCTTCTATATACGGCGCTTTGAGAAAGGTGTTGATGCCGGCGAAATGCGGCAGCTCACCGCGGGAGAAGGTGGGAATGCGCCGGTCGACGAGGGAATCGGCCCCGGGCAATCCCAGCTCGAGCCCTCGGGCGATTTCCTCTTCCCATTTTGTAGTGGGTAGCGCGGCTTCGGCCTCGACGGCGTACCGCGCCTCCGGGCCGTAGTTGTGATGTAGGTCGTCCACCGGCGGGCCTCCGCGTCCACGGCACCCGGCCGCAAGGCAGCCGGGCATGGCTGGCCTCCCGGGCTTTTGTCCCGCCGTGGAGCGGGCAGCGCGCTGCCCGCCTGCACCTCTCGGTCCAGGCTCACTGCGGACAGCGACGGAACCCTAGATGCGCCTCACTCACTCGAGTGAGTCGGTACCATCACACGACACGGAGATGACGGTGTTGTGACTCCTATGTTGCGGTCACATCACCTGGCCGCGAGTCGGCAGGCTGTGGTGCGCTGGCGCCGTACTGGTCAGACCGGCTGGGCCGCGACGGCCTAACCAGCTTGCAGGTCTCCGCTCGCACGGGTGTCGTGCACCTGCGGTCCACGGTGACCGCGTGCACCTCACGGGGTATACGGTCACCGTGCTGGACGGCGCCCTGCACGCCGGCCCCGGATAGAAAGACCCCAGAGGCTGGTCTATAAAACGTGTTCGCCATCGCTGGAGATCAGGTCCGGGGAGACTTCCCGGTCACGTGATCGTCTCCGGTACCGCATTTGACGAAATCGCGCTCAGTACCGCCGCCGAAAACGATGGTGTCGTCACCGGCACCACCATCGTTTGTGTCGCTGCCATTACTTACCGTGATCGTGTCACCACCATCTCCACCCTTAATGAAATCGTTCCTGGGACTGCCGTCGATATTGTCGCTTCCGTCACCGCCGTCAATGAGGTCGCCGCCGCCGAGACCCTTGATGATGTCGTTTCCGGCGGGCCGTTGAGGGGGCGGCCGCGGCCACTCCATCGGATCCAAGCAGCAGCACGGCTCCAGTTGCTACCACCACAATGTTCGACGCAAATTTCAGCACACCATACTTTCAGTCCTTTTCGGGGCCACCCCCTCAGCCCAAGTCGTGCACTGCAACACATTTGTTAGCGGTGTGCGTGGGACCCTACTGCGGCGATAGCGCAGGTCGTCATTGGCGCCCAGGGTTTACCCGCGGCGGGCGAGGTCTGCGCGTAGCTGGGCGATCGTCGCACCCGGAATCGTCAGCGTGATCCAACAGTGCTATGACCTCAGTAGGTCGATCGCCGAGGACGAGCAGCAGCCAGCCCGGACCATCCAACGCTGAGCATGCCCAGCGCAGCCCCGGCTTTTCCCCGGCGCTTTCCCGCCGGCCGTCGAGACCTTCCCCCACTACAGCCAGCATGCCGACGGCGCGCGCGCCACCCGTGCCGGCGGGTCCAGTGAGAACTGGATCAGAGCCGTCCAGCAGCAGGGTGTGCGCCAGCAGCGGGGCGCCGTCCAAATTCACGGCAAGTTCGCCGGTGAAGCGCCCCCCACGTTGACCCGCGCGGCCGAGCACCATTACCTCACGCAGCACCGCGCGGGCCCCGCGATGCAGCGAGATGGTGATCCGGCTGTGCAGTTCGGCACCGTCACAGACCACGGTTGGCTCCGGTTGCCAATCCAGGACCGCACCGTCAGCCACCGATGCGGTCATCGCCCAGCACGCTGGCCCGAGCGATCGCCCTGGTTGCACCACCATGGCGGCCGTTGAGCGCAGCTGGATAGCGCAGCCTGCGCCGAGACGGACGTCCAGGGCGAGGTCGTCGCCACCCAACGGGCCACCGGCAGCCTGCACCAGATGTATGCGATGAGTACCAGTAGGGCGCAGGACGACGGGTGAGTCGCTGCGCCAGCGCAGGCTGGAAGCCTCAGCGGTGAGCTCAGCCCGCGCGTGCATGCGACCGCAGCTGGCTGCCCACCCAGTCCACCACCGGTTCCGCGTTGGGTTGCTCGCGTAAGGAGAGCAGCACGGTGGGCCGGTCGCCTCGCGCCGCTAGGGCGTCGCGGCGCATGACGTCCAGGTCGGCGCCGACCAGCGGGGCTAGGTCGATTTTGTTGATGACCAGCAGGTCGGAACGGGTGACGCCGGGTCCGCCCTTGCGGGGCACCTTGTCGCCTCCGGCCACGTCGATGACGAAGATCTGCACATCGATCAGCCCGTAACTGAATGTGGCAGTGAGGTTGTCCCCACCGCTTTCGACCAGCACCAGATCGGGGTCGTGATGCACGGTGAGCTGATCCACCGCGTCGAGATTGGCGGTGATGTCGTCGCGGATGGCGGTGTGCGGGCAGCATCCGGTGCGCACCGCGCGGATCCGCTCGTCGGGCAGCACCCCGTGGGTGCGCAGGAAATCGGCGTCTTCGGTGGTGTAGATGTCGTTAGTTACCACCACCAGGGATAGTTCGTCGCGCAATGCCCGGCACAGCGCGGCGACCAGCGCAGTCTTGCCGCTGCCGACCGGCCCTCCGATGCCAATCCGCAGCGCCCGATGCTCCTCACGACGCAAACAGGGTCACCTCCGCACGGGCGTGCAGCTCCGCCAGCACCTCGGGCAGCGGGGTGCTCGTGCTAGGCAGTAGCTGGGGATCCCGCTGGGCGACGGCCTCCCGCGCTACCCCGGCGGCGGCCCGGGAGATGTGTTCAGCGGGCCGGCTCGCGCGGGCCTGGACGGCGGCAACCGTGATCGGGTCTAGACCCAGCAACCGCACCGCGGCCGCACACGCACCGCCGAGCAGATGGTGCAGAGCCAGCGCCGCCGCCACGTCGGCGCCATCACCTGCGGCGGCCACCACCGCACCCAGGACCAGCGGATGATGCGGGCGCCCAAGCCCAGCCAGCCCATCGAGCGCAGCAGACGGCCAGACCCGGCGGGCGGTGCGAAGCAGTGTCACCCCCTGCGCGCGAGACGCCTCCCGTGCTGCAGCTGATGGCGTGCGGGCACTTGACGCCGTATCCCAGTAGTGCCACTTCGCCGACGCGGTGGCGGCCAGCAGGCAGCCGGCTGCGGCAACGGCAGCCACCACCGGTCCGTTACCGCGCAGCCGGCCGGCCAGAAACAGCGCCAGATCATCTGCATCGCGCACCAGGCCACGTTCGACGGCGGCTTCCACCGCTCCGGAGTGCGCGTGCCCACCGGTGGGCAAACGGGAATCGGCCAGCAACAACGACGCCAGCACGGTCATCAGAACAGGAAATAGCGTTGGGCCATCGGAATCTCCTGCGCGGGATGCGGTTCCACCACCTCACCGTCGATCCGCACCGTGAATGTCTCAGGATCCACTTCGATGTGGGGCAGCGCGTCGTTCATCGGCATATCACTCTTACGCAGCGCCCGGGTGTCGCGCACTGTCACCAGCCGGCGCCGCACCGCCAGCCGCTCAACCAGATGGCCACGGACCGCGATCGGCGCCACGAAGTGCACTGAGGTGGCGGCGGCGCTCGCCGCGGCGGCGCCGAACATCGGGCGGGGCAGCACCGGCTGCGGGGTCGGGATGGAGGCGTTGGAGTCACCCATCGCCGCCCACGCGATCATTCCACCCTTGAGCACCACGCTCGGGCGCACTCCGAAAAACGCGGGCTGCCACAGCACCAGGTCGGCGAGCTTGCCCACCTCCACCGAGCCGACCTCACCATCCAGCCCGTGCGCCATCGCCGGGCAGATCGTGTACTTGGCCACATACCGCCGCGCGCGCAGGTTGTCTGAGGTATCCGGGTCCCCGGGCAAGGCGCCAACCCGTCGCTTCATGACGTGCGCGGTCTGCCAGGTTCGCATGATCACCTCGCCGACCCGGCCCATCGCCTGCGAGTCCGAACCGATCATCGAGATCGCCCCGAGGTCATGCAGTAGGTCCTCGGCCGCGATGGTGGTGGGCCGGATCCGACTCTCCGCGAAAGCGAGGTCCTCCGGGACCGTGGGATTGAGGTGGTGGCAGACCATGAGCATGTCGAGGTGCTCGTCGACGGTATTGCCGGTGTGCGGGCGCGTCGGGTTGGTCGAGCTAGGCAGCACGTGCGGGGCGCCGGCGACGGTGATGATGTCCGGCGCGTGACCACCGCCGGCTCCCTCGGTGTGGTAGGCGTGAATGGTTCGCCCATTGATGGCGGCCAGGGTGTCGGCGACGTAGCCCGCCTCGTTGAGGGTGTCGGTGTGAATGGCCACCTGCACACCGGTCTCATCAGCGACACGCAGACATGCATCGATCGCCGCCGGGGTGGATCCCCAATCCTCGTGCAGCTTGAAGCCGCTGGCGCCGGCTGCGACCTGCTCATACAGCGATCGCTCACCGACGGTGTTGCCCTTGCCCAGCAGGGCGATGTTCACCGGCAGTTCGTCGAGGGCTTCCAGCATTCGCGCCAGGTACCAGACCCCCGGTGTCACCGTGGTCGCCTTGGTGCCCTCGGCCGGACCGGTGCCTCCGCCGATCAGCGTGGTGACACCCGACCCCAGCGCCTCGGGCACCTGCTGTGGGCTGATCAGGTGCACGTGGCAGTCCACCGCCCCGGCGGTCAGGATCAGCCCGTTACCGGCGATCACCTCGGTACCCGGGCCGATGACCAGCGCCGGGTGCACCCCGTCCATGATGTCCGGATTTCCGGCCTTGCCCAGGCCAACGATCCGGCCGTCACGCACCCCGATATCGGCCTTGATTACCCCCCAGTAATCCAGTACGACCGCGCCAGTAATCACCAGATCAGGCGCGCCATCCGCCCGGGTGGCCCGAGCCTGACCCATCGACTCCCGGATCACCTTGCCGCCGCCGAAAACCACCTCGTCACCGCCATGAGGACCGCGGCACCGGTCTTCGGTGACCTCCAGCAGCAGGTCGGTATCGGCCAGCCGTATCCGGTCACCCTCGGTAGGACCGAAAAGCTTGGCGTACCGGCTGCGCTCGACAGTCCATCTGCCACCGCTGGTGGCTGGGCGGGGCGCATCGGGGGGATTCGGCGCGTCGAGGCGCAGACCCGGCACGACGCGGGCACCGCCGAGCGGAACCATCTGGACCACCCGTTCGATCCCGGGTTCAAAACGCACCGACGTGCCCGCCGGGATCGCCAGTCGCATTCCCGTGGCAGCGGTGCGGTCCATTTCCAGCGCCGGGTTCGCCGCGGCGAGGTGGTAGTGCGATCCCACCTGTACCGGCCGGTCGCCGGTGTTACGGATGGTCAGCTCGGGGCCGACGTCCGGCCCCAATACCACAGGTTCCTCGGCCAGCAGCAGTTCGCCGGGCACCACACCGTTCATTGGATCGGCCGGTGCACGGTGACCAGCTTGGTGCCATCCGGGAAGGTCGCTTCCACCTGCACCGACGTGAGCATCTCTGGTACGCCGTCCAGTACGTCTTCCCGGCTGAGCACCCGCTGCCCGCCGGCCATAAGATCGGCGACGCTGCGCCCGTCTCGCGCCCTTTCCAGCACCCATGAGGTGATCAGCGCGACGGCCTCAGGATAGTTCAGCCGCAATCCCCTCGCCCGGCGCTCCCGGGCCAGCTGTCCCGCCACGTGGACAAGGAGCTTCTCTTGCTCATGCGGGGACAGCAGCATGTCGGTTCCTTCCTCGAGCTCAACCGCCCCATACGGCCAGCCCGTGGCTTCGCACCGCGACGGCGAGGCGGTCATCGAAGGTGGCTACCGCATCAGCGACCTGATCCGCAGCCAGCAGAACGCAGCAGTCCGGCAGCTTGAGAGTGGTGGCGGCACGCAGGGTGGCTAGACGCACCGCTGCATCGCGCGGCAGGTCCACAGCGCAGACACCAAGTTGGCCAAGCGCGGCCGCGGCCTGATCTATCCGGCCGGCCAGGGCCGGATCTACCAACACTTCGGCCAGGGTAATTGGACTAGCACCTAGGGGCCGGGCCTGATCTGCGGCGAGGAGCAGAAGTTCTTCAGCCCGACTGTGGTGGCAGTCGCTCGCGTCGAGGTGCGCAATCAGCACACTGCCATCCAGAACGATCACGCCGGCCAGTCCTCCCGCAGCGCGGTCAGGTAGCCATCGCTGAAAACCCCGGTGAGCACCCCACTGGTCCGGCACACCGCGTCGCGCTGGGTAACCACATCCCGTTCCCGCTGGTCGAGCACTGCCCGATGCCCTTCTTCCAGCAGGCGAAGCAGCAGCTTGGATCGGTTGCCACGGTCGGCCGGCCAGCGTTGTGCGGCGTCATCCAGCGCCTGAGCCACCTGCTCGGACTCAGTGATCATATGGCGGCGCCGGGTGGTGGGCATAGCGCAGTGTAGCACCTGATCTACGGTGCTACACCGTGATTGTCATACCGCCTCGGCTGCGCGCACGGCAGCTGGTCCATCATCCCGAGGCTGGGGAACGACCTGGGTGGCCGGCTTGGCCTCTCGTGTCACCGGTTGGGCCGCCGGGTGCTCGACAAGCGCGAGGACACGGGAGGCCATGAACCGTGCCGTGCGCACCGGCGTGCCGCCCCGGGTGACCTCAGTGACCTCCACGATGCCGCGCCCGTGAGTGATCTCCACCCGGCGCCCATTGCGGGTGGCTTCGATCTCGTAGGTCAGGGTGGAGCCGCCGGCGTCGATGACGATCTCGGTGCGATCACCCTTCATGGCTTGCGATCCTTTACGTGATACCACTGTGACGAAAGTCCGGACCGGGCGTGCTGGTCGCCTCTCGGCGGTAGGCACACCGCGGCTTCAGCCGAACGATCGTCCGCGGCGGCGGATGAAAAGTGGACCCGGGGGACACAAACACCCCCGGTCTGGACGACCAGTACAACTCTCCGTCAGGCTCGGTCATTCCCGGACGACTGCCAGCCGGCTGACCCAGCCCTCAGCATCGCAACCCGGTGAGGTTGTCCGGATTGCCACCAATAGGCCCTGGTGACGCACGCGTCGACTACGGCGAGGGAGACGAACGCGTATGGCTTGCCGACAGAGGTGACCAGCACGACGGGGTCACCACCAACGTCGAGGAACCGCAGGCCCATCTCCGGCACCTCGCCGCGCGCGATGCCGATGGCGAACTGAGCCACCTTGTCGGCGCCGCGCCCCGCCGCCATTTACAGCAGGCCAAGCTCGACCATGACGCCGGGATTGTGCCCGATCGCCCAGCCGTACCACTACGCCCCGGTGTGGCTCCAGGGAAATCCGGGTCATCACAACCTCCCATTTCGCCAGTCAGTCCTCACTCGGGCGCCCATGCCGCCGGCGCTCATGAGTACGACCCGAGACCACACCGTTCGTGACATCGGCGTTGGCGTACGGTGCGTCGCTTAGCCCACTGAGTGCGGCCAGTCAGATCGCCATGGCCGCGCGGACGTGGTCGAGGGCATCGGCGCCGCCGTCGCCAGTCGAGGTAATGCAGCCGGCTTCCATGACGTAGTAGCGGCTGGCTGCCGCGAGCGCGAAGCCGACGTGCTGTTCGACAAGCAAGATCGACAGTGCCCTGCCGCGAGTCAACGACAGGATGGTCCGCTCGATTTCTGCCACCACGGTGGGCTGGATGCCTTCGGTCGGCTCGTCCAGGATCAAGACACGCGGCTGGGTCATCAATGCTCGGGCGATGGCCAGTTGCTGGCGCTGGCCACCGGACAGCAGCCCGGCCCGGCGCGGCAGCAGCGCCGTGAGCGCGGGGAACAGGGCCAGCATGTCGGCGATCAGCTTCTTGCCGTCTCGCCGGGTGTCCGCCACCAGTTGAAGGTTCTCCTCGGTGGTGAGCTGAGGAAAGCATTGCTGTCCCTGCGGCACGTACCCGATGCCGCGCTTGACCCGCTCGTTGGGCCGCAGGCGGGTGATGTCCTCACCGTCGAGCAGGATGCGGCCGGCGCTGGGGTGGAGCAGCCCGACTGCGGCGCGAAGCAGGGTGGTTTTGCCAGCACCGTTGTGTCCCATCACGGCGGCAACCCCGCCTGCTGGTACCTCGACGCTCGCCCCGTGCACCACGGTGGTCCGCCCGTACCCGACGTGGATGTCAGTCAGCTTCAACATCAGGACGTGACCTCCGCCCGGCCGAGGTATACCTCCTGGACCCGGGGGTCGGCCTGCACCTGGGCCACCGTCCCCTCGCTGAGCACCTTCCCGGCGTGCAACACCGTGACAGACGTGGCGAATGAGCGCATGAAGTCCATATCGTGCTCGACCACTACGACGGTGCGTTGGGCACCGATGCGACCCAGCAGCTCACCGGTCTGCGTCCGTTCGTCGGCGCTCATCCCCGCGACCGGCTCATCCAGCAGCAATACCCGCGCGTCCTGCACCAGCAGCATGCCGATTTCCAGCCACTGCTTCTGGCCATGTGCCAGAACTCCTGCCTGCTTATCACGTAAGCGCGCAAGGCCGACGGTCTCCATGGTCTGCTCGACCTCTGGCGGCACCGAGCGGCGGCGGCGCAGCAGCGACAGCGGCCTGCGCCCGGCGCCAGCAGCGATGTCGAGGTTCTGCAGGACGGTCAGTTCGTCGAAGACGCTGGCTGTCTGGAAGGTACGTCCGACGCCAAGTCGAACGATCTGGTGCACCTTTTTGCCGATCAGTTCGGTCCGTCCGAAACGGACCGATCCGGTGGCCGCTGCCAGCCCGGTGATGGCGTCCACCAGGGTGGTCTTGCCCGCACCATTCGGACCGATGAGAAAGCGCAGGTCGCCTTGCAGCACTGTCATGGAGACCTCGTCGACGGCGACGAATCCATCGAAAATCACCCGCACGTCGGACAGTTCCAGATAGTCGGCATTAAGCGTCATTGGCCGGTCTCCGATCCAGCGCTGACCCGCGACAGGCCACGCTCGGATGGCAATAAGCCAAATTGCGGCCTTCTCCGTACGGCACCTCGCAACAAGTTCAGCGACGACAGTCCACCTGGCAAAAAGGCGATCACCAAGACGAACAACGCGCCTTGGAAGTAACTCCAGAACGAGGGGAAACTCTCCGACAGAGCCGTCTGCGCCCAGGCTACCGCGATCGCGCCCAGAACGGGACCGAACAGTGTGGCGCGGCCGCCGATCGCCACGCCGATGAGAAAGGTGATCGAGGGCACCACGCCGACATTGGCAGGCGAGATGATACCCACGATGGGCACGAATAACGCCCCTGCGATGCCGGCCATTGCTGCCGCGAGCACGTACGCGACAAGCTTGATGTTGGCCGGGTCATAACCGAGAAAACGTACGCGCTCTTCTTGGTCGCGAACGGCGATGAGCAGCTCCCCGTATCGCGAGCGGTAAAGCTGCCACACTACAGCGAGCATGACCAGCAGCGTGATCGCCGCGATGTAGAACAGCATCCGCTTGTTCACCGGGTCATAGAGGTTGAAACCGAAGAACGATCGGAAGCCATTGAGTCCGTTGAAACCGCCGAGAGTGACCTGTTGACCGATCAGCAGGATGGCAAATGCCGCGGCCAACGCTTGGGACAAGATGGCGAAATACGCGCCACGGACCCGCCTACGGAAGATGGCGACGCCAAGCCCGAACGCCACCAAGGAGGGGATCAGGACTATGCCTAACAGAGTCACGACGGGAGACCGAAACGGTTCCCACCAGACGGGCACGTGCCCCGACCCGTAGAGCAGCATGAAATCGGGTACTCCGGACGGTCCGGCATCGGCGAGCTTCAGATGGAAAGCCATCACGTAGCCGCCTAAACCGAAGAACACGCCTTGCCCCAGCGTCAGCATGCCACCGCGGCCCCAAGCCAGTCCGATTCCGACCGCCACGATAGCGACGCAGACAAATCGACCGAGCAGCGACAACCGGAAATCCGAGAGCACCGCCGGTGCCACCACCAGCAACACCACGGCGCCGAACAGGAAACCGCACAGGATGCCATAGTTGCTGCGCCTGAACTTGCCGGTAATGGTTGACGTCATGCCAGGCTCCTGGTCCGGACACTGAAGATGCCCTGCGGCCGGATCTGCAAGAAGACCACGACGACGACGAAGACCATGACTTTCGCGATACTCGCCGTCGTGGAGTATTCAAAGGTCGCCTGTAGCAGGCCGAGCCCGAATGCCGCGATCACGGCACCTTTAATTTGACCGATACCGCCGGCGACGACCACCAGGAATGCATCGACAATGTAGCTGGTACCCAAGGTGGGACCGGTGGAACCGAGCAAGGTGAGCGCAACACCGGCGATTCCCGCCAGGCCAGAGCCGATAAAGAAGGTGATCCGGTCGGTGCTCCGGGTGGAGACACCGACCGTCTCAGCCAAGTCTCGGTTCTGCACGACGCCGCGAATCCGGCGTCCCAGCGGCGTCGCCTTGAGCACCACGGACAGCCCAACAACGGCGGCGGCTGCCAGCATCAAGATGAACAGCCGCGTCGCGGGCACCGCAGTGATGCCGATATTGACGCTGCCGGACAGCCACGTGGGGGCCCGAACATCGACATTCGGGGCGCCGAAAATGTCCCGAGCCGCCTGCTGCAAGATCAGCGACACTCCCCACGTCACCAGCAGGGTGTCCAGCGGGCGGTTGTACATCCGGCGGATCAGGGTGACCTCTAGGATCACACCCATCAAGCCGCCCACCAGGAAACCGAGCGGGATGGCCAGCAGCAGCGAGATCCCGGCATCGGCTATC
Source organism: Pseudonocardiaceae bacterium (assembly GCA_035276605.1). Lineage (GTDB taxonomy): Bacteria > Actinomycetota > Actinomycetes > Mycobacteriales > Pseudonocardiaceae. The sequence goes on along the minus strand of DATELN010000158.1, from coordinate 1,957 downwards.
ACACCCTGGACCACGAAGGCGGTGTACGCGCCGGCCATGATGAACTCGCCGTGGGCCATGTTGATCACGCCCATCTGCCCGAAGGTCAGCGCGAGGCCGAGCGCGGCCAGCAGCAATATCGAGCCCAACGAGAGTCCGGCTACCAGCTGGCTGAACAGGGCTTGCATGATGTCGTCCGCTAGCCGGTCAGGCTCTTGGCCCAGTCGTAGCTCTTGAGGAAGGGGTCCGGCTGGATGGGCGCATTGGAACTCCACTCGGTGTGGATCAGCCCATCGGGGCTGACCTTGCCGATCAGTGCGGTCTTGGCGACGTGGTGGTTTGACCCGTTGACTGTGACCGTGCCCTCAGGAGCGTCATAGCTCACACCATCGGCGGCCTTGCGAACATCGTCGGGCTTGAACGAATTCGCCTTCTCCACCATCGCCTTCCACAAGAACAACGACGTGTAGGCCGCTTCCATCGGGTCAGAGGTGACCCGGTTCTGGCCGTATTTAGCCTTGAACGCCTGCACGAATGCCGCATTCTTCGGGGTATCAATGGTCTGATAATAGTTCCACGCAGTCAGCTGCCCCAGCACGTTGTCCAGTCCGATCCCACCGATCTCTTCCTCGGCGATCGACACAGATACCACGGGCATCGCGGCCGGCGTCAGGCCGGCGTTACGGTATTCTTTGAAGAACGCGACGTTCGAGTCGCCGTTGAGCGTGTTGAACACCGCGTTGGCCCCGGCGGCTTTCACCTTGTTGACGATGGTGGCGAAGTCGGTGTGGCCCAGTGGAGCGTACTCCTCGCCCTTGATTTCAATGCCGTTGGCACTGGCATACGCCTTGATTTCCTTGTTCGCGGTACGGGGGAAGACGTAGTCAGAGCCCACCAGGAACAGGGATCTGACGCCCCTTTGCTTCAGGTAGTCCAGCGCGGGAACAATCTGCTGGTTCGTGGTAGCGCCGGTGTAGAAGATATTCGGTGACGCCTCAAGTCCCTCATACTGCACCGGGTAGAACAACAGCGAGTTGGCTCCCTCGAACACGGGCAACATCGCCTTGCGAGAGGCTGATGTCCAGCCACCGAAGACCGCCGCCACACAGTCGGAGCTGATCAGTTTACCGGCCTTCTCAGCGAAGATCGTAGGTTCCGACGCGCCGTCCTCGCTGATGATCTGTAACTGCTTGCCGAGCACGCCGCCACTGGAATTGATCTGGTCGGCTCCCAGCAGCAACGCATCGTGCACCGTCTTCTCACTGATCGCCATCGTGCCGGATAGCGAGTTCAAAAACCCGATCTTCACTGAATTCCCGGACGTATCGACACAGGAGCTGGCCGATGAACTGCCCGGCCCAGAAGAACCGACCCGACTCCCGCAGCCGGCCGAGACGAGACCTGCAACCATTAACACGGCGACCGCGCTCAGCAGACGTTTCCTCGTTCGTCGGGTGCTCATCGCAACTCCTCTCCGCGCCGGGATGACCCGTTCAGCGTCACCGGCCGGATCCAGAAATCTGCACGCCAGCAAGGTGCAACGGCGGGTAAACGACGGGTGCCTGCGGTGCACCGTAAAAACGAGATGTGACAGAAAGATTTCAGATGTGGGTCGACACTGTTACGTATCACCAATTTGGGTGACGAGTAGATCACTTTATGTTATAGAAATATCGCCCTGGCGGAGATAACGCCATGCTGATCACACTGGAGGGTGTAGGACCACGAGCCAGGCCGCTGCGAGCATCGCCGGACCATGCGGCACGTCGCGGCAACCGAACATCCGCGCAGGTGCCGCCACCATAGCGGTCAACGCGCCGGCCACGAGCACAGCCAGTATCAGACCCGACCATGACGTCGCCGCGGTGAGCGCGCCCAGGCTGCCGGCGAGCTTCACGTCCCCACCGCCCAGAGCACCGGGAGAAATCAGCCTGATTGCGGCATATCCACCCGCCCACAGCAACGCACCCACCACCGC
>DATELN010000157.1:0-11440 GCA_035276605.1 Pseudonocardiaceae bacterium | reverse complement strand
GGCCACCGAGCCGACCCTCGCTGCCGACCTCACGGGCCACCCGGGTCACCTCCGCAGCGAATGCGGAGAGCTGGTCGACCATGGTGTTGAGGGTTTCTTTGAGTTCCAGCAGCTCCCCGGACACCTCAACGGTGATCTTGCGGCTGAGATCGCCGCGGGCCACAGCGGTGGCCACCTGAGCGATGTCGCGCACCTGGGCGGTGAGGTTGCCGGCCATCACGTTGACCGAGTCGGTCAGATCCCGCCAGGTCCCGGCTACACCGGGAACGTGCGCCTGGCCACCCAGCCGGCCCTCGGTACCGACCTCGCGGGCTACCCGGGTCACCTCAGCGGCGAACAGCGACAACTGATCGAGCAACCTGTTGACGGTGTGCCCTAAGCGAGCGAAATCACCGCGCAGCGGCTGCTCGGACACCCGGGAGGACAGGTCGCCCTCGGTCATCGCGGCCAGCACTCGGGCCAGCTCGGTGGTGGGCCGCGTCAAGTCGTCGATCAGGCCGTTGATCGCGCCGGCGGCAACCGACCACCCGGCGCCGCCCTCGTCGACGACCCGCTCGCGGGTCCGGCCGTCCTGGCCGACTGCCTCCCGCACCCGGACCAACTCGCCGACCAGTGACTGGTTGCGCTGGGCGATCTGATTGATCACCGTGGCGATTCGGCCGGTGAGGCTGGCGTCGGTGACTACCACGCGGCGCCGGAAGTTGCCATCGCGAAGGTCCTCCAGAGCCAGCAAGATCCGCTCTAATGCAGCTGGATCGGGCGGATCCCCTCGCTCCGGAAGCGTTCCTGCGGCCGATACTGGCTGCGCGCTCACGATCGCCCTCCCGAAGACGGCACAGACGTCACGGTGTTAATGCCCGCAGCGTGCCACGATTGGCGTTAGTTTTCGAACCCGGGTTCGGATCGGAGGCCCGGCAACGGGCGAGCACCTATGGTTTGGCGGACTACTGTCGGCGGCACGAGGTGACGATCGGGGAGGAGATGCAGTGGCATCTGACTTAGACCCCGTTGCCGACTTGCTCGTGCCCGGACTGCCCGCGCTCCTCGACGACATCAGTGAGGCCGTCATAGTGCACGATGCCGCTGGCTGCATCCAGCTACTAAATACAGCGGCCCGGGTGCGGTTTCCCACTCTGGACCTCGGCGGCGAGCTGCCGCGCATCGGCGAGGAGTTCATCGTCGGTCCCGACGGGTGCCCCATTAGCGGACGGTCGCGGCCGCTCGCTGATGGTTGGCAGGCCTGGGTGATCAGCGAAGGGTCAACGGGCACGGGTGCCCTCACCACCTCTGCAGCCCCCACCGACGCTCCAGCGCCCGCCAACAGCAGATCGCGCCACACGATCGTCGAAGAGGCCAACGCTCCGGATTTCATAGTGGAGGCCGGTCGCGAGCTGGCCATCGGAGCCAACCACGACGCGGCGGCGGCCACCTTGGTCCGGCTGGCCGTGCCGGTGGTAGGAGCGCAGGCCGCGGTCCTACTGCCGGCGCCGCGGGCCCGCATGTCCTGGTGGCGCTTTGTCGAGGGTGCGGTGCAGCCCGACCAGGGAGTGACCCGCACACCGCCCGCGCGGGCGGCCCCAGTACTGGCCAGCGCGATGCGCGGGAACCTTCCACTAACCAGGCCGGAAAACAGCACGGACATCGTCACGGTGCCAGCCGGTGAGGTGCCCGCGCTAGCACCGGTTTTGGGATCCGACATCACCGAGCGGGCGCCCGTAGTGGCAGCACCCTTACGCGGTCCGGACCGGACTGAAGGGTTGCTGATCGTGGTCGCGCCTGTCTCGGTGACATTGTTGGGTCAACTGGCTGCGCTGGCCGGGCCGATCATCGCAGCCAGCCGCCGGCGCCGTGAGCAGGCCAGCGCGCTGGCGCTACTGCAAGCTCCGCTGCTCCCACCGGGGCCGGGTGCGCTGCCCGAGCTCGCTGGAATGCAGCTCGGCGTGGCGTACCAGGCGGCTGGCGAGCTAGCGGTGGGGGGTGATTTTTACCTCGTTCGGCCGCTGCCCCATGGGCGTGTGTTATTCGCGCTCGGCGACGTGTGCGGCAAGGGTGCCGAGGCCCTTGCGGAAAGCGCCCGCGTGCAGCACTCACTGGCCGCCCTGATGATTACCGAGCAGGACCCGGCCCAACTGTTGTACCTGCTCAACCGGGCGTTGCTGGCCGCGGGGCGGACCGTGTTCACCACGCTGGTGCTCGGCACGTCGCGGCCCACCGACGAGGGCCACCAGCTCACCCTCGCTACCGGCGGGCACCCGGCGCCGATGGTCCTGCGCAGCACCGGACAGGTCGAGGAGGTGACGGTGCCTGGCACCGTGGTCGGGATCCTGCCTGATGCCCGGTTCGGTCGCAGCACGGTCACATTGCGTCCTGGCGAGACCTTTGTGCTCTACAGCGATGGGGTCACTGAGGCCGGCCGTCCTGGCGTGGACGGCCAGGAACAGTTCGGCTCGGCGCGGTTAACCGCATGCCTGGGCGACTGTGTAGGGATGACAGCGCAGGCGGTGGCTACCCGAGTGGAGCAGACCATCGCCGATTGGCTCGGTCGAAACGATGGTGACGACCTGGCTGTGCTGGCTTTGCGCGCCGTCGAAGGCGGCGGCTGATGCCCACGCCCGGTGGGTGTCCGGTCGGCCCGCAGTAGGCCCGACAAGGGCTTCCCTATATGGTGACAAGCGTGGACAGTGATTCCTCCGCCGGTGACTTCCCTGCCGACATCATCGGGCTGCAGGTGGCTGAGCATGGCCCAGATGCGCGGGTAGTGACCGTGCGAGGTGAGGTGGATACGCTCACCGCGCCGAGGCTGGCGAGTTTTCTGAATACCCAGCTGTCCGCCGCCCGGGTCGTCGTGGTCGATCTCGACGGCGTGGAGTTTCTTGGTTCGGCCGGTCTGTCCGCGCTGTTCGAGGCCAACGAACTGGCCGCGCGCGAAAGTCGCGCCTTGCGACTGGTGTGCCACTCCAGGATCGCCAACCGGGCACTTGAGGCGACTGAACTACGTGACCACTTCACATTTGCGGAGACGGTACCCGACGCGCTGAAGAGTTCGCTGTAGAGCCGGAGGAGCAGCCGGCAGTGTTATTTGACGGGTGTTTGGCGCCTGGTTTGGCATCTAGCGACATCGGGAACACCGCGGGCACGCCCGGTGCGTCCCGATGAACTGACTGGTAGTGCCGTACGGTGGCGCAACCGACAGATAGAGGAGACGACGATGGCTGCCCTAGCCTGGGGCGTCACAGCGATCGACGCCACCGTGGAAACGGGACGATCACGGTGACGTTTGTGGACAGAGATAGCTCGGCCTTCAACGGCGGTGCCCGACCGGATGGTCCACCCCCCAAGGACTCGACGTTATGCCTTGAGCTGCGGACTGCCGCCAACACGGCCGTTATCGCCACCATCCGCACCATCGCCGCAGATCTTGCCGCGCGAGCCGATTTTGATCTCGACTCGATCGACGACCTGCGGATGGCGGTCGATGATCTGTGCGCTATGTTGGTCCGCATCGCGTCGCAAGACGCAACGTTGCGGTGCACATTCACCGCACGGCCCGAGCGGATTGAGGTGGCTGCGGATGTCGAGGTCGACGATGGCACCGAACCGCCGCCCACCCGCTCCTTCAGCTGGCGGGTCCTGGAGTGTCTCGCCGATGACGTCACCGCGGTGGCCCTGCCGCGGGAGCTAAGCCAGCGCAGCCGAATATGCATCACCGTGGCGAAGAACGCCGCGACGGCGCAGGAGCCGTGACGCCCTCCGTGTCGTCGGTGGGAACTGAGCACGGTGAGTACGCGCATCTGGTTCCGCTGCAGCGTCGATACGCCGAGCTTGCGCCCGACGACCCCGAACGGTCCCGACTACGCGAGCAGCTGATCAACGGTTACTTACCGGTGGCCGAACACATCGCGCGTCGTTTTGCGGGTCGGGGCGAGCCGCTGGATGACCTGATGCAGGTTGCCACGGTGGGCCTGATCAACGCGGTCGACCGGTTCGAGCCCGACCGGGGCTCGGACTTCTTCTCCTTCGCGGTTCCGACGATCACCGGCGAGGTGCGGCGGTATTTCCGTGACCACGGGTGGGCTACCCGGGTCCCCCGCCGGTTGAAAGATCTGCACATCGCGATCAGAAGTACGTTGTCAGATCTGTCCCAACAACTGGGCAGGGCTCCCCGCCCCAGCGAGATCGCCGATCGGCTCGGACTACCCGTGTCAGAGGTGATCGAAGGGCTGCAGGCGGGGGAGGCCTACCGAAGCTCCTCGTTGGATGAAATGCTCGGTTCCGGGGAAGGCAAGGCGACTCTGGGCGAGTTCATCGGTGGCCTGGACAGCGAACTTTCGCTTATCGACGATCGAGAGGCACTGCGACCGCTGCTGGCGCAGCTGCCGCCCCGCGAACGGACCATCATCGCGCTGCGGTTCTTCCGCCAACTGACCCAGACGCAAATCGCTGAACAGGTCGGAATCTCGCAGATGCACGTCTCGCGAGTGCTGCGCCAAACACTCGCGTACTTACAGGAGCAGATGGCCGGCTTGGAGTGATTTGTCGTTTCGGTGTGCTGGTGGGTGGGTACACCGACGGCATGACGGCATCCACCACACCGACTGACGTAATCATGTTCCTCACGGAACAGCATCGCGAAGTAGACGACATCTTCGCCCAACTCGAGGATATGGACGGCGCAACCGACGAGAAGGTTCAGCGTCTCGCTGAGCAAGTGGTGACCTCTCTGGTTAAGCATTCTGTCGCCGAGGAGATCTACCTCTACCCGGCGGTGCGTAAAGCGCTGCCAGACGGTGACGACGTCGCCGACCACGAGCTGCACGAGCACGACGAGGCCGAACAGACGATGAAAAAGCTCGAGGGGCTTACCCCGGAGCAGGCGGAGTTCTGGCCCACGTTGCACCAGCTGATCGGTGAGATCCGCCATCACGTGGGCGAAGAGGAGAACAACCTGTTCCCGAAGCTGCGCGCGGCTTGTTCCGAGCAGGAGTTGCAGGAACTCGGCCGTAAGGTGCAGCGGGCCGAGAAGTTCGCTCCGACCCGCCCGCACCCGTCCGCCCCGGCTGAGGGCGCTGCGCTGGGCGCGCTGGCCCCTGGTGCCGGGTTGGTTGACCGGATCCGCGATGCGCTGTCTGGGCGGGGCACATAGAGGGGAGTGGCGCTGCATGGCGCCCAAGGAGCCACAATGGATGAGGAGCAGTTCATCAGCGAAATTCAGACCCGGGCGGGTCTGGCGGCCCGAGGTGACGCCGAGCGCGCCGCTTTCGCGACGATGATGGTGTTGGGTGAGCAGCTGCCGGATGACCTGGTCGGCCCGATCGCGGCCGCCTTACCCGAGCGGCTGGGTGAGCAGCTATGGGGCACGCGACCTCGCTCCAGGGTTACCGCAGCTCAAGCCGGTCGCTTAAGCCGCGGCGTAGCACGCGGGGAAGGTAGCTGGCCGGGGGACAACACCGTCGCCGATGCCGATATCGACGATCTCCCGCGTCAGCGGGCTTAGTCACCGTCAACAGGGTAGTCACGACTTCTTGCGGGATGTTTTCTTGTGGGCGGTGAGCTCATCGGTGATGAATCCGGTGGCTATCCCGAGCATCCAGACGTCTTTAGCCAGCGCGAGTCCGTCCGGCGTAGGCCGCAGAGTTCCCCGTTGGTGCATACCCGGGGTCCGTAGATAAAGTCCCAGCAGGCCGAGGGAAAAGCCGGCCAAGCCGACTGCTGCGATGCCCGTCGGCACCACCGGTGCCAGTAATGCCGTTCCTACGAGCAGCTCCGCGCCGGCCACCAGCTTGGTGAACACCTTCGGGTCAATCCTTTTGAGAGCCGGATAACTTCCGGTTGCCATTCCGTGCACACCGGTCGCCATCTGATCGTCCGCTGAGAGTTTGGTCAGCCCCGAGTTTAAGATGAATGAACCGGTGGCCAGCCGGCCGGGGATGTGCCGCGCTTTCAATCCAAGTTTCATGGGGCTGCGATACCCCAGCGGTGCGAATTTTAAACTTCACAATATCGTATATCGGCATATATCACTGCTGTTCATTGCTGAAGTGGCACGTGTCAGTGGCTGGCGCCGGATTCTGCCGGCCTGGCGGGTTGGCTGCTGGTCCCGGCGGGCCTCCTCGGCGTGGCAGCTGGACGTGTCAAATCCTCCACCAGCATGGGCACCATGGCCGCCGGACCGGGAACGGGCAACGGCGGCGATCTGCGCTCAGCGGGGCGGGGGAAGGACGGTGTGGAGATCGGGTGCCGGACCGGGGCGCGTCCGTGGTTGATGATTTCGCTAATTCCCATAACGGCGCCACAGGTAAGGACTAGGCAGGTCGCCAGGGCCGCGGTGGCCCGGGTGTGGGCACCCGGCGGCAGGCCGAAGTGGCGTCGGTGGCTTGCCAAAGTACCGGCTTGGCGCAAATACGGATCGGTGCCGATCCAGGCAATCAACGCGTTGGCGGGAGGTCCTGAGCCGGGCTTACGCCGATGGCGAGGTGTCAGTGCGTGCACCATGAGCTCCGAAGTGCGGTCTGTCCCCACCTCTTCTGACGTGGATACGCCGCTTCGGCTTCAGAACGGCTGCGCTGCTCTGGCGGTCAGATGAATTCTGGGTGCTGGCGTGAAGGGCAACCCAGCCTTTGCCGACGGCTGCCGCTCACTGCGCCCGCCAGCGCGTCACAGCAACGTTTAGCGAGGTCACGGCGGGGTATTCCGCTGTACATAACGTGCCCGCGCTAGCGCATGGAAGGAGTGCTTGGCGATGGGTTTACCGGACAAGATCGCGAACAGGGTTCAGGTACTGAAGGGCAAAGCCAAGGAAGCTGCCGGAAGGATGGCCAACGACCCCGGGTTGGCCGTCGAAGGCAGATTGGACCAAGGCAAGGGCCACATCAAGCAGGCAGCCGAGAAGGTGAAAGACGCCGGCTGGAGCCTGTTCCGCGGGTAGCCGAGCAGCACAGCACCGCTTGCAAGACAGCACTGCTGTCGACCTCGGCGACAATAGGGTCGGGCAGACGGGACGAGATGGTGAAGCGATTACAGAAGCGGGACAAGCGGCGGCTTGCTGGGCACCGCCGTAATGCTGAGCACCGTCCCGGTGCCGAAACAATGGTAAATAATGAGGATTATTCAGACATCTGTGCTGTGTCCGACCAGCTGCCCTCCACAGGCGGCGACGTCTTGATGAATCCGTTGGCGGGTCAATGGCAACGGACTTTTTGCATCATGCGGTGTGCGCCGCAGCCGGTGACTTCGCGTACGACCACTCGTGACAGGTAAAGGGCTCGCTCATGGACGCGAACAGTTATGCAACTTTCCTCTTCCTTGGCGTATTGATTGTTCTGGTGGACGGGCAAATCCTCTATCGGAGCGGGTTGGGATACCTTCGTAAAGTTTATTCCAACGACTCCGCACGCTCGATCATGCAGGGCGTCGCGGTGCTGTTCCATCTCGCGACCCTAGGACTGGTGGCGCTGATCTCGATACTCAACGTGTCAACCGGCATGCCGGTCCGTGACCTCGTAGTCAAGCTAGGAGTGGTACTCCTCGTGCTGGCCTTGGCGCATGGGATCACGTTGGCCATCGTGGTAGGCATCCGAAACCGTCGACGGGAAGAGCAGATCGAAGAAGAGTTTGTGGCCGATCTGCCCAGCGGTATCAGTCGCGAATCGAGTGTGCAACCAGTGTCTGACGACCGCTACTCGGGGTGACGGGCTGCGAGTGCGGCGATGTCCGCCGCAGTCCAGTGACCGCGCGCCCCCGGTAAGCCGGCGAGGTAGCGGCCGATTCGCTGGTTGGACCACCCGTACGTTTCCCGCAGCCCGGCTGCCAGCATGCGCAGATAGGGCACAGACGGCGCCGTCGGGCGCACGTCGCAGGCATGCCACGGCGCGGTGAACGTCAGTAGCGGATATCCACTGAGGTCACCGAGGTGCAACAGGGTCTCGTAGCGGCCCGGACCCAGTTCGACGCGCCCGGTGGCCAGCACCGCCGTGAGGTCGATGTCTGTCCCGATGGCCCGGTACATCTCCTGGCTGGCGATATCAGCGAACTGTCCAGAAGTGATCAGGTAAGCGCGGGCCGCTGCGGTGCCGGGCAGTTGCGGGTCGTAGAAGGCGCGACCGCCGCCCCACACCGCCGACTCGGTGGCGAAGTACACCCCACCGGCAATTTCATAGCGGGTTGTCCGCCGCGGTGGCCGGCGATCGCGGCAGCCCGCATATCCACGGCTGCCCCCGGTGGGTACGCCACCGGCGAGATAGCACGCCAACCGGTCAGCGCACATATTCGACCCATAGCTGACATACCAGACCAGTGCCGGTGGCGTGACCATACTGGCCATCGCTACAGCATGAATGAATTGGCCGCATAGCCCGACACGAACGTGTGCATAACCACTCATTTGGTGGAGCGCGCCGCTGCGGCGGGGATTTGAAGGTATGAGACACGCCGGTGCGGGGAATGTGCACGACGTAGCCCGCACGTTCGGGCTAACTGGTGCCTAGGGGGCCTCGCGGGAGGTGGTTCGGCGGGCTAGAGTCGATCACTGTTACCGCATTCCGGCAGCGTGACGTGGAGATGATCACATGACGGATGTCGCGAGTAGGGCATCATTGGAATCGTTGCTGATGAGCCGGACGTTGAGCGATCCGGAATTGGCGCAAGCGAGCGGAATGGCGCCTGATTATGCCATTTTGCCCGACGTAAGCGTCATTAAAATTGGCGGTCAGAGCTTGATTGACCGAGGGAGATCGGCTGTTTACCCAGTCGTTGAAGAGTTGGTGGCGGTTAAACGCAGTCATAAGATCCTCATCGGCACGGGCGCGGGAACGCGCGCGCGGCACGTGTATGCGCTGGCGGCCGAACTCGGCCTACCGACTGGTGTGCTGACCGATGTCGGGGCCGCCGTGTCCGATCAGAACGCCCAAATGCTCGGCTATCTGATGGCTCGCCACGGGGTGCCGGTGGTGGGTGGCTCGGCGTTTGGTGCCATCCCGCTGTACTTGGCCGAATGCGGCGCAGCGATCTTCTCCGGGATGCCTCCGTATGACATGTGGCAGCACGTTCCCCACGAGGGGGTCATACCGCCCTACCGCACAGACGCCGGCTGTTACCTCGTTGCGGAGGTTTATGGCTGCGCCAACATGATTTTCGTCAAAGACGAGGACGGCCTGTACACGGCCAATCCGAAGACCGACCCGGACGCCAAGCTGATCCCGCAGATCACGGTGGACGAGCTGGTCGCCGCGGATCTGCCGGATCTCATTATCGAGCGGCCGGTCTTGGAGCTCATGCGCCGTGCGCGGCACGTGAGGTCGATCCAAGTCATCAATGGGCTGCGACCAGAGCTGATCAGGCGTGCGCTTGCCGGTGAGCACGTCGGCACGATCATCTCGGCGGCGTGAGCGTCCAACTAGGCGTCTTGAGGAGAAAGCCATGACAGACACCGTTTCCGAGTCCGATTCCTCCTTCGCGGCCAAGGACGTGCCCTCGGCGTTGATGCGCCAGACTCTGCTCGACCGAGAACTGGTCCGGCCGCTGGATCGGCCAGTGATCCCGCTGCTGCCGTGGCTGGAGGTGGTCGTGATCGGCGGGCGCTCGATCATGGACAGGGGACGGGACGCGGTGGTTCCGGTGGTCGACGAGTTGCGCGCGGCGTTGCCGCAGCACCGGATGCTGATCCTCACTGGCCCGGGCATCCGGGGCCGGCACGCTCTGGGTGTCGGGCTTGATCTAGGCCTGCCCACGGGTGTGCTGGCGGAGTTGATCTCCGCTGATGCTGAGCAGAACGGACACCTCGTTGCGGCGCTGCTCGCCGAGCAGGGGGTGTCCTACCTGCCGCACGCGGCGATCGCACACCAGCTCGCGGTACACCTGAGCGCCAGCCGGGCCGTGGTGTCCAACGGGTACCCACCATATGAGCTGTACGAGTTCCCCCCGGAAATAGGGAAGATCCCACCGCACCGCACGGATAGCGGTGCTTTTTTGCTCGCCGACGCCTACGGAGCCGCCAGACTGGTCTACGTCAAGGACGTCGACGGGGTGTTCACCAGCGACCCGGCCAATGGCAACGGGAGCCAGCCCGAGCTCATTCCGCGGATCGGGGCGGCCGACCTGCTAGGCCGCAAGCTAGACACCCTGCCTATCGATCCACTGGTGCTTGAGCTCATGACGCATGCCAAGCATCAGAAACAGATCCAGATCGTCAACGGGCTCATCCCCGGGAACATCACCAAGGCGCTACAGGGCGAGCAGGTGGGGACGGTTGTCCATACGCCCTGATCCCGCCACCGCCTGAACCTCTAATACGTGGGCTGCGCTGGCCTAAACTCCGCGCCTGCCGACCGTTGAGCGCTGCTTCTGGCGCAGATACGGAGATGCAGTTGCGATTCTCCTGTGGCTGCTGTGACACTTGTGTGTGACGCCCAAAGGAGTGCCATGCGAGCCGCATTCCAACTCGAGCTGGCTGAGCTCATCAGCCAGCTTGCCAGCATGGTTCGGCTGGCCGGTGAGATGATGACCAACGCCTCCATCGCGCTGCATCAGGCTGATCTGGCGTTGGCTGCCCTGGTCATCGCCGACCACGACCGGATCAGGGCGATGTATCGGGCTCTGGAGCGGCGATGCATCACTCTGCTAGCGCTAGAGGCCCCCGTCGCCGGCGATTTGCGGGTCGTGGTGACGGCCCTGCACGCGCTGGGTCACGCGCAGCGGATGGGACATCTTGCTCGGCACGTTGCCATGATCGCCCGCTTCAAGCGCCCCAACCCGATGTCCTCGGCCCGGGTGCGCCCGGTGCTTGCCAGGATGAGCCTCCTCACCAGCCAGCTTGCCGCCGACGCCGCGACCGCGATTGAGTACCAGGACCCACTATCTGGTTGCCGGCTGGCTGTCGCCGATGACGAGGTCGACGGGCTGCATCGCCACTTGTTCGCCATCCTGTTCGCTGAGGACTGGTCGCACGGCGTGGAACAGGCCGTGGACGCCGCGTTGATCGGCCGCTATTACGAGCGTTTCGGCGACCACGCGGTCGCCATTGCGCGGGGAGTCTGCTACCGGGTCACGGGAGAGCTGTCCACGGGCACATTGAGCAACAATCGATAACAATAAGTAGATAATAACTTCATAAGAGTGGCCTAATTCGTCCTTTTGAGTGGTGACAAAGCCGGCATGTAACGATATGTAGCTGTCCCTTGTGGGGTTGGTAGCAATCCTTTCGTCGACTGGCTGACCTGGTCCGTTCACCTCCACGGTGGAGCGTCGCCCCGTCAAATCCCGGTGTGAGGGAGGCCAGATGGCTGCCGCTCGATTCCAGGTGGTCTCGGTGGCGCGCTCGGCAGCGCGAGTGCCCTTGCCACGCGAGCCCAATGGTGATGCCGGGTCGCGGGCAAACCCGCACCAACCCAGGGCGCGCGGGTTCACCTGGCGATTCATGTCCGCCAACAATCGCAGCTTGGCGAGG
>DATELN010000156.1:0-14111 GCA_035276605.1 Pseudonocardiaceae bacterium | reverse complement strand
TACGGTCCTCGACGCCAGCCCCGGCCTCGGTGAGGCGGTGGTGTCCGGCGCGGTCAACCCCGATCACTTCATCGTCGACTCAGCCGGCGGCGCCGTCCTCGAACGCCGGCTGGGCGACAAGCGAGTGGCCGTCCGTTCACTACCCGGCGGCGGTACCGAGCAGGTCGCGCTACCGGCGGACGACGAGCAGCCATGCCTGAGCGACTCGCAGATCAGTGCTCTGACCGCGCTGGGGCAGCGCGTGGCCGGGCACTATGGCGCGCCGCAGGATATCGAGTGGGCGGTGGACGCCGCAGGCACATTGTGGCTGACCCAGGCCCGGCCGATCACCACGCTGTACCCCTTGCCGATCCGGTCAGATGAGGGCTTGCATGTCTATTTCTGCGTGAGCCTCGCGCAGGGCCTCACCCGTCCGATGACTCCGATGGGCATCGCAGCAGCCCGCTTGTTCGCTTCCTGCGGGGCGGAGCTGCTTTTCGCCGCTCCGGTCGCCGACCCGCTGATCGGTCCAGGTGTGTTCGCCGAAGCCGGCGACCGGCCGTTTGTGGACCTGGCACCAGCGCTGCGTAGCCGGGTCGGCCGGATGCTGGTGCCCCGGATGCTAGATGTCATGGAGGCCCGGTCGGCGGTCGTGTTCCGGCAACTCTGTGACGATCCCCGACTGACTGTGCGCAGCACATCGTGGTGGTCATTCGTCCGGCGCCTACTGACCGTGGCCATCCGCTACCGGATTCCGCTGCACATTGTGCAGGGCCTGATCTGGCCTGCCGCGGAACGCCGGCGCGTGGAGCTGGTCGGTCAGCGGCTGCAAAGCCAGCTCACCGCACCGGCAGCAACGAGCGCCACGCAACGGTTGAATCGTGCCCAGCACCTGCTGCACACCGCAGTCGTCCCGATCATGCCTACCGTCACGCCCGCTGCGGGTGCCGGCTTTCTGGCGCTGGCGTTGGCCAGCAAGCTCGCCCGCAACCACGTCGAGCCCGGTGAGTTGGCCGAGGTGTTGCGCGGCCTGCCACACAACGTCACCACTGAGATGGATCTAGAGCTGTGGGCGCTGGCGGCATCAATCCGTGCCGATGCGACCGCAGCCGCCGCCTTGCAAGAAGCAACTCCGGTCGCGCTGGCACACCGCTACGCCAACCGGGATCTCCCACCGCTATTACAACGGGGTTTAGCAGAATTTTTGAAGCGCCATGGTCATCACGCCGTCGCCGAAATCGACCTGGGCATGCCGCGGTGGTCTGATGATCCGACCTATGTCCTCGGTGTGCTGGCCAACTACCTGCGGCTGGAGGATCCGGATCGCGCGCCGGACGTGCAGTTCGCTCGGGGTAGCCGGACTGCTCAGGCCACCGCGAGCCGGGTGGTGGCGCGTGTGCGTCGCCGCAGCCGGCTGCGCGCGGCGGTGGTGCGCTTCGCGCTGAGCCGAGTTCGAGAGCTGGCTGGCCTGCGGGAGACACACAAGGACTACCTGGTGCTCGTCTTGGCACATGTCAGGCAGCAGCTGGCTGCCGTCGGGGCTGAGCTTGCCGAGCGCGGGATGCTGGCACGGCCCGACGACATCTTCTTCCTTGACCTAAGCCAGGTCCGGACGGCGCTCGCGGGCAGGGACCTGCGCGCGGTTGTCGCGCAGCGCCGCGAACAATACGACCGTGAGCTGCGACGCCGGCAGGTGCCGCGGATCATGCTGTCCGACGGGACCCAGCCGGAAGCGCTGGCCGCCCCCCGCCAGCAGCTGGCTGGGGGTCAGCTGACTGGCACTCCGGCATCGGCGGGGATGGTGACCGCAACGGCGCGGGTGATACTCGATCCGGTTGGAGCGCACCTGGAGCCGGGGGAGATCCTCGTCGCGCCCTCCACGGATCCCGGTTGGACCCCGCTGTTTCTCACCGCTGGGGGCTTGGTCATGGAGATGGGTGGGGCCAACTCGCACGGTGCCGTCGTCGCGCGCGAGTACGGCATCCCCGCCGTGGTGGGGGTTCCTGACGCCACCGGGCGCATCACCACTGGACAGCAGATCACCGTTGAGGGCGGGACCGGCCGGATTGACTTGCATTAACCGCCTGGTACATCGCCATGAACCGCTCCATGGCGCACGCCCTGGCGGCTGATCCATGCGGTCAGCGGTGCCAACTAGCTTTCGACAATATTGTCCAGCAATGGCGCCACGCACGGATCGCCCTCGATTGAACCAGATGGTACATCTACGGGATGGTCGGCAAGCAGCACGTCGATGTCCAGGTGCACACGCGCGCAGAGGCTGAGAACGTCTACGCGCTGTTACGAGATGGTCCGAGCTGGCCGGCGTGGACACCGATCGATTCATTCCAGCTTGAACAGGCCGGCAATGCCGACGGAATCGGCGAGATATGGATTTTCCGCAACGGCAGGGTGACTGGCCGCGACCAAGTTGTGGAGATGATTCCCGGTCACCGGTTCACCTACCGGCACTTGTCCGGGCTTCCGGTCCGCGATTACCGCGGCGACATCGAGCTGACGCCCACCGAGCGAGGAACCAGGATCGGCTGGCATATCTGCTTTACGCCAGCGGCCTTCGGCACTGGTTGGCTGTTGCGGTGGATGATCCGGCGCTTTATCCAGCAGTGCGCTGACGGGCTGGCCGCATACGCGCCGACCGTAGCTGCTCGTGAGCGTTGACCGACTGCGCGTCACGATTGATGGCCTGCCGCTGGTAGACCACCACGTCCACGGCGCCACGATCGCCGCAGTCGATGCTGGCCAGCTCGAAGCCGGCTTGACTGAGTCCCCGTGGCCGGCGCCGCTTGGCACCACCCATCTGGACTCTCAGCTGGGTTTCGCGGTCCGCCGGTGGTGCGCCCCGGTGCTTGAGCTGCCTGCGCACGTGTCCGCCGAGGCCTACGTTGCCCGCCGGCAAGAGCTTGGAGCCAACGAGGCCACTGGCCGGTTGCTCGCCGCCTGCGGGGTTGAAAGATTCCTGGTCGATACCGGCTACACGGCCGGGCACATCCTGGGGCCCGGTGAGATGGCGGCAGTTTCCGGTGCGGCCGCATCGGAGATCGTGCGGCTGGAGTCGGTGGCTGAGCAGGTGGCGGCCGGCGGCGTGGATGCCGCCGGGTTCGCCGACCGGTTCGCTGGGACGCTAGACGAGCGAGCCCGGCATGCCGCCGGGCTCAAGTCCGTCATCGCCTACCGGTACGGCCTCGACTTCGATCCCGAACCTCCCACCCCGGCCGCGGTCCGCGAGGCCGTGGGGCAGTGGCTGCGGGTACCAGAGGCCACCCCGCCGCGCCTGACCGACCCGGTGTTGCTGCGCCACGTGTTGTGGGTGGGTGTGTCAGTGGCTGCCGCACGGGGCCTTCCACTGCAGTTTCACGTCGGTTACGGCGATCCTGACTTGACCCTGCACCGCTGCGACCCGTCGCTGATGACGGACTTCCTGCGTTTGGTGCAACACCGCCGAGTGCCGGTCATGCTGCTGCACTGCTACCCGTATCACCGCAGCGCCGGCTACCTAGCTCACGTGTTCCCGCACGTGTACCTCGATGTCGGGTTGGCAGTGAATTACACCGGAGCGCGGTCGGTGGGAATTGTGGCCGAATCGATGGAAGTCGCCCCGTTCGGCAAATTGCTGTTCTCGTCGGACGCGTTCGGCCCGGCTGAGCTGCATTATCTTGGTGCGGTGCTGTGGCGACGGGCGATGAGCACTGTCCTAGGTGCTTGGGTGGACTCAGGGGAGTGGTCGATCGCCGACGCACAGCGAATAACGCAGATGGTGGGGGCGGGTAATGCGAAGCGCGTCTACGGTCTTGCGGAGCCGCAATGCGGTGGGGAAGGGACCTGACGTCCGGCATGGTGGAGGCCAGTGCCGGCTCGGTTCAGTATCGGCGTCCGTGCCAGCAGCGCGCGGCTCAGGCCGGGCAACGCCACGGCGATGCGGCGGTGGTTAGGCACCGCCACGCGGCGAGCCAGGATTCGATAGTCGGCTGCCTCGATCTCGTCCAGGATGCCGCCGTAGAGCCGGAACGCGGTGGCCACACAGGGCCGAGAGACCGGAGCGAGCATCGGGATCCCCGGCGCTGCCCTGCGGTAGATCGCCCGGGTGCGCGCTACCAGGTAGGCCAACGCGCGGCGCACCCGCCGATCGGGCCGCCCAGTGCGGCGACACCATCCGAGCAGCTCGCGGTTCACACCGAACGACGCCAGCTCGTCGGCGGGGAGATAAACCCGTCCGCGGTCAAGATCCTCCCCGACGTCACGGAGGAAGTTGGTGATCTGGAACGCGATGCCCAGCGCTGCGGCGTGCGGCTCGGCACGTTCCGGTGGGACCACCGTTCCCAGCACCGGAAGCACCTGCAGCCCGATCACCGCCGCCGACCCGTAGACGTAATGGGCCAGCTCGTCGAAAGTCCGGTAGCCGGCCACGCCGCCCTGCTCCACCGGCCGATCCATGTGCATGGAAACCATGAAATCGTCGAAGTGCTGCGGATCGATCTGATAGCGAACCGCGGTGTGCACCGGCGCAGCAAGCACGGGGTGGTCTGACCGTCCCTGTGCCAACCCATCGCTCAGCTGCTGCGCCAGAGCGTCCAACTCCGCGACGCGATGCGCCCAGGGCCGGATATCGGACACGTCGTCGACGATCTCGTCGGCGTAGCGGGCCAGCCCGTAAAGCGCGTGGATTGCCGGCCGTTGAGCAGGAGTCAGCAGCCGGGTAGCCAAAAAGTAGGTGCGGCCGTGTCTCGCGTTGAGCTCGCGGCACCGGGTGTAGGAGGCGCGCAGTGCGGGTTCGGTGATGCCCGCGGCGTCAAGCTCGCGGTTCATGTCATTCCCACCGGTGTGGGGCCATGAAGGGAATTCGGCTGCGCAGACCAAGCGGGTCGGCGCGCAGCAGCGAGATAGCCGCGACCACCGACACCGTCACCATCCCGAGCTGGTAGAGCCACGAGCTGAAGGCGCTCTCGCCGGTGGGGTAGGTACACACCACCAACCAGGTTGAGCCGGCGATCACCCATGCCAGCGGTCGTCGTGACCACGGTCCGACCGCGCCGAGGACGAGAGCCCAGCTGAGATACCACGGCAGGGTGGCCGGGGCGAGCAGCGCCGCCCACAGCAGCGTCCGCGCGGCGCCACGAACTGTTTGACCCGGTTCGCCCTGTCTGGCCAACCACCATTGCCGAGCGAAAATCGCCAGGAACAGGGCGGAACCCAGCAACCGGGATACCACGATGAACGGGTGCTCGCTCACCTGAGCAAACAGCGTGACCAGCGCGTGGGCGAGCTCCCCGGCCGCGGTGGGCAACGACATCCAGTTGACGATGAGCGACGGGGCATCCAGGGCGGGGACCCAACCCAGGCCGACGCCGGAGATCAGGGTGACGCCGGCGAAGATCGTGGCGAAGATCGCCATGCTGCCCGCGCCGGCACGCAGCAGCTGGGTTCGCCGGGTACCGGGCAGCGCAGCCGCCCAGATCCAGACCAAAAACGGCAGCACGACCCCGGCCGACGCCTTGATCGCCATCGCCATGGTGACGGACGCGACGCCCACGGCGGGCCGGCGCTCGAGCACCAGCAACGTGCCCATGGCCAGCAGCCCGGTCATCAGCAGATCGTTGTGTGGGCCACCGACGAGATGCACCACCGTCAGCGGGTTGGCGATCACCAGCCACAGCGCAACGGTGGGATCGCCGCCAAGCCGCTGCGCGAGTCGGGGCAGCGCGAAGATCAGCAGGCCCAAGCCGATGAGCAAGACCAACCGCAGGCCGATGATGCCCAGGATGAGGTGGTCACCAGTCACCGCGTTGATCATCTTGGCGATGAAGATGAACAGCGGGCCATACGGTGCTGGGGTGGTTTGCCACACATAGTGCACGTTGTCGGCGACGGCTCCGGGCGGCAGCTTCGAGGGGCCGACCAGGTAGGGATCCAGCCCGCGCAGCGCGAGCGCGCCCTGCGCCAGGTAGCTGTAGACGTCCCTGGTGAACAGCGGCGGCGACAGAACCAAGGGCGCTACCCATGTCAGGCCTGCGGCGGTCACCTGCTGGGTAGTCGCAGACCCGCTGAGCACCTCACGCCCCAGGCGTACCCACGCCCACACGATCATCGCGACGCCGAGATACAGGCCAACCGTGGCCAGATCGTGCCCGTGCCCGTAGCGCATCCACGACAGTGACCCCTCGTCGATCAGCGGGTCGTTGACGAGGATGCCGCCGGCGCCGACCGCCATGACGGTGAGCAGGATCGACCCGATCAAGCCGAGCAGCGCCGTGCCCGACAGCAGCCGTCCAGGACGCAACTGGTCGAGCAGCAGCGGATGGTCGTGCTGGTGCGACCCAGGACGTGGCATGGGTTCGACAAGCGCGTTGCCGGAAGCTGCTGGGGCAGGTCCTCGGTTCGACGTCATAGCGGGCCGTATGGTCCCACAGCGTGGTGCTCCCGAACCCGGCCGTGGCCTGGTCGTGACCGACTGGTGACCCAGTTGAAGTCAGCGGCCCGCGGTGGTGCGTTGGCGGTCCCCGACGGCCGTAATTCGGGCAGCGGCGAGCTTGCCGGAGATGACTGCGGTCGGCACGCCCACCCCAGGAGTGGTACCGCATCCGGCGAGCACGACATTGCTGCGCCCACGTACCAGGTTCACCGGGCGAAACGGCCCCGTCTGTGCGAAGGTGTGCGCTGCGGAGAACGGTGTGCCGGCGGCTAGTCCCTGCTCTGCCCAGTCCGCGGGCGTGACGAGGTGCTCGACCTCGATGGCGTCGTTGAGGTCGGTCAAGCCACGCGGCTCCAGAGTGCCGACCAGCTCGTCGCGGTAGGCAGCTGCGAGCACGGGCCAATCCAAAGGCGCCGTGCGCAGGTTGGGGCACGGCGCGAGAATGTAGAGCAGCTCACGACCGTCGGGAGCCAGGCTCGGGTCGGTGGCGGTCGGCCGCGTGATCAGCAACGACGGATCGGTCATGAGCCGCCCGCGGTAGATGATCTCGTCGAAGGTACGCTCCCAGGCTTGCCCGAAGGTAATCGTGTGATGCGCCAGCCCGGTCCATCCCGGTGCTCTGCCCGGGCGGACGCCGGCGTGCAGTACCACCGCGGATGGGGACCAGCGCAGCGGCACCAACCGCCGGGGTGCGCGGCCGAGCAGCCGGTGCACCACCGGGAGATCGGGCGTGAGCACAACCGCATCGGCGACGAGGCGTTCGCCATCTGCCGTGTGCACCGCGGTGACTCGCTCGCCGCGATGCTCTAGGCGGGTGACGGTCGTGTTGTAGCGCAGCTCGGCGCCTGCGTCGGCGGCCGCGTCAGCCAGCGCCTGGGGCAGCGCCCGAATCCCTCCCCGGGGGAACCAGACGCCCGCGACCGTGTCCATGTACGCGATCACTGCGTACGCGCCGAGCGCATGGTGTGGGGGCACTCCGGCGTAGAGGGATTGGAAGGAAAAGATCCGTTTGAGCCGGTCGTCGGTGAGGAAGCGGCTTACTTGCGCGCCCAGCCGGCCGAAGCCACCCAACGCCGCCAGCGTGGCCAGATCGCGCACCGCGTCGCGGCCGGCCACCAGATCTAGGGGTGAGTCGAAGTTGCTGCCGATGAACCGGCCGATCTCGACCTGGTAGAGCCTGGTGAGCCAGCGCCGCAGCCGCACGTAGCCGATTGCCTCCGCGGGCCCGGCCACCGCGCGGATCTCTGCCTCCATGGCCTCAGCGTCGGTGTGCACGTCGATCACCGACCCGTCCGCGAAGCGGGCCCGATAGGCCGGGTGCAGGGCAACCAGGTCGAGCCGCGCGGCCAGGGAGTCACCCACTGCGGCCAGCGCCTCGTCGACCAGCTCCGGCATCGTGAGCACGGTGGGGCCGGTATCTACCCGGTAGCCGTCGAGATCCATCCGCCCAGCTCGACCGCCGGGGTATGGCAGTGCTTCCAGCACGGTCACTCGGCGACCGGATCCAAGCACGTGCAGGGCGGCCGACAAGCCGGCAAGCCCGGCGCCGACGATGACGACGTGATCGGTGGGTCCCGGCACGGTTCGCATGGGTGGCACGTTACGCGTGGTCGTTCACTGCACCCGGCGGGTGGCCTGGGCGGCAAGTTCAGCCAACCGGGTGGCAGCCGGCTCGCACAGGCCAGCGATGTCCAAGATCCGCAGCGCTGAGTCGGTGAGCGTGCTGATCCGGCGTTCGACCTCGGCTACCGCGCCGATCTCGGTCAGTAACTGCCGGACCTCGGTGACGGTGTCCTCGTCCACCTGCGGATTGCCGATTGCGCTGCGAAGCGCCTCAGCGGCTCCCGTCTGGCGTTTCTCATCGGCGGCGCGCAGTCCGCAGGCCAGCAGCAGGGTGCGTTTGCCCTCCCGCAGGTCATCGCCCGCCGGCTTTCCGGTGATCGACGGGTCGCCAAACATGCCCAACAGGTCGTCGCGGAGCTGGAAGGCGATACCGATATCCGCGCCGAAGCGGCGGTAGGCGCGGATGAGTCTGGAATCGGCTCCGGCGATCGCGGCGCCGAGGTGAAGTGGGCGCTCAACGGTATAGGCCGCCGTCTTGTACCGATCGATTTGCAGCGCACTTTCGGGTGTCTCGTCGCCGCAAGCCTGGGTGAGGATGTCTAGATACTGCCCGGCGAGCACTTCGGTGCGCATGGCCTGCCACACCGAGTGCGCCCTGCTCAGCTGGTCAGGCCACAGATCGGCGCTGCGCAACATGTCATCGGCCCAAGCCAGGGCGATGTCGCCGAGCAGGATGGCGGTGGCTGCGCCGAATCGTTCCGGCGTGCCGAGCCACCCGGCCGAGCGATGCCGGGCCGCGTAGTCGACGTGCACGGTCGGTGCGCCGCGACGGGTCGTGGAGTCATCGATCAGATCGTCATGCACCAGCGCGCATGCCTGAATCAACTCCAGCGAGCTGACCGCCCGTAACACCGAGTGGGCCTGCGGATCGAACGCGGAGCCCCCCGCGCCCCGCCAACCCCACCAGGCGAACGTGGGCCGCAGTCGCTTGCCGCCGCCAAGGACGAAGTTGCTTAACGAATCCACCGCGGTGACGAACTGTGGGTCGATCTGCCGCGCGTCATCGCGTTTGGCTTCCAGGAATGTGGCCAGTTCGCGGTGTATTTCGGCGTGCAGTCCGTCGTCGAGCGGATGAACCGACTGATCTCCTGCCAGCTTATTGAGGGATGAAGTTCGAGCGCGAGAGGTGACCGGAACTGCGTTGCCCTGCGCCATCAAACCTCCTGCGAACCGTAGAGACGGCACCGGTAACGGACCCGCGCTCGCTATGTATGCCGACGATAGGGGTCCTACGCGTCGGCACATGCCCCGGTTCGGCCGCGACGCCCTCCCGGTTCAGTTGGTCGCCCTTCAAGTACCGCCAACCCCTCGTGCGGGCGTCCTTAACAGCTACCAACCCCAGGCGCCCTAGAGCGGCAACGCGCGGCCGAGCACGGCGAAGTCTCGGGAGTCCCCAGTGAAGTGGTAATGGCGCAGTATGTCTGTGAACCCAAACCGGCGGTAAAGCCGCCATGCCCTGGTCGGCCCCTCAGGGGTGGATAGCAACACGCGGGGAGCGTCCACTCGGGACAGCAACTCGGTGAGCAAAGCCGTGCCGATGCCCCTGCCTTGGGCATCGGGATGCACGTGCAACTCGGTCAGCTCGAAGTAGTCGGCGAGCTCACGTTGTGCCGCGGCAGGATTGATCAGTCTCAGCCCGCGGTGCACCTCATCATGCCACCACTGTCCGGGCGCTCCGTGATATCCATAACCGATACCTACCAGGGTCTCTGCCTCGAAGGCGGCCATACACAACCAACCTGCCCGCAGCATATGTTCGAGCCACATGGGGCTGCGATGTTGCGCCGTGCTGGGCGGGTAGCGCATGGCGGTGATGTAGATCCGCAGCGCTTCGTTGAGCCGCTCGCGTAACTGCGCGGCGGTCAGTTCGGTCAGCCGCGTCGGCTCCTGGGCGGGCATTGCGGTCACCGCCGACCTCCTGTTTTGGCCTCCTGAGTAGGCCGCATCCCTGCGAGACAGGCGTCGGCAGGGTGCACCACACCCATGACACCACGACAAGCAGCCACCTGCCGACTTTTCAAGATTGGCACTTGACGCACCCAAGCCTCGAGGGGTTAACCTGTACTGTGTCGAACACATGTTCGAACACGGGTCCGGTGGTGGCGCGGGGGAAGCGCGTCGCCGCCGGACGCCGCCGGCTTCCCCACGGCGGAGTCGATTCGTGCGCCTACTACGACTCCCGACCAGGAGGCCGACGTGCCCGCTGTCGCGTTGCTCACCTCACCTGTTGGACCCTCGCCTATTGGAGGGTACGACGGGCGCGGCCAGTCGAACCGCTCCCGTAATCCTGACACCACCGGTCATTGCTCGCTCAGCGTGCAAATCCTGATCGAGCAAGCTCGGCAGGCACTGATCGACGCCGAGTACACCACACATCCTGTAGAGCGCTACGTTCAAGCGCACCTAGCGGCGCTGCGTGCGGCCGCCGCCGTGCTCGCAGCGCGTGCCCGGCCACGCCGCCGTGCAGCCCCTACCAGTGCCTGGACGTTACTCAGCACTGTTGCGCCGGAACTCGCGGAGTGGGCGGCTTTCTTCGCCGCTACCTCCGTGACCCGGGCTGCCGCTGAGGCAGGCGTTCATCGCCTCGTAACCCACCGCGACGCCGACGACATGGTGCGTCAGTCCGGTCAGTTCCTGACGCTGGCGTGGCGGTCAGCGATGGGGACGTTCCGATGACGGCTCCGCGGGCACTGATCGACTACGGCCGGCTGCTCGATGTGATCGGAATCGAGGGCGAATTGATTCTCGACACGGCGGCGTCAGCCTTACCGGACGCGGCTCAAGCCGAGGTACCGGGCTGCCCCGATGTCACGTTGGAACAGACCCTGCGACATGTGGGCAGCGTGCACCGGGTGACTCGGCTCTGGGTACGGGACGGCCATCGCCCCGAACACTGGCAGCGATCGCCATCGGACGGCGATCTGGTCGGCTACGTCCGAATCGGTTTGGAACAGCTACTGGCAGAACTGCGCCAGCATGACCCGGCGCAACCATGCGACACCTGGTGGCCGGCGGATCGTACCTACGGCTTCTGGTGGCGACGGATGGCTCACGAGACCACGGTGCACCGTGTCGATGTGCAAGCTGCCGCTGGCGGTCCGGTGAACCCTATCGAGCCCGAGGTGGCCCTGGACGGCATCGACGAGCTGCTGTTCCTCTGGTTTGGTCATCGCCTCAACGAACTGCGGATGTCGTCGCCGCGGCAGGGAGCGGTCGCCCTGTCAGCCGCGCAACGGCGCTGGCTGGCGATCTTCGAGCATGGCCGTTCCACCGCCCGGCGGGTGGGCGAAGCCGACGCCCGGTCGGCGGATGCCATAGTCAGCGGGGACCCGATGGCCGTGTACCTGTGGTCATGGGGACGCCTACCGGATCAATCGGTCCAGATCTCCGGTGACCAGGAAGCTGTCGCTCATCTGTGGGCCCTGCTGCGGCCCGCGACACAGTAGCCCAATCTGATCACTCATGAGATCAGGCGCGTAGCCGCAGTCCGCGGGGAGTGGCGCGGAACCCAGCTTCGCGAAGCAGCTGGGCCAGCGCGGATCCCAACGCTGCCTCGCCGTCAGCGCGCTCCACGGACAGCGAACCCAGCCATCCCTGCGCGACAGCCCCGGCGAGGGCTGCGACGGCAGCGCGCAAGTTGTCGGTGTGGTCGGTGAACGACAGCAGTGACCGCCCACCGCGTTCAACGTAGAGGACCACAGCACCATCGACGAGGACGGCTAGCGCGCCGG
Organism: Pseudonocardiaceae bacterium; assembly: GCA_035276605.1. Classification (GTDB taxonomy): domain Bacteria; phylum Actinomycetota; class Actinomycetes; order Mycobacteriales; family Pseudonocardiaceae. The sequence goes on along the minus strand of DATELN010000156.1, from coordinate 2,351 downwards.
CCTTGCGTCCCGGTCGGTGTCGTACATCGCCCACCGTGGGTGGCCACGGCAGCGCAGCTCCGTAAGGTTGGGCGGGGTCAGTCGCGGCCAGAATCACCGTGGCGCAGCGGCCTTCAACGGATTGACCCACAGCCCGCAACCGGTCAATGGCGCCGGGGATGGCGAACTGCGCTGCGCCGAGCCCTTCGACGACGTATCCGCGCCGGCACCGGCCGGACTCCTCCATCGCGCGCAGTACCTTGTAGATGCCGGCAAAGCCACCGGCGAGTCGTTCGGTGTCCAAGGCGCCGCGAGTGAGAACCCCGTGACGCTCCAGGAATGTCTCGGCGCGCGCGTATGCCCGGCGGGTGTGGTCGCGTTGCTCCAGCGGTGCCTGGTGGGGCATCGGCGACAGCGACCAGCGCCCCGCGGCCGTGGGCGGTCCGGCACTGTGTGGCAGGGGCGGCCGCGCCGCGCGCATTCGCGCGTACCTACTTCGCGGGGCAGACCGGCGCGGCCGGTGCGTGGCCGAACGCCCGGACACCAGCGCTCGGACCGGCGCCAGCGAGTCGTTGGTCAGTAATCCTGCCCACACCAGATCCCATATCGCGGCGACCACATCGAGATCGCCAGGTGCCGGCTCACCGTCAGCAAGCAGGAACTGACCGGACCGATCGGCGAGCTGACGGAAGAACAGCGCACCGCCCCCGGCCGGACCACCGCTTGGGTCCCAACCCAGGGCGCGCAGCACACTGCGGTGGATCGGGGTGAGGGTGAGCTGCTCATCCAGGTCGGGCAACACTAGGTCGGCCAGGTCGGTAGGAGCCAATGCAATCCACCCATCGCCTCCCGCTAGCGATCCGCAACCGAGCCAGGTCACTTCCCCCGCGATGGTGAGCTCATCGAGCAACGCGGGCGAGTACCCCGGCAGCCTCGCGGGTAATACCAGCGATTCCAGAGCGCTGGCCGGCACCGGCGCACCGGCCAGTTGCTCCACCACGCCAAGCACATCCCCCGGAGTGGGCGCGCTGCGCAAGCGCTTCGCCGGCTCAGCCTTCGATGCCTCCCAGGGGCCGATCCCATGCCAGGCTGGCAGGAACCGACCCAGCGCAGCCTGCTCGACCGGCTCCACCTCGGCCCGCAACCGGGCCAACGACACCCGCCGTACCCGTCGCAGCACCTCCGCGTGGCAGTACTCCATACTCCCATTGCTCACCGGACGCAGCTCGACCGGGCGCAGTTCACCCCGAATCAAGGTGCCCAGCGCGGTCATGCGGTCCAGCGCCGCGCCCACCACGGCGACTCCGAGCCCGAAGCGGTGCGCGGCGGCGGCCGCGGTGAACGGCCCGTGCGTTTTGGCATAGCGCAACAGGAGGTCACCGAGTGGGTCGGCGACCGGCTCGGTGAAGGCCTCCGGCACACCCACCGGCAGCGCCACGCCGAGCGCGTCGCGAACCCGCCCGGCGTCCTCAATAGCGATCCAGCGTTGCTCCCCGGCGATCCTGACCATGATCGCTCGCCGCATGGCGCCGAGCTCGGCGAGCCAGCCTGGAGCTGCCCCACGCTGCGCGGCTTCGGCCTCGGTGAGGTCGCCCAGCGTGCGCAGCAGATCGGCGGTGCTCTCCACATCGTTGGCCTGACGGTTCGCATCGAGCCGCTGCAACTGCGCCTCGATCTCCCGCAGTACGTCCGGATCGAGCAACTCGCGAATCGCCTCCGCGCCGAGCAGCTCCGCCAGCAGCGTGGAATCCAGCGCGAGCGCTGCCGCCCGGCGCTCGGCAAGCGGCGCGTCCAACTCGTAGAGGAACATTCCCACGTAACCAAACAGCAGGCTGCGGGCAAACGGAGACGGCGACCGAGTGGCGACTTCCACCACACGGATCCGCCGGGCGCGCACGTCCGACATCAGCTCGCGCAGCCCAGGTAGGTCATAAACGTCCTGGACACATTCCCGCATCGCCTCCAGCACCACCGGGAACTGCTCGTACTTCGAGGCGACGGCGAGCAGCTGGGCCGATCGCTGCCGCTGCTGCCACAGCGGTGTGCGGCGCTTCGGATCACGGCGAGGCAGCAGCAGCGACCGCGCGGCGCATTCCCGGAACCGGGAGGCGAACAGCGCCGAGCCGCCCAGCTCGGCGATCACCATCTGGTCTATCTCGTCGGGGTCGAACAGCACATCCTCCGCGGTGGGTAGTACCTCGGCGCCGTCGGCGTCCAGCGCGTCCGGCAGCCGGAGCACGATGCCGTCGTCGGCACTGGCTACCTGGGCCTCGATACCGCGCCGTTCCCGCAGCCGGGCGCCGATCGCCAGTGCCCACGGCCCGTTGACCTGTGCGCCGAACGGCGAGTGCACCACCATCCGCCAGTCACCC
>DATELN010000155.1:0-11479 GCA_035276605.1 Pseudonocardiaceae bacterium | reverse complement strand
CAGCCTGGATCGACATCACGTGGTGTGAGCGTTGGCAACTCCGTGTCATGGCCCCACGTCGGCCCCACAAGATCGCTAGGGCTGCGCCAGGATCCACTGCGGTGGCCAAAGTTGCAGGCCAAGCCTATATTGATCTTGTGGGCCGCCTGGGGATCGAACCCAGAACCCAAGGATTAAAAGTCCTTTGCTCTGCCAGTTGAGCTAACGGCCCCGCGGCTGATGGTAGCCAACGCGGCATCGCGGCTGGTGGTCGGTGCGCGGCTCACACGGTAGGGCAGCAGCGAGGCTCGTAGGGAATCAGCTGAGCAGGCAGATAGCGTCGAGGGCGTCGGGTGGAAGTGCCCAGCCGGGCCGTTGTAAGGGGTCGTCGAGGTTGGCGGTGGCGCGGGCGGGCATGCCCTCGATGACGCTGAGATCGCCGAAGCGTTGGCGTTGGGTGATGCAGCTGCCGGCCCGTACCACGCAGCCTGCGCCGACCTCGGCCCAGTCGCAGATGATCGCCGCCGGTTCGACCACCGTGTCGGCCCCGATGTGACAGCCGTGGATCATGCAGCCGGGTCCGATCGTGACGTCGTCCCCGACGATCAGGTCGTTGTCCGGGAGCAGGTGCAGCACGGTGTTCTCCAGGATTTGTACTCGGGCGCCGATCCGGACCGGACCGCGTGAGTCACCGATGATTTTCACGCCGGCGCCGATGATGCTGTGGCGGCCGATGTGGACGTCGCCGGTGATCTCGGCGGAGTCGAACAGTACGACCCCGTCGGCGAGTTGCGGTCTGATGCCGCGGTAGGTGTACAGCCTGCCCATGTTCACTCCTGCCGGCACCTGACCGGTGACCACGGTGCCGGGATAGTCGATCAGCTCAAGCTGCCAGTCGCGGAGCCGGGCCACCCGATCCTTATCGGCCCGCGTAGCAGTGCGCAACACCCTGCCGGGCCGCCCGACCAGAACCGCGTCGGAGGGCACGGTGGTGTACGGAGGGATCAAGGTGCCCTCGCCGAGGATGACGCTGTCGCCAAGCCGGGCGCCTGGCAGGAGGATGGCGCCGTTGCCGATCTCGCACAGATTCCCGACCGTGGCGCCGATCACCTGGCAGCGGTGCCCGAACACGGTGCGCTGCCCAATGCACACCGGCGCCGCGGGCCGGCCCACAACCACGCCGTTTTCCAGCACGGCGGAGTGGTGGCCGATCTGGACGGCCCCGTCGTGGGCTCGCACGACCAAGCCTTGTGCGAGCAGAGCCCCAGCGCCGAGGTGCACCTCGCCCAGCAGCCGCGCCGAGCTCGCGATCTGGGGTACGGGCTGGTCGGGGCAGGCGTTGTTCAGGCTCACTGGTGGTCCACCCCCGCGCTGTTGTGCGTCGCGTATGTATAGACCCGCTGCCCAGCCGGCCCGTGATGGACAGGGCTCCATCCGGAATAAGTGTCATTGACGTTGACGCCCGCGACCACACCGCAATCGCGGTTTAAAAATCGGCGCCGAGCGGCGTAGGCGTAGGCAGCGCGGCTGGCCAGATTTGACGACTGTACGCGCTGGATCGGCATCTGTGGTGCGGTCATTTGTCGATCACGTCGGTGAGTCGGGGGAAAATCCTGTGCTTAACCCTGCAGGACCGGTCTATCCTCGCTGCCGTGTTGAGCGCTGTGGTGACGACGACACCGGAGGTCATCCCGGTGTCCTGACCGCGCGCCGTCAACGCAAAAGCCCCGGGGTGAGCGCCTCGGGGCTTTTGCGTGTCGTGGGGCTGTTCACTCTCGATCATGAGGAGAGTAAGCGTGAACGACCACCACAGACTGGGCCGTCACCTAGCCCTGTTCGATTCCGACCCGTTGATCGGCGCGGGGTTGCCGTACTGGCTGCCTGCTGGGGCGGCTATTCGCCAGGCGATCGAGGAATACATTCGGGAGGTGGAGCGGCGGGCGGGGTACCAGCATGTCTACTCCCCGGTGCTGGGAAAGCGGGAGCTGTATGAGATTTCCGGACATTGGGCCCACTACCGCCAGGACATGTTCCCACCCATCGATATCGGGGCAGAGCAGATGCTGTTGCGGCCGAGTCTGTGTCCACACCATGCGCTGATCTACCGCTCGCGCCCGCACAGCCACCGTGACCTGCCGCTGCGCCTGGCCGAGTTGGGGGCGCAGTTTCGCGCCGAGGCCTCCGGCGTGCTGGGCGGATTGGGTCGGGTTCGGGCGATGCAGCTCAACGATGCGCACATTTTTTGCCGCCCCGACCAGGTCGGCACCGAAATCGGCGCGGTGCTAGACCTGATCGAGCAGGCCTACCACGTACTAGGCGTCAACGCCGCCCGCTATCGGTTGTCGCTGCGCGGGCACAGCAACAAATACGTCGATGACCCGGCCATGTGGGACCGCGCCGAGCAGGCTCTGGTCGAGGTCCTGGACCACCATGGCGTGAGCTACGACGCGGCCCGCGGCGAGGGCGCCTTCTACGGTCCCAAAATCGACGTCCAGATCGTCGACCAGGCCGGACGGGAGTTCACCTTGTCCACCGTGCAAGTCGACCTGTATCAACCGATGCGGTTCGATCTGGGCTACCTTGCGGCCGATCAAAGTCTGCACCGCCCGGTCATGATCCACCGCAGTATCATCGGCAGCCTCGAACGACTCCTCGCCCACCTCATCGAGGTGTACGCCGGAGCCTTTCCCGCCTGGCTCGCGCCCGTTCAGCTCGTCGTCTTGCCGGTCACCGACGACCAAGTCCCACCCGCCGAGGCAGTCGCGCAGCGCTGCATCCAGGCGGGTCTGCGCGCCGAGGTCTGCCAACCCGACCGCGGCAGCCTCGCTGCTCGCATCCGCACCCACCGCTTAGTGCCCTACCAGGCCATCCTCGGCCACCGCGAAGCCAACAACGATGTCATTTCGCTGCGGCTGCGCACCGGTGACCACGTCAATTCCATTCCCGTCGAACAGGCACTACGCCGCATCACCAGCACCGTCACCGACCGCAGCCACGGCCTGTAGATCGTCGGCGGGCGGCACCAGGCCAGGTATTGTCGTGAACTCGACACTGGCCCGAGCCTGCATATGTTGGGTGGGGGTAGCCGCAATGAGGGCCATCGTGATCGGCGGCTCGCTCGGCGGCCTCTACACGGCGATCGTGCTCAGCGATCTCGGTTGGGAGGTCGACGTCTTCGAGCGTTCGGAGCGCGATCTGCGGGGGCGGGGCGGTGGGATCGTTCTTCAGCCTGAGCTCGAATGGTTCCTGACTCGTGCTGGCAGCTCGCCGGTTGCGGTGGGTGTGCCGCTGAGCTACCGCCAATATTTGGCGCGCGACGGCACCAGCCAACGCCGCTGGCCGGCCCCGCAGCTGATGACCTCCTGGGATCGGCTCTTTGACACCGCCCGCGACGCCTTCAGCGGCGGTCGCTACCACCACGGCAAGGCCGCCATTTCGATCGACCCGGGTGACTCGGCCCGGGTGGGCTTCGCCGACGGGACCGCGGGGAAAGGTGACCTCGTCGTGTTTGCCGACGGTATTCGCTCCACTGGCCGCCGGCTGTTGGCCCCAGAGGCCGCGGTTGCCTACGCGGGGTACATCGCGTGGCGTGGCCTGGTACCCGAGCACCAGCTTCCCGACAGCGTCACCGAGCGATTGCATGACACCTTCACTTTCTTCGAGCCGATAGGTACGCAGTTCCTCTGCTACTTCGTGCCCGCTAGAGACGGCGCGACCGAGCGCGGCCGGCGCCGGCTCAACTGGGTGTGGTACGTCAACATCGCGCTAGCCGAGCTCGGCCTGTGGCTCGGGCTGCCCAGCGAGCAGCTGCAAGACGAGATCCCACCCGGGCGGCTCAGCGTCCACGCCTGCGACCAGCTTCGACAGGATGCCCAGCGCCGCCTGCCCGAGCCGCTCGCCGCGGTGGTCGCTGCCACGGCGCATCCCTTTGTCCAAGCCATTTTCGACGTCGCCGCTCCGCGGATGGCGTACACCCGCGCCTGCCTGGTGGGCGACGCGGCATTCGTCGTGCGCCCGCACACGGCGGCCGGTACGGCGAAGGCTGCGGGCGATGCGATCACGCTCGGCCGGGCGCTCAAGGAAGGTGATGTCAACGCCGGGCTCGAGCGCTGGAATGCCCGCCGCGTGAACGAGGCGCGAACGCTCGCCGCCCACGGCAAGCGCCTCGCCGCCCAATGGGGACTTGGTGCTACTTCGGCGCGACCCTCACAACCTTAGGTACCGCACGCCCCTCGGAGTCCACCCCACTGGCGGCCAATCCGGCTTCGGGCAGGCCGGCAAGTGCCTGCCGGCTCAGTGCCAAGCTGGCCGGGCTGGGAATACTGGGGGCCAATCAGGGGTAGCCCCTAGCTGTGGCCTGTGGCGGTGAGCAAGATGAGGTGCGCGGCTGACTACGGGGAAGCTAACGTCTGGTGTGACCACCTGCCTGGCCTCCCCAGGCCATCTGTCACCGTGGACCATGTCGCAATGACGCAGCCTTTGTCGTTGTCTCGGCCGCGCACCTAACGTTCCCAGATCCGGAGCCGCCCATGGCAATTAGCCAGCCCCCTCCCCCATCCGCTGCGGGGAGTCCTGACCAGGACAAACGGCCGAGCATCAAGATTGGTGTGGCTGCCTTGATGCTGCGCCGCGGACACCAGCCGCTCGAAGTGGCCAATGCCACCGACGTGCCTCTGGCTCTGGTGGAGCTCATTGCGGCTGAGCAGCACGCTGAAGTGCCCGGGCGCCCAATGCCGACATGGGCGGCCGCCGGGGCGATCGATGGGATGCTCGAGGACCCCCCTCTGGCGTCCGGCGATCGTCCGATCACGCCGGTTCCATCCGTGCTGGACACTCGGCCGGGTAGTTCCCGCTGGGCGGTGTGGATCTGTTGTGCCGCGGTGCTGATCATCCTCGGAAACATCGGCTTAGCCGCAGCCGCCGAGATCACGCACATGCCCACGCTGGCCATGGCCGCGGTGATCCTTACGCCGCTGCTCCTGACGGGGCTGGGCTTGTTCGTGATCGGATGCGCCTGCGCGGGCCGCAGGTTTTGATTAGCGAAGCCGAGCGGCGCCTTTTACCGCGCATGTTCGTGATTGTGCTCACCAGTGAGCATGTCGAGGGTCACCACGACGCCCACCAAGTGGTTACGCAGGACCCCCGAGTTGGGCACCTCACCGGCATCTATCGCGGCCACCACGTCGCGCAGCGCGTGTATGGCTCGGGCCACAGTGTCTTTCCCCCGCTTGACGGCGTCCGACCCCCGCTCGTTATTCGCCATCCACTTAGCGTAGGACCGTAGGTACCTACTGCGATCGTGCCCGTCGAGTATTCAGCGATCCTGACAGGTGCCTAGAGGCGGATGCGCAGGCCGCGCAGCTTGTGCGCGGGCCGCTCAGGTCGCGTGCAACTCAGCCAGGAGACGGGTGCGTGACGGCGGGGCGGGCAATCCAGAAGCGATGTCGCGGTACATGGTCTCAGCGCGGTCGAGCAGATCGGTTTGCGCTGCGAGGGCGTCGACGGGATCGAGCGCATTGATCCGGCGGCAGACAGCACGCAAGATGGCCGGGTCCAAAGGCGCGACGCGGTAGACGACGGAGCGAAGAAATAGCGACATCGTGTCGTGCCGGTCGGTAACGGTGATCAGCTGCCCAGACCACGCACGGTAACGGTCGCGGTCTTCGGCGCTCACCGCACGAAACCGCTCGGTCGCGTCCGGGTGCACCACTTGTTCGAAGCTGGTCGTGAGGTCGTTGGGGTCAGCCGCGGTGTCGACGGTCGATCCCAGCGCCACCGCTTGCGACAGGGCCAGCGAAGCGCCGAAAGCGAACGTCGGATTGGTGTGGCTGCGGGCGTCTCCAATCGGGACCAGCCCGCTCACCACCGGCACGTCGTTGATCAGGGTCTGCTTCAGACTGTTGCGCAGCTGTCCCATGGGCAGCACATCGGTGATTGGTCGGGCCAGCTCAAGCCACTCCCGCATGCCGGGCAGCCGCCGGGCGACCCGATCGAATGCCTCGGGTTGGCGCAGCTGGCGCCACTGTTTGTCCCATGCTGGCGGCATCACACACAGGCAGAAGGTGGCGTTGTCGCCGAGGAACGCCGCGAATGCGAGATAGCCGAGGTCACCTCGCGGGCCGCCGAGAACCGAGGCATAGGGCACAGCGCCCGCGTGGTCGTGCAGCTGATAATGGCGGCTGTAGTAGAGCAGTCCGCAGTCGCGGCTTTCCTGGGGCCACGCCATGACGCCCGCGGCGCTCAGCCACCCCGAGGCCGGCGAATTGCGACCCATGGCATCAACCACAAGATCAGCTTCCAGGCGGATTCCTGCGCTCAATTCCACACCGCTGACACGCGGGATCGTTGCGCGGTTGGTGACACACAAACCAGAGACTTCGGCAGCCCGGAACGTCACCGTCGGCTGCTTGAACACCGCAGCGCGCAAAACCGCGTCGAACACCGGGCGACGGCAGGCAATGGTGGCCAACTGCTCGTCGCCGGGCAGACGTGGTGCCGACCCCAAAAACGACTGTTGATCGACCTCACCGGCGCCCATTGCTCGCAGCGTTGCGTAGACCTCGGGAAACTCCGCACGCACCATCGCCCGGGCACGGCCGAGGAAGTTGTGCGGCTGGCGAAACTGACCGATTGCCGGACGGTGCCAGTCACCGAATAGCTGGTCTGCGGAGGCCGTTGGGTGGGGATTGAAGTCGTCCCGGTCGAGGACGATGACGTCGTGGCCACGACGCGACAGGACCCCCGCTGCTGCACAGCCAGCCAGACCCGCACCCAACACCACGACTCGCACGACAACATCATCGCGCTGGTCGTCGCAGCTGTAACTCCCGCGGACTGGCAAGCCATGGATCAATCCGAGCTAAGCTCCTAGCCAGCGGCGGCGGCTGCGTACCGTTGCGCTCATGTCCAGTCTTCCAACCGCCCCTGTTGTTGCCGCCGGCCTCGTCGGTGGCTTCGCCGCCGCCCGCTACACCGGTCGCCGGGAGCTCGGCGGTGCAGTCCTCGCCGCCGCCGGAGCCCTCTGTGGACGCTTATGGCTGCGCTCGTCTGGTCCAGGTGTGATGGGTTTGCTTCTCGGCGTGTATGCCGCTGCGTTCGGCGGCTCACACCCGCTAGCCAAAAAGATCGGTGCCTGGCCGTCGGTGCTCGCCGTCACGGCGGTGGCCTCCGGGGTCACCTACGCGCTGGCCGACCGCTCCGCTGCCCGTTTTTGACGCTCGGCGTGTAGTCCTTGATCACTGACCATTAGCGACGCGCGGCATGGGCATCAGGCTGCGCTGGCCTACTGTCCTCGCGTCGTTGCTCGCTGATGGTGGACTCGCGGGTGCGCGTGGAGCGGTACTCCGCTCGTTGCACCGCTCGCTGTTCACGTCGTTGGTCAGCCCTAGCTAACCGATCCTGCTGGCGGGGGGTCATGCCCGTGGTGGCGTCGCAGTGACACGGCTCGGTATCGGTAGGCATCGATTCCGGGTTCCCCGGGGAGGAGCTGGGGCCGACAGTCCAGGATCCAGCATTGTCGGTGGGCGCCGCTGCCGGTGGTGGTGTCGATGACGGCGGTGGCGCCGGTGACGGTGGCGCTGGTAACGGCGGCGCGTGATCCGAAGCGGGCGGCGCAACAGCAGCCGCAGCAACCGCGACTGGTCTGACCAAATGGGTTGTCGGCGCTGGCTGCTGGGGTGCAGTGACGGTAGCGAACTGCGCGGAGGATGCGGTGGCCGGTGCCTGGGGGGCAAACACTGCCGGGGCGTCGAGGGGCGACACGGTGACTGGCTCGTCAGGGATCGCGGGCGTTGCAGGAGCCGGCAACCGGCCCGGGGCTGGTTCGGCCTGTGATGACTCGACCGGCGACGAGGTGGTGACCATGGTCATCGCACCCATGACGACCACCAACACTGCGCTTGCCGCCACAGCGATTACCGCACCCGGTGTGCCGACGACCAGTCCAGTTCCCCGGCGGACCCACTGACGTAGGCCCGAGGCAGTCCCTGGCAGCGCTGGGGCACAATGCGACTCGTTCTCTTGGGTGACGCTGGCGACGGGCACAGTCGGCGGGTCGGTCAGGGCTGCTGATGGTGGCTGCGCGCTGGTGACGGGCTGGAACAGATCCGCAGGTTGTCGGGCGCGCGATCGGCTCGGCAGGTTCGGGTAGCTCATCGAGACGCGCTCGCCCTGATTCACTGTTGTCCCGCCTTCCCTCGCAGATTCACCGGCACAGTCTAACTACTCTGTGTGACCAGTCGATTACTTGGCTCACACATGGATCGCTCAGGTACCCCATGCCGTTACGGCGCTCGGAGCAACTGCCTCGTCCAGCTAGCTCACGCCAGTGCCGTGCACTCGACTCCAGCGCCCTTTTCCTTGCCGCAACTGTCGGTGGCGTTGAGTTCACAAAAGCACCTAGGTGATCCGAGGGTCGGCCAGGCCTAGTCTGTTCTTGAGCGAGGGAAAGGCAGTGGTTGCCGAGATCAGTTTGAGTGACTCGTTCACGGTGCCAACGAGGTATTGGCATCGGTTGGACGATGGTCGTATTCAGTGTGACGTGTGCCCGCGGGCGTGCCGGTTACATGAGGGCCAGCGGGGGCTGTGTTTTGTGCGGGGCCGGATCGACGACCAGATGGTGATGACCTCCTACGGGCGATCCAGCGGATTTTGCGTCGACCCCATCGAAAAAAAGCCGCTCAACCACTTCCTGCCAGGCAGCGCCGTGTTGTCGTTCGGTACTGCGGGCTGCAATCTGGCTTGCCGGTTTTGTCAGAACTGGGACATTTCCAAGTCCCGGGAAATCGATCGACTCGCCGCGGCAGCAACGCCCGAGGCCATAGCCGAGGCAGCGCACCGGCTCGGCTGCCGCAGCGTCGCCATGACGTACAACGATCCGGTGATCTTCCTGGAGTACGCACTTGACGTCGCCGACGCCTGCCGTGACCGCGGGATCAAGGCCATCGCCGTCACTGCCGGCTACGTCACCGAGACGCCCCGCCGCGAGCTGTTCGCCCGGCTCGACGCGGCCAATGTGGATCTCAAGGCGTTCACCGAGTCCTTCTACCGGCGCACCTGCGCCGGTCACCTGGAGCCGGTCCTAGACACGCTGATGTACCTGCGGCACTGCACCGACGTCTGGCTGGAAATCACCACGCTGCTCATCCCTGGCCACAATGACTCAGACAGCGAAATTGACGCGGAATGCACCTGGATCGCCCACCACCTCGGAACTGAGGTGCCCCTGCACTTCACCGCCTTCCACCCCGACTTCAAGATGCGCGACGTACCGCCGACTCCGCCGGCCACGCTCACCCGGGCCCGCCGAATCGCCCAGCAACACGGGCTGCGTTTCGTCTACACCGGCAACGTCCACGACCCGGATGGCGGTCGCACCACCTGCCCAGGCTGCGGCGCAGCGGTCATCGACCGGGACTGGCACACCATCGGCCGCTACGAACTGACTCCTGACGGCCGGTGCACCCGCTGCGGCAACATCATTCCTGGCCGCTTCGACGGGCCTGTCGGGAACTGGGGCCGCCGCCGGCAGCCGGTATCACTGATTTCTCCGCGGTGATGACGTTCGATCCCGCTGATCCGGTTTTTGTGGCTGATCCGTATCCGGCGTTCGCGGCCCTGCGCCGTCAGGCTGCGGTGCATTGGCATCCCAGGCTGGGGCAGGCAGTGGCGGTCACGCATGCGTCGTGCTCGGCGGTGCTGCGTCACCGGTCGCTGGGGCGGGTGTGGGCCGATGCGCGCCCGGTGGAGCACTTCACCGCTTTTAACCTGCTGCATCGCCACTCGTTGGTGGAAAGTGAGCCGCCCACCCATGGCAGGCTGCGCGGGCTGGTGTCTGCGGCGTTTGCCCGGGGGCATGTCGAACGTCTGCGGCCCTGGGTGGCTCAGCAGGCCCACACGCTGGTCGACCAACTGGCGCGGCGGATAGATGCGGACGGCGCGGCTGATCTGTTGACCACCCTCGCGGCACCCTTACCGATCGAGGTCATCGCCGAGCTGCTGGGCATCCCCGCAGCCGACCGTCACCAGCTGCGACCCTGGTCCAACCGGATCGTGAAGATGTACGAGATTGACCTTGACCCAGCCCGTCAACGCGACGCCGAGCAGGCCGCGGCTGATTTCATCGCCTATGTGCGTGACCTGCTCGCCCAGCGACGCCAGCGCAACCGTCCCGGCCAAGACCTGCTCAGCGACCTGGTTGCGGTCACCGACACCGATGGAACCCGCCTGAGTGAGGACGAGCTGGTGGCCACGGTGGTGCTGCTGTTCATGGCCGGGCACGAGGCCTCGGTGAACCTGGTCGGCAACGGGGTGCTGGCGCTTATGCGCCACCGCGATCAGTGGCAGCGGCTGATCAACAACCCCGCGCTGGCCGCGACTGCGGTGGAAGAGCTCATCCGCTACGACAGCCCCCTGCAATTATTCGAGCGCACCGCCACCGCCGAGGTCACCATCGCCGACTTCCTGATACCTGCCGGACACAAAATCGCCGCCCTGCTCGGCGCGGCCGGGCGAGACCCTCACGCCTTCCTCGAGCCGGACCACCTGGACATCAGCCGTACTCCCAACCCGCACCTCGGCTTCGGAGCTGGCATCCACTACTGCCTCGGAGCTCCGCTGGCCCGCATCGAAGCCCAGGCCGCCCTACTGGCGCTGCGCCACCGCCTGCCCACTCTCGAGCCAGCCGGCCAACCCCAACGACGACCTGAATTCGTTATCCGCGGTCTGGACCACCTCCCTGTCACCGCTGGCTTGTCGTAGAAGATGAGGACCGTGGAAATCTGGATCAATCCGAGCTGCTCGAAGTGCCGCTCCGCGCTGTCTTTGCTGGACGCGGAAGGTGCTCAGTACACGGTGCGGTACTACCTGGAAGCACCGCCGACTGCCCAGGAGATCGACGACGTACTGCGGCGCCTTGACCTGGATCCTTGGGACATCGCCCGCCTAGGCGAACCCGTGGCAGCAGAGCTGGGTCTGGCGACGTGGCCGCGCGAGGAAACCGACCGCGTCCGGTGGGTCGAGGCCCTGGCCACCCACCCGATATTGATCCAGCGGCCGATCATCACCGCAGATGATGGCACCGCAGTGGTGGGCCGCTCACCGGAGTCGGTCCGCTCCGTCCTGCCCTAGGAAGGGGTGGGGATGTCGTACCCGGACTTCCTGCACCTAGGCGAGGAGGGTGAACACAGTGCGGTCTGCCACGGGAGGACCGAGAAACTCACTCGTCGCGGTTTAATGATCACCGGTGGTTGAAACCCTCCCTTAATGGGTCAGGCGAACGGTTGGCAGCGGGGGCTCGTGGAGCCCGACGGCGGTTTCCGCGTCGTCGCTTGTCGGCCTCACACGTCGGGACCCCCGTATCTCATCAGGGAGTGAGTAGTCGATGCTTATCGAAAACGAGTTTGAGGTTGCTGCGCCGCTGGAGGCGGTGTGGAAGCATATGCAGGACGTGCCGCGGATCGCGCCGTGCTTGCCGGGTGCCGAGCTCACTGATGTGCAGGGT
>DATELN010000154.1:0-2167 GCA_035276605.1 Pseudonocardiaceae bacterium | reverse complement strand
AAACCACCGCCACCGCCAAAACCACCTCCGCCACCAAAACCACCGGCACCGCCGAAACCGCCACCGCGCCCCGTGCCACTCCCGACAGATCTGGCGGGCGCGGCGGGCAGCACGATGCGGGTACCGGCCGCTAGACCACTGGTGATTTGCGATTGGCCGCCCGCGCTGAGCCCCACCGTCACCGGACGGGATACCTGCTGAGTGCCGGACATCTCATAGACCACAAACTGCCCACCTTCGGAGTGCACTGCTGCCCGAGGCACCACGACGACGTCGGTGAGCTGTTTGATGGTGATCGAGATTTGGGCGGTGGCGCCGATGGGCAGGTTTCCGGGGTTACCGGTGACGTCGATGGTGACTGGGTAGCTGGTAACCCCGGAGTTCTGGCTGCCGACCATTCCCACCGAGGCCACCGTGCCGAAGACCTGGCTGGTCGACCCGTTCGGCACGATAACGGCCTGATCGCCCGAGCGCAGTTGACTGACCTGGGTGTCATCGACGCTGGCGTTGACGATGTAGCTGCCTGTGCTGATCACCACTAGCTGGGCATTGGATGCCGAGCTAGTCGACACGGAGGCGTTATTCAACGATGCGGCCGAGCTCAGCCCACCGGTGCCGGTCGGCCCACTAGACGCGCCACCGGCGCCAGCCGACGAGCTGGCGGATACTTGCTGGCCCACAGTCAACGTGACCGCGGCGACGGTGCCGTCGAACGGCGCGGTCAACGTGGCCCGGGACATGTTCTGCTGCGCGAGGGTCAGCTGCGCGTTCGACGAGCTGAGCGCGGCGGTGTCGGCATTGATCTGAGCCGCCGGCGCACCGGACGCCTGGTCTGCGGCAATTCTGGCCTCGCCGGCTGCCACCGCCGCCTTTGCCTGAGCTACCTGACCGGGCAGCGACGCCGCGTCCACCGTCGCTAGGGGTTGGCCGGCTTTGACCTGCTGGCCAATGCTCACCAGTACCGCGGTGACCTGCCCACTGACCCCGAAATTCAGATCCGCCTGCTGGGCTGCGGCGATCGTGCCGGTTGTCACCACCGTTTGGCGTATCGTGCCCAGGGTCGCGGTACCCAGCCGGGGAGCAGCAGCCGAGGAGGATCCTGCCCATGCCCATCCGGTGATCGCGACGCCGGCCACGACAACCACCGCAGTCACGATCAGCCACCGTTTGGTCAGCAGTTGACGCATCGTGATCAACGCCTTCACCACGACACCCTTCCGCGGACCGAACCGATAGCGACGCAGGCGAGTCAGCCACAGAAATGTGAACACGCGCTGCGGGCAACCTGGAAGTTGCATGTGAGGGCCGGTGCCCGCCGACAGGTAGCGCAGCCATAAACCGGATATGTATGCCTCCTGTGGATAAAATCGTTATCCGAAACACGCGCCACAAAGGCGACCTAGCCCCAGCAGAATTCCGTGTGGTGTGTTTGTTCCTGCGTGCTTTATCCGGCCAACCGCCACATGTGTTCCCGCAGCAGCCGCATTCCGTGCCGCTTTGTCAAGATTGTCGGCAAACTCAGGGTCGCCAGATGAGACAATTGTGACGCGGTCGGCGGCTGCGGCGGCTCCTATCTCCTCAGACGCGCGCATGGTGAAACTGATGCTTGCACTGGGATACACAGAACTATGTTCTCGCCCTGAATCGTCTACGTGCCCATGGCCGGGGGCGGGTTCGGCTACACCGCGTTCGTCATCGACGCCTCCGCTGGGCTGATCCCCGGCTGGGAGTGCTCGACGAGCAAGCACGCCGGGTTCATCGAGGCGACGATCCGCCACGCCGTCGCCTACCGGCGCCGCCAGGGCCATCCGCTGGCCGAGGGTGCAATCCACCACTCCGATGCTGGCTCGCAGGGTGAATTCAATTGGTCGTCGCAACACCTCGACAGTGAGGAGTTGCGATGGGCGTACAGCGACGACGTCGCTTGGATCGGGCGGGTCGGCCTGCGATGCGGTCGCCCGGTCGGCCGCCGGTGGCGCGGCGGGAGCATCGGCAGCGGTTCTGGGCGGCGATCGCTCGCGGGCTGTCCAGCGAGGACGCCGGCGTAGTCGCCGGTGTGTCGCCAGCGGTGGGAGCGCGGTGGTTCCGTGATGGTGGCGGAATGTCATCGATCAGCTGCGCTGCGCTGTCAGGGCGTTACTTATCGTTCGCCGAGCGGGAGGAGATT
>DATELN010000153.1:0-3125 GCA_035276605.1 Pseudonocardiaceae bacterium | reverse complement strand
CGGGTACGGCCACGGCGCGGTGGACATCGCCGTGGCGGCGCTACAGTCCGGAGCCGGCGCGCTGGGCGTGTGTAGCGTCGACGAGGCGCTTGAGCTGCGTGGCAGCGGGATCGACGCGCCGGTGCTGGCCTGGTTACATGCGCCCGGGGAGGACCTCGCCGCCGGCATCGCTGCCGGGGTTGACCTAGGGATCTATTCGCTGAATCAGCTGGACGCCGCGGCGCGCGCGGTGGCGCGGACCGGCCGCCCCGCCCGGGTGCATCTCAAAGTCGATACCGGGCTGACTCGCGGGGGCGCCTACCGCAGCCACTGGCCGGAGCTGGTCCATGCGGCCGCGAACACCCAAGGCGTTGAGGTCGTCGCGGTCTGGTCGCACCTGGCGCACGCCGACGATCCCGGCCACCCGATCATCTCTCAGCAGGTCCGGTACTTCGACGATGCCTACCAGGTAGCACGACAGGCTGGCTTGCGACCGCTGCGCCACCTGGCGAACTCGGCGGCCACTCTCACCCGGCCCGACTTGCACTACGACATGGTTCGACCTGGAATCGCCGTATACGGCCTGTCACCAGTGCCCGGCGTCGATTACCAGCTTGTACCCGCGATGACCCTGCGTTCCCAGGTTGCGATGGTCAAGCGTGTCCCGGCCGGTGAGGGGGTGTCGTACGGTCACGTGTGGCATACCGATCGTGAGACTACCCTGGCGCTGGTGCCCGCTGGGTATGCCGACGGGGTGCCGAGGGTACTCACCGGGCGGCTGGACGTGTGGCTGGCCGGACGCCGGCGTCCGGTGGTGGGAAGGGTATGCATGGACCAGGTGATGGTCGACTGCGGCGACGACCCGATTGCCGAAGGCGACGAGGTGGTTTTCTTCGGCACCGGTGATAAGGGCGCTCCGACCGCTACGGAATGGGCCGACAAGCTGGGCACCATCCACTATGAGGTGGTCGCCGGAATGGCCCGTCCCCGGTTGACCAGGACGGTGCTGGATCAGCCGCGAGTGGCCCGATGAGAACCGCCATGAAACCAAGGCTGCGTGCTGCCGGCCGGGTAGCCGGCGGCGTGCTGGCTGCGGTGACCGCGGCTACAACGGTCGCGGCCCTGGTACACCATCGCCGGATCGGCGAAGTCCGCAAGCAGGCGGTGGACCTGCCGCACGAGCTGCCGACCCCGCTGCCGCCGGACCGCGAGTACACGGTGAGAGCCGACGATGGGGTAATGCTGTCGGTGGAGGAACTCGACCCGGCCGATGGCGGAGCGCCGGAGCTCACCGTCGTTTTGGTGCACGGCTACACCCTGGATAGGCGATGCTGGTTGTTCCAGCGGCACGAGCTGGCGCACTCCACTGCACCCCGGGTCCGCCAAGTGCTCTACGACCACCGCAGCCACGGTCAGTCCGGTCGTTCTCCCCGGGCCGCGTGCACCATCGAACAGTTGGGCCGTGACCTCAACGCGGTGATCCAAGCCGCCGCGCCGCAAGGACCGGTGGTGGTGTTCGGGCATTCTCTCGGCGGTATGACGATCATGGCGTTGGCCGAGCACTACCCCGGGCTGTTCGTCGACCGGATCTGCGGGGTGGCATTCCTCAACACCAGCGCCGGTGACATTGGCCGCTCCGGTCTGCCCAGACCGGTTTTATCTCGGCGCAACCCAGTGATGCCGGTAGCCAGGCAGCTGTCCCGGTGGGGGCCCAGCGCGCGGGTTATCGACCTCGGCCGTGAAGCTGGCCGGAACCTGATCTGGAGCCTGACCCGGGCGCTGTCCTTCGGCGACGAGGCGGTTCATCCGGCACTGGTCGAGCTGGCGTACATGATGACCAGGGCCACCTCCTTTGAGATCATGACCGACTTCCTGGAGGAGTTCGGCCGGCATAACCGGTACGCGGCGCTGGCCGGTCTCAAGTACGTCAAGGCGCTGGTGCTCGGCACCGACGGTGACCGGCTGACCCAGTACCAGCACTCCGAGGCGATTGCCGCGCTGTTGCCCGACGCCGAGCTGGTGCAGATCCCGGGATCCGGCCACGTGATGATGCTCGAGCAGCCCAAGCTCGTCAACGAACACCTGCTCAACCTGCTGGCCGAGTGCGCCGGCGCCGTGGCCTCCCGGGAGAAGGGTGCATGAGTCTGGTGTTGGAGCTGGCGACTCCGGCTGACACCGAGCGTCTGGGTCGAGCCGTGGGGAGACGCCTACGCGCCGGGGACGTGGTGGTGCTGTCTGGACCGCTGGGCGCAGGCAAGACGGTGCTGGCTCGGGGAATCGGTGCCGGACTGGGCGTCCGTGGGCCAATCACCTCTCCCACATTCGTGATCGCCCGCGAACACCCTGCGCTGCCGGGAAGCCGGGGCGTGCCGCTGGTGCACGTCGACGCCTACCGGCTCGGCGGAATCGCTGAGCTAGACGATCTCGATCTGGATACTAATCTGCTCACGGCTGCCGTGGTTGTGGAGTGGGGTGAGGGCCTGGCCGAGCGGCTGGCCGACGACCACCTGCTGATCAGGCTGCAGCGGCGCAACAGTGACGATAATGGAGACGACGGTCGCATCGCGCAGCTGTCCGGCCCGGCCCGGCTGATACCGGAGCCAGCCTGCCAAGGGTGATCCGTAAGCTCGTTGCGTGCTGGTGTTGGCTGTGGACACGGCGACCTCCGCGGTGATCGCCGGGTTGGCGCAGTTATCCGTCGCAGGCGAACCTGACCTTCTCGCCGAGCGCGTCACCGTGACCGCTCGCGCCCACGGTGAACTGCTTATGCCCTCGGTGGGTGAGGTGATGGCCAGCGCCGGGGTCGGCATGCGCGACCTGGACGCGGTGGTGTGCGGGGCGGGGCCAGGCCCGTTCACCGGGCTTCGGATCGGGATGGTCACCGCCGCAGCGCTGGGCGATGGCCTGGGCGTCCCGGTCTATCCGGTCTGCAGTCTCGACGCGATCGCCTACCGGACTGGTGCCGGCAGCCCGCTCCTGGTGATTACCGATGCCCGGCGCCGCGAGGTGTACTGGGCGCGCTACGACGCCACGGGCCTGCGCGTCGACGGTCCGCACGTGGACCGGCCTGAGGACGTGCCGCTGGCTGAGGTGCTGCGGGTGGTGGGTGATGGCGCCGCCGCGCTGGGGCGCCCGGTAGCGCCGCC
>DATELN010000152.1:0-2733 GCA_035276605.1 Pseudonocardiaceae bacterium | reverse complement strand
CGGCGGGCGCCGGCGCTGGCCCGCTCCCACGGTGGGCGGGTCGAGGGCGACGGGATGGCTGAGATGTGATGTAGCCATGGACTCTAGCCGCGTCGTCAATTAGCTTGATTCTCACACCGCGTGTCCAACTAGGAATTGCATGTGACGAACGGAGGGGGATGACTAAGCCTCGATCCGTGGATCAAGCTGAGTGATCCCTTCCAGTGACCCGTCGAGTGATCTTGGCGTGGTGGGTGTGGCTTGCCGGCTGGCCCGGTGTCCAGCGTGCTCGGGTTCGGCTCGTCGTTCGGTTCCGAGGTGGCGGGTCGTGTGTGCGGCGTGGGCTGGGCAGGTCAGGTGTCGAAGACGGCTCGCCAGAAGGTGAGCCAGGCGCCGGCTCGGGGCCAGTGGCTGGGTAGGTGCAGCACGGGCTGGCGTTGCGGGCGGGCGAACCGGGCCGCGACGTTAACCAGGTGGGTGCGCAGGGTGGCGCCGCGAGCCACCGCGTAGCCAGCGACGTCGGTGAGAGTGCCGGCGGCGCGGAGCAGGTTGTGGGTGATCGCGGCCAGCACGGTCCACGCGGCGTTGGCGGCAAACACCCCGCTGGGTTGGTGTGCCCAGGCTCCGTCGATGAGGTCGGACCAGACGGTCTCGCAGATGGCGTGCTGACGGTGGGTGACGTCGGCCTGGGCGACGGGTTCGGCGCTGTTGGTGAAGAACGGGTGGTAGCGCCAGACCGGGAACAGCGGGTCCTGGGTGTTGGCGTCGAGCACTCGCCGCACGACCAGCCATCCGGTGATCTCGTACCGGGTGCCGGCGAAGGCGGTGTACTCCACTTCGGCCACATGCCCGTCGGAGATCAGCTCTCCGGTGTCAGGATCGGTCACCGCGCCGGGATAGTGCACCGGAACGAACGCCTCGTCAGGAATGCTCGCGATCGCGGCGTCGACCGCGGGGTTACGGGCGATGGCGAACGAGAACATCGCCCCGGCCTTGACGACCGCGGCGATGACCGTCCCGGCGCAGTAGGCCGAGTCGCCGCGCACCAGAATGGTGCCCGGCTGTGCCCCGGCTTCGACGGTGGTGTTGATCGCCTCGGTGACCATGCTGGCCGCGCCCCGCGACGATCCGGCGCGTCCGGCCCGCAACCGAACCCCGGCCAGCACCGGCGCTGCGGTGTCGGTGCTGATGGTCACCGCCAGCGGCGACAAACCCCGCCGCAGGATGCGCTTGCCGGCGATCTTCGTGTGCCCGAACGACGCGCCCTGCTTGGCCTTGCCGTACACCGGACGCAACAGCGAGTCGATGTCGATGTAGGCGCGATCGGTGATACCAGACAGCACCGGGGTCCGGGCGGCCAAGCCGATCAGCAACCGGCGCAGCACCGCCGCGAGTTGCCGGACGTGGCCGTGGGTGAACTCGCGCAGCAGGATCCCCAGCGTGGCGCAGGCGTACACGCCGCCGAACAGCTTGGTCATCCCACCCGACCGGATCACGTCCAAGTCGTTGATGCTGTCCGCCCCGGCGGCCATCCCGGCGATGATCGACGTCAGTTTCGGGGTCGGGTTGGCCGCCCCCGACCTGACCCGCTCACTGGTGAACCGCACGTGCTCGCCCAGCAACCGGGACAGCCCGGCCTGCTCGGCCAACTCCATCAACGGCACCAGCCCGGCGTGCGACACGAGATTGTCCTCGTCGAACACCGCGCTGTCGCCGCGCCAGGCATGAGATCCTTGCACCGAGAGTGCCCTTCCACGCTGGTGTTTTCGAGTCCTAGACAAACCCGATCATCCCAGCCCACAGGGCACTCTCGTCATTTCACCACGCTGTCACCAGCCACAGCGGACCCTCCCGGTCCACGGATCGAGGCTTAGCGGTCGATACCAATCGCCGCTAATCTATGGGTAATCGGTGGATGCTCGGGACCAGCGTTGGTCAGATGCCATGCGGTCGGCTGGGACAGGCGCTGTCGGACGCGTGTTTGCGGCTTGCCGGTTCCGGAGGCCCTGCGACTCGGCCAGAGCATCCATAAGCGACATGCGGTTTACCTTCTGCTGGGACGAGATACCTGCCTTATAGCACGTGTCCGGTAAGTCGCTGATCCTCATACCGTCGACACCGCAGTGCGATCTCCCGTGCGGGCCGGGGCGGTAGTGGGCCGCCAAGTACGGCACGCTGAATCTGGGTGGCCTTCTTCGTCGCCATTCCTGGGTCGTACCGCCCGGTCCGCCTCGGGAACGTCGCGCCGGAGTGGACGATGGCTTGGACGAGCCAGTGCAGGCCCTGCCGTGGCCGGGCGGTGATGCTACTCATGGATCCGCGCTCCCCTGGTTGGCGTGCCGGTAGCAAATAGCGAAAAACGTCAAGGACGATCTTCGATAGGTAGCGGGCTAGGGTTTGGTGGCGCCGTGTCGGAGAGCTTCTGCACGCCGACCGCCAGCTGGTTCCCCGCAGCGGCGTGTCAGTAGATACATCGACGATCACGTAGCCCAGTGACATTACGTCTCCGTACTATTCATCTGGCTGTGGCGGCGGAGTCCACGTCGGCCGCGCTGACGGCTTGCGGCGCAGGGCATTGCGCCTGCAGGAGCGGGTCGGGTATCCGGTAGCCGAGTCGCAGCAAGCCGGCTCCGATTAGTGCAACCGTCAAGGCGCCGCCCCACCAGACGGCGTTGGGTGACTTCGCGAGCAGCGCGCCGCCGACCGCCGGGCCAAGGGCCACGCCTGCCATGAAGGTGAGGCCGTAGAGCGACA
>DATELN010000151.1:0-3977 GCA_035276605.1 Pseudonocardiaceae bacterium | reverse complement strand
CTCGTGAGTGGCATTCGGTGCTATAGCACCGAATGCCACTCACGAGCCGCGGCTCGGAACGCCAGTGACGACGCGGCAAGCGCCACCACCGCCGCGCTCAACCCCAGGTAAAGACCCACAGACGCACCACTGGTGATCCGGAAAGCGTTGCCGAGGTTGAATGCGCCCAGTTGCACGTCACCCAGCTCACCGATCCTGCTCAGCCCGCCCGCGGCGTCCGGGAACGTCGCCCAGCGCAGCACGATGGTGATGAACGCCAGCGCGGACAGGGCCAGGGTGACCATCGATCGGAAAGCGGGCCGCCGCAGTCGCCCGCCCACGAAGCTCGCCACTACCACGCCAGCCGCCGCCAGTAGCAGCAGCACCGAAAACCATGCGCCGAAGCCGGCGTTCCAGGCGTTCACGTTGGTTGATTGCGTCAGACCTAGGATCGGGACGCTGGCGGTCAGGGTGTACCAGGGCAGGAAACTAGAGACGTACGTGAGTACGCCGGCGGCAACCACGACCCAATCCAGGGCCGTCACCCTCGTTGCCTCGGATCCTGCCATGTCTGATCCGCCTCCCTAGGCCGCAGGCATCGTAGGGCCTGACCTACCTGCCGCCGCCGTCACGGGGCCTTAGGGTCCCTCGCCGAGTCCGGCGTGTTCCAGATCGAGCGAACGCTGGATCCGCCGGCGCGTGACGTCGCTGATCGTGCCGTCGTGGTACAGACGGTCCAGTTCGGCGTTCTCCACATCGAGCAGGTCCCGGCGCAGCTGGCGGTAGATCGATGCAGTGTACGGACGGTCGGAGTCCTTATGCTCCTGAATTCGCTGGATTCGGTTCCGCCAACTGGCGCGCAACGCCTCGATCACGGCGTCCGGCGCGGCGTTGATCTCGGTGAGGTGATCGAGGTGCGACAGCCCGGCGTTGGCCAGCTGTAGCCGCGCGGTGGTGTGCTCCTGATGGACGTCGCCCGGCGCCAGTGCGATACCCGCCCGCCGGACCAACGGGGCGAGCGTAAAGCCCTGAACCACAAGAGTCAGGACGATCACCGCAGTGGTCAGCAGCAGTACCAGATCCCGGCCGGGCAACGCGGCTCCGCTGCTGGTGGTCAGCGGGATGGACAGCGCAGCGGCCAGCGGCACGACGCCCCGGGTCCCGGCCCACGACACCACGGCCGGCACCCGCCACGACGGCCGCTCGCCGTTGTTGCTGCGCTGCCGGATCGCCGCCAGCGGAAACACCCACGCCACTCGGACCACCATCAACGTTGCGGCGATGGCCAGCGCCTCTAGTGGCCACAGCCTGTCCAGGCTGGCCAGCCCCCTGACCAGCGCGGGCAGTTGCAGGCCGATCAGCCCGAACACCGCGCTTTCCAGCAGGAACACCACCGTCTCGAACACCGCAGACAGCTGCAACCGCACCCGCGGGTTCGTCAGCCGGGTGGCTTGTGTGCCGAGGATGATGCTGGTCACCACGACAGCGGTGACCCCGGACGCGTGTAACGACTCGGCCAGCACGTAAGCCCCGTAGGGGGTGACCAGAGCTACCACCGTCTCCAGCACGGGATCTTCGGTGCGCCGCCGGACAAGGAAGGCGCCACCAGCGATCACGGCGCCTATTGCGATGCCGCCCCCGGCCAGGATGGCGAACTCGGCGACCGTGCGGGTTCCCGAGATGGCGCCTCCGGCGATGGCCACCGACAGGGCGACTCGAAACAGCAGCAAGCTCGTCGCGTCGTTGAACAGGCTTTCGGCCTGCACCAGCGCCTGCACCCGGGGCGGTAGCGACAACCGCCGCGCCAGGGCCGCCACCGCTACCGGGTCGGTGCTGGCCAGCACAGCGCCCAGTACGAACGCCATGCCTGCCGGCAGCGGAGTCAGCGCCATCGCGACGGCACCCACGGCGGCGGCCGAGACCAGCACGAGCCCGACGGCCAGCGCGCTGACCGGTCGCCACACCGCCCGCAGGTCGCGCCAGGGCAGCTCTTCCCCGGCGGCGAACAGCAAGGGCGGCAACACCACCAGGCTCACGAGGTCGGGAGTGACCACGATGGTCGGCACACCCGGCAGCACGCCGACGATCACCCCGGCGATGACCAGCAACGAGGGGGCGGGTACCCGCCACCGCCGGGCGAAGGTGGCGACCACAGTGGCCAGGATTACCAGGAACAGGACCGTCTCGACAGCGCGCATGCCCGGCACCTCCCGACCGTCACTGAGCCAGTTAATGGCCCGATGAATGCCGACCAGACTTCCCGGCGCGCCTGAGCTGCAACCCTACTTGATCGTCGGCTCCTCGAGGTCGGCCTGCTGGATACGGCGATAGGCGGGGTTGCGCAGCCGTAGCAGCACGGTTGCCAGTGCGGCGGCGAGCAGCGAGCCGGCGAGCTCAGCGATGCGGCGGATCTCCACCCACGACCTGCGGCTAAACAACCGGCGCGTGGCCTGCCTCATGGGAAACGTCCCGTCGACAGGTCGGTCAGCTAACTGCCAACCAGGCTTCCCGGCGCACCGCTTCCATTTTGATGCCGGTAACCTGCCGCGTTGGTGCGCCGGGAAGCCTGGTCGGCAGCCGGACAGACATGTGGCCAGACACCGGGAGAGCGCTGGTGAACGACGGCATGAGCACGGGTGTCCTTGAGTGCGTCCAGCCCGGCGTCACCCTTCCACGGCGCACTGCCAGTCGGCGTCACGTCAGCTGGGACGTGCTGCGCAGCGGGTTCGTGCTGCTGGTGGTGCTCTACCACACGACGTTCGTGGCGCCGATCGTCCATCCCGAGCTGGCGCCGCGGCCGTTCAGTTTCCCCCACCAGGTGGGGGCCAGCCTGCTGCTGGTCATCTCGGCGTACTTCGCGGCCGCGACGGTGCGGCGCCACGCCACCGGCCGGTACTGGTGGGGTCGGATAGCGCGGCTCGTCCCAGCGTTCCTGGCCGCGGTGGTGTTGACCTGGGCAATTACCCGTTACCTCAGCCCGGCAGAGTGGTACCTACCTACTCTGCGCGACCTGGTGGGCAACCTGCTGTTGCTGGGTAACTGGAGACCGCAGGACTTCCCGTTTCTGGATGGCTCCTACTGGACGCTGCCCTTACAGCTGATGGCCTTCACGGCGGCCGCCCTGCTGTGGCGGTCACGCTGGGGTCATGGCCGCAGGTTGCATGCGCTGCTGTGGGCTGCCGTGCTGGTGCCGCTGATGCTGTGGCCGGTGCGGGCTGTTGGGCCCCCGGAGCCCTACCGGATGGTCGTCGACGGGCTCGGTTTTCACCGGCTGCACCTGTTCGTGGCTGGTGTCGCGATCTGGCTGTGGGCCAACGGGCGACTGCGGCCGCCGCATTTCGCGGCGTTGCTCACCGCATGCCTGTTCGGGCATGTGATGCACACCGTCACGGTCAGGCCGGAGGGGTGGTCCCAGGACTGGCAAGCGACCATCGGTGTGTCCGGCGGTATCGCGCTGATCTGCCTGGCCGCTCGCGTGCCCGATTGGGACCGGTGGATACCCGGCTCGCTGCATACCGCTGTGCACTGGCTGGCCGGTATCTCCTACGGCCTATACCTGGTCCACCAGACCATCGGTTTCGTGATCATGCGGCACCTGCAGGATCTCGGCGCCGGCCCGGTCGAGCAAAGCGCCGCCATGCTCGCTGGAGGCGTGCTGCTGGGTTGGCTGCTCACCCGGCTGATCGAACGGCCGGCGCACCGCACCCTGATGGCCTTCTATGACCGCCGGCTGGTCAAAGCACCGCCGGCGCCCGCTATGCGGTAAACGTCCACGGCGCGCGCACCAGAGTGCAGCGGTCGTGGTGCAGCAGGCCGGCCGCCCACCCTTGGCCGGCCAGTTCCGCGGGATGGTGACAGGCCCGGACGGCGTCGATGCCCGCCGCCGCGAGCAGCGCGAGGCTTCTTTCCACAGGGTGGGCGGCGATCTCGGCCGGTACCTCAGCCAGCTCGGTTATCCCCAGCGCGGCGGTGACCGCGCGCGCCGGAGCGGTCCGGCT
>DATELN010000150.1:0-38153 GCA_035276605.1 Pseudonocardiaceae bacterium | reverse complement strand
ACTGGGTAATGTGCTGATCACCGGTGGCGCCTCCGGCCTGGGTGCGGCCACCGTTGAGGCGGTGCTCGCCGCTGGGGGGCGCCCGCTGGTCCTGGACCGCAACGCCCCGTCGATCAAGGTGGATTACGTGCAGGCCGACCTGGCTGAGCGGATCGCCACCGAGGAAGCCGTGACGGCTTTGGTGGCCGCCGGCGGCGGGGAGCTGCACGCGGTGTTCACCGCCGCCGGGATCGATTCCTGCGGCCCGTTCGGCGAGGTGCCCGCCGAGGAGTGGGAACGGGTGGTTGCGGTCAACCTGCTCGGTACCGCCCGGGTGGTGCGCGCCGCGCTGCCGTACCTGGAGCGTTCCCGGGGCACCGTGGTGACCTGCTCATCGACGCTCGGCCTGCGCGTCTTTTCCGACGCGACGGCCTACTGCGCGTCGAAGTTCGGGGTGATCGGTTTCACCCGCGCGCTGGCCGCCGAGACAGCCGGACGGATCGGGGTGACGCTGCTGATCCCGGGTGGCATGCACACCGCATTCTTCGACGGCCGCGACGAGCAGTACAAGCCGCCACCGGATGCCAAGCTCAACCGGCCCGAGGACGTGGCGGCGGCGGTGATCCACGCACTGCGCCAACCTCCTGGATGTGAGGTGCGGGAGATGGTGGTCTGCTCGTCGCACGAGTCGTCTTACCCGTAGGCCCTACCGTGAGCCGCCCAAGCATGCTGGTGCTGCGCGCGCTGGGTCTGGGTGACCTGCTGACCGCGGTGCCGGCGCTGCGCGGGCTGCGGTCGGCCTACCCGGACCATCGGGTCGTCCTCGCCGCGCCCGCACCGCTGCGCGACCTGGCCCTGCTCACCGGCGCGGTGGACGAGTTGCTGCCCACCCCGCAGCTTGGTTCGATCAGCTGGCGCAAGCCTTCCCTCGCCGTAGCGGTGAACCTGCACGGGCGGGGACCGCAGAGCACCCGCGCGTTGCGCACGCTGCAACCCACCGTTTTGTTCAGCCATGCCCGTCCGGGGGTACCGGGCCCGGAGTGGGACGACAACCTACACGAGGTGGCGCGGTGGTGCCGGATGTTGGCGTACTTCGCCATCCCTACCGACCCGTCCGACCTCGACTTGGTCCAGCCGCGGGTATCCAGCCCCGTACCGCGGGCGGTCATCGTGCACCCAGGATGCCAGTTCGCCGCCCGGCAGTGGCCCGCCGGGCGGTACGCGGCAGTGGCCCGCCAGCTGGCCGGTGCGGGCCTTCCGGTGGTGGTGACCGGTAGCGCGAGCGAGCGCCCACTGGCCAGCCAGGTGGCCACCACGGCCGAGCTCCCACAGCGCTCGGTGCTCGCCGGGCGCACAACGTTAACCGAGCTCGCCGCGCTGGTCGCCGACGCGACCATGGTGATTTGCGGCGATACCGGCATCGCCCATCTGGCCACCGCGTATGGCACGCCGTCAGTAGTGCTGTTCGGCCCGGTGTCTCCCCGGCACTGGGGGCCACCGCCGGGGCGTCCACAACATCAGGCGCTATGGGCCGGATGCACCGGCGACACCTTCGCTGATCGGCCCGACCCGGGGCTACTGCGGATCACGACCGCCGACGTTCTCGACGCGGCCGATCGGTTGATCGATCTGGCGAGCACCAACTGACCAGACAGCGGTACAGTTGCCGCCGAGTTGATCGAAAAAATACTGCCTGATGCGGTGGCCAGCGCCGAGGCGTTCGAGGACTTACCTGGCGCTGTGCTGTACCCCGGCGAGGCGGAACTGATCAGCCGCGCGGTCGACAAGCGGCGCCGTGAGTTTCGCACCGTTCGTCATTGCGCCCGGCGAGCCCTGCGCCAGCTCGGTCTGCCCCCGGTGGCGATACTCCGCGGCTCACACGGGGAACCGCAGTGGCCGCCAGGCGTGGTGGGCAGCATGACCCACTGCGCTGGCTACCGGGCCGCCGCCGTGGCCCGCAGCTGCGATATCTACACCGTGGGAATCGATGCCGAACCGAACCAGCCACTGCCGGCAGGGGTATTAGACGCGATCGCTCTGGCGCCGGAGCAGCACATGCTGTCCCGGCTGGCGGCCGCAGACCGGGCGACCTGCTGGGACCGACTCCTGTTCTGCGCCAAGGAAGCTATCTACAAGGCATGGTTTCCGGTGGCCCACCGCTGGCTGGGCTTTGAGGACGTTGCCGTCACGATCGGATCCGTTCCGGCCCATCCCGGTCACGGCACCTTCACGGCTCGCCTCCTGGTGCCCGGAATACCCGCCGCCGATCACCTGTTGACTCGGCTGGATGGCCGCTGGCTGCGTAACGACGAACTCGTGCTCACCACACTCGCGGTGGCCGCCCCGACCTAGTTACTTGTCACTCCCGAACAGGCGACCCTGGTGGGGCCAGACTGCGCGTGGCCCGACACCCATGTGCGGTCACCGGGCAACCCCAACTGGACATGTGGCGTTCACCGGACGTTTTGCTTGGTCTGCGACCCTCCACGCGTTGGCTCCCCCACGACGAAGGGCCATATGGACGTCATCGTCCTGTTCGTGATCATCACGGCGCTCGCATTCGACTTCACCAACGGCTTCCACGACACCGCCAACGCGATGGCGACCTCGATCGCCACCGGGGCGTTGAAACCAAAGGTTGCGGTGGCCGTCTCAGGCCTGCTCAACCTCGTCGGCGCGTTCCTGTCGGTGGCGGTTGCCAAGACAATTTCCAGTGGACTGGTTGACGACACCAAGATCACACCAGCAGTGATCTTTGGCGGTTTGATCGGGGCCATCGTATGGAACATGCTGACCTGGTTGGTGGGTCTGCCGTCCAGCTCGTCACATGCGCTCTTCGGTGGCCTGATCGGCGCCACTTGGGTGGCCGCGGGTGCGACGCAGTGCATTTCGGCACCGTGGTATCCAAGATTCTCATCCCCGCAGTGCTAGCGCCGATCATCGCTGGGGTCGTGGCATTAATCGGCACTTACCTCGCCTACCGGATCACGTCGCGAGCCGACCAGGGCACTGTAGGCGCCAGCTTCATGACCGGTCAGGTGGTCTCGGCATCGATGGTCTCCCTGGCGCATGGCACCAACGACGCCCAAAAGACCATGGGTGTCATCACGTTAACGCTGGTCACCGCTGGCGCGCTGGCACCTGGCTCGGGCCCACCATTCTGGGTGATCCTCGCGGCCGGCCTGGCGATCGCCCTAGGCACTTACATGGGCGGCTGGCGGATTATCCGGACGCTGGGCAAGCGAATCACCGAAATCGAGATCCCGCAGGGGTTCGCCGCCGAGACGAGCAGCACCGCTGTCATCCTCATCTCCTCGCAATTGGGCTTCCCGCTATCGACCACGCAGGTTTGTTCGGGTGCCATCTTCGGCGCGGGCGCCGGTCGACGGCTGGCACTGGTGCGCTGGAGCCTGGCCGGCCAGATGGTGCTCGCGTGGATGCTGACGCTGCCGGCCGCGGCCATCGTTGGCGCGTTGGCGGCTCGGGTGGCTGAGACAGGAACGATCGGTACCGTGGTCGTCGCGGTAGTGGGCTGGCCATTGCCGGCGGTATCTACGCGTTGTCTCGGCGTGAGCCAGTGCATGCGCTCAATGTCAACGAGGCGCCGCTACGTACACCGCAAGCCGCTGCTGTGACGAGCGTGTGAAGCTGAGGAGAAACCCGCGGTGAGCGTGACAATCGACTGGGACTCTCTGGCCATGGTGTTTTTCGTGTCGTTCGGGGCGGTGGTCGGAGTGATCGTCCTGTTTGTCCTCGGCGTCACCACACTCGCCACACCGAGCTCAGCGTCGAGCCCGGCGCAGAGCCAGACCAGGGCCAACGTATCCCGACCTCCGTGGGCCTGGCCGGTTGCGATGCTCTGCTTCGTCACGTGTGCCCTCGTCGTCGGCTACGGCCTGTACCTGATCATCGCCAAATGACCGGTCCGCTACGATGCCCGCCCCGAGGTTGATCTAGCCAACCCGATGGATGGGGGTGAGCGCATGCTCGGCGCGCTCGGAATACCTGATTCCACCCGTGGCTTGCTGTTCGACCTGGACGGCGTGCTCACGCAGACCGCCAGGCAGCACGCCGCAGCGTGGAAGCGGATGTTCGACGAGTTCCTCGCCCAACGCGCGCGCGACACTGGCGAACCGTTCGTGGCGTTCGACTCCGGCGCCGACTACGACACCTACGTTGATGGCAAACCGCGATTGGCCGGCACCGAGGCGTTTCTAGCCTCCCGGCACATCGAGCTACCGACCGGCACTGACCAGGACCCGGCCGGCACCCCAACCGTGCACGGCTTGTCCAACCGGAAAAACGACCTTGTCCTCGAGCTGATCAGGACTGAAGGGGTGACCGTCTACCCCGGTTCGGTGCGCTATGTGCACGCAGCCCGAGACGCGGGCCTGCCCTGCGCCGTGGTGACCTCCAGCGCCAACGCCGAACAGGTGCTCACCTCCGCGGAGCTGTTAGACCTGTTCGATGCCCGTGTTGATGGGTTGGTCGCCAAGCGCGAAGGCCTCGCCGGTAAACCCGCGCCAGACACCTTCCTGACCGGCGCCCGACTGCTCGGGGTGCCGCCGGAGGCGGCCGCCGTGTTCGAAGACGCGCTGGCGGGCGTTGCAGCGGGTCGAGCAGGGCATTTTGGCTATGTCGTCGGGGTAGACCGGGTCGGGCAGGCCGATGCGTTGCGCGAACATGGCGCCGATATCGTCGTCCGCGACCTCGCTGAGCTATTGGGGCGGACATGATCGAGCAACAGCGATTCGCCGTTGAGCCGTGGGCAGTCCGGGAATGCAAGCTGGACCTCGCCGCCCTAGGCCACACCGAGTCGGTGTTTGCCCTGGCCAACGGCCACATTGGCCTGCGCGGCAATCTCGACGAAGGCGATCCGCACTCGCTGCCCGGCAGCTATCTGAACTCCTTCTACGAGCTGCGGCCGCTGCCCTACCCCGAAGGCGGGTACGGCTATCCGGAATCCGGCCAGACGATCATCAACGTGACCAACGGCAAGCTGATCCGGCTGCTGGTCGACGACGAGCCGTTGGACGTGCGCTACGGCGAGCTGCGCTCGCACGAACGCACCCTGGACTTGCGCGCCGGCACACTCAGTCGCCGGTTGGAGTGGGTGTCTCCGGCCGGTAAAGCGGTGCGAGTGGCCTCGCAACGGATGGTGTCGCTGGTCCAGCGAGCCGTGGTTGCGATCAACTATGACGTCGAGCCGGTCGACGATCCGGTGTTGCTGGTGTTGCAGTCCGAGCTGTTCGCCAACGAGCAGCTGCCTCCCGCCACCCACGACCCGCGGGTGGCCGCGGCGCTGTCCGAACCGCTGGTCGCCGAGCAGTACCGGTGCAACGACACCGGAGCGACGCTGCTGCACAGCACCCGCCACTCCGGGCTTCGGATGGCCGCGGCGATGGATCATGAAGTGATGGGGCCCTCCCGCACGGAGTTCCACTCCTCGGCGACCGAATACGTCGCGCGGACCACGGTGATCTGCCGGCTGGAGCCCGGCCAGCGGCTGCGGGTGGTGAAGTACCTGGCCTACGGCTGGTCCTCGCGACGGTCCTTCCCCGCGCTCAACGACCAGGTCCGAGCCGCGCTCGCGGCCGCGCGCTACACCGGCTGGACCGGGCTGACCACCGAGCAGCGCCGCTACCTCGACGACTTCTGGGCCACGGCCGATGTGGAGGTCGAGGGTAACGCGCAGCTGCAGCAGGCGGTCCGGTTCGCCTCCTTCCATGTCCTGCAGGCGGGGGCCCGGGCGGAGAAACGGGGCATCCCGGCCAAGGGCCTAACTGGCCCGGGATACGACGGCCATTCCTTTTGGGATTCCGAAACCTTCGTTCTGCCGATGCTCAGTCACACGGTGCCGGACGCGGCCGCCGACGTGTTGCGCTGGCGGCAGCAGACTCTCCCGCTGGCTCTGGAACGGGCCGCGCAGCTCGGGTTGGCCGGTGCGGCGTTTCCCTGGCGCACCATCCGCGGCCAGGAATGCTCCGGGTACTGGCCGGCCGGTACCGCGGCCTTCCACGTCAACGCCGACATCGCCGACGCGGCGATCCGCCACGTGACCGCGACCGGTGACGCCGATTTCGAGCGCGATGTCGCGCTGGAGCTGCTGGTGCAGACCGCGCGGCTGTGGCGTTCGCTGGGTCATCACGATCTCGAGGGCAACTTTCGCATCGATGGCGTGACCGGGCCGGACGAGTACAGCGCGGTGGCCGACAACAATGTGTTCACCAACCTGATGGCGCAACGCAACTTGCGCGCCGCGGCCGACGCTGTGCTGCGGCACCCAGAGCAGGCTGCCGGCTTCGGCGTCGACGCCGAAGAGACCGCGTCCTGGCGAGACGCCGCGGCCGAGATGGTGATTCCCTACGACGACAAGCTCGGCGTGCATCCCCAGGCGGAGGGCTTCACCGCGCACGCGGCCTGGGACTTCGCCGGCACATCGCCGGAGCAGTACCCGCTACTGCTGCACTTTCCCTACTTCGACCTGTACCGCAAGCAGGTGGTGAAACAAGCTGACCTGGTGTTGGCCATGCAGTTGTGCCCAGAGGCGTTCACCGCCGAGCAGAAGGCCCGCAACTTCGCCTACTACGAGCGGATCACCGTCCGGGACTCATCGCTGTCGGCGGCCACCCAGGCGGTATTGGCCGCCGAGACCGGTCACCTCGACCTGGCGTATGACTACCTGTGCGAGACCTCGCTGGTGGATCTGGCCGATCTCGCCAACAACACCCACCACGGTCTGCACATCGCAGCACTGGCCGGTGCCTGGTCGGCGCTCGTGGCAGGGTTCGGCGGGATGCGCCACCTCGACGATGGCGGCTTGGCATTCGCGCCCCGACTGCCCGAAGCGTTGACCAGAATCACCTTCCGGTTGCGCTGGAGGGGACGGCGGTTGCGGGTGCAGATCCTTCCCGGGAAAGTGGAGTACCAGCTGCTGGAAGGGGACGAACTGCAGCTGTACCACTACGGCAAACCGGTGACGGTCACCAAGGATCCGCCGGTGGTCCAGCCGATCCCGCCAACTCCGCCAACCGATCCGCTGGTGCAGCCGGTGGGACGCGAGCCGCTCGCTCGCCGGCTACGTGAGGCGACCAGTTAGTACCGTGCACGCACGCCGCTACCGCCGTTCACGGGTGACACCGGGGTAGCCGTGGATCGGTCAGCCAGGACCGGGGGCCGACATGCTGAACGCGCAGCGAGGCAACGGCGACGGCAAAGCTCAAGCTGCGGTCGGGGTCGGTGATGCCTCGCGCGCGGGCGAAGGCGAACGCTCCGTGTAGCACGTCACCGGCGCCTAAGGTGTCGCAGACGGTGACCTGGGGGATCTCGATGGCGCCGGTGGCCTCCCGAGTCCGCCAGCGCACCGGCGCGCCGCCAGCCGTCATCGCCACCAGGCGGGCGCCCGCGGCCAGCAACTCTTCCGCCACCGTCTCGAACTCTTCCGGCAACCCGTCGAAGCTGGCAGAGCACACCATGGCGTCGGCGAGCGGCACCAGTTCCGCGTACACCGGTTTGGTGCTGCCGCCGTCGAGCACCACCGGTATGCCAGCAGCCCGAGCGGCCCGCGCGGCGGCCACCGCCAGGTCAGGATGGTGCCCGTCGATCAGCACGACGCCGGTATCCCAGGTCCAAGCCGGCAGGCCGGCGGGTACTGCGACAAGCACGTCTTCGGCGTTTCGGGACACCACCGACCGCTCACCGGTGCCATCGAGCACGGTGATGGCCGAGATACTGGCGTCCGCGCCGCCCGACCAGGCATCCACCGTGTGCACTCCGGCGCCGTGCAGGTCGGCCGTCACCAACTGGCCAATCGGTCCGGGACCCAGCGCGGACAGCAGCGTGGCCTGTCCGCCCAGCGCGCTGAACGTCACAGCGGCCGCCGCGGCCGGGCCGCCGGCAGCAAGGTCACTACGTTGTGCAACCACCTTTTCATCGACCCCGGGACGCCGTCCCACCCGCTGCACCAGATCCAGCGTCGCGAGCCCCACGAACAACCCCCGCACCTGCACCACGGTAACGCCGCCCGGCCAGCGCTGTTGCGGCGAGTAGCGTTAGAGAGTGCAGTTTGTGGCGGGACAGGGGGCCGGGTACGAGCTGACGTATGACGACGTGTTCCTGGTGCCCGCGTGTTCGGATGTGGAGTCGCGGTTCGATGCGGACCTGTCCACGGTGGACGGGTCAGGGACCACCATCCCACTCGTCGTTGCCAACATGACCGCGGTGGCGGGCCGCCGGATGGCGGAGACCGTGGCCCGCCGTGGTGGACTGGTGGTGCTGCCCCAGGACGTGGATCCCGCGGCGGTCGCCGAGACAGTGCGGTGGGTGAAGTCCCGGCACCTGGTGCTGGACACCGCGCTCACGCTCGGCCCGCAGGACGCGGTCGCCGACGCGGTCAACCTACTGCCCAAGCGTGCGCACCGGGCTGTGGTGGTGATCGATGCCGCGCAGCGCCCGATCGGCGTGGTCACCGAGGCCGAGCTGGCCGAGGTCGATCGGTTCACCCGGCTGGCCGACGTGGCGCAGACCGACCTGGTAATCCTCCCCGCCGATACCGAACCGCGGAATGTCTTCAACCTGCTGAATCACCGCCGCCAAGAACTGGCGCTCGCGGTGGACGCCCAGGGCCGGCTCGTCGGGGTGCTGACCACGACCGGTGCGTTGCGTGCCGAGTTGTACCGCCCTGCGTTGGACGACAACGGCCGGCTTCGGGTGGCCGCCGCGCTCGGGGTCAACGGCGATGTCACCGCCAAGACCGAGGCCTTGCTCGCTGCCGGGGTCGACGCGCTGGTCGTTGACACGGCACACGGCCATCAGCGCAAGATGCTCGACGCGCTGGCCGCGGTCCGCTCCCGCCGGCCACACGTGCCCGTCGTGGCCGGCAACGTCGTATCCGGGCAGGGCACCTGCGACCTGCTTGAGGCCGGTGCCGACATCATCAAAGTAGGGGTTGGCCCGGGCGCGATGTGCACCACCCGGATGATGACTGGGGCCGGCCGGCCCCAGTTCTCCGCGGTGGCCGAATGCGCCACCGCGGCCCGCGCCGCCGGTGGTCATGTCTGGGCCGACGGCGGGGTGCGCCACCCGCGTGACGTCGCGCTGGCGCTGGCTGCGGGAGCGGCGAATGTGATGATCGGCTCGTGGTTCGCGGGCACCTACGAGTCACCGGGTGACCTGCAGCGCGATGAAACCGGCCGACCCTACAAGGAGTCGTACGGGATGGCGTCCAAGCGCGCGGTCGCCGCCCGGGTCAGTCGCGACGACAGCTTCGACCGAGCCCGCAAAGCGCTGTTCGAGGAAGGCATCTCCACCGCTCGGATGTACCTTGACCCGCAACGCCCCGGGGTGGAAGACCTGATCGACTACATCTGCGCCGGGGTACGCAGCGCGTGCACCTACGCTGGTGCCCGGACCTTGCCAGAACTAGCGGAGCAGGCGGTGATCGGAGTCCAGTCGGCGGCCGGGTTCGCCGAAGGACGACCACTTCCCGGGGGTTGGTGAGCTAGCCACAAACCTCCTCGCGCAGATCGCCGGCCCGTAACAACGGCGCACTAGGCAGGCCAGCCCGCGCCAAGACGTCGAACTGGTCGGCCAGCGGGTCGAGCAAACTCCGGGGCCGAGGACGCCGCACAGCTTGTCACTCAGTCCCAGCGCCTGCCCGGTCAGCAGCGCGAGTAGGTCGGCCGGCAAGCACAACGACCGCGACCACGTCGGCCCCAGGCCCGATGGTGTCAAATGCGATGGGTGCGGGAACTCCGAGCACCATGCCCTATCGACGGCGATCGAGCTCTTTTCCCAGCCGCCGGACGGCATCGTCGAGGGATGTGCCAGGACCCGGCCCAGGCCCGCCCACCACGCCGATCCACACCGCGACACACGTTAGCCCGTTTGGCCGCGCTGCGGCGCGATTCGGTTCGACAGCGCATCGTGCGCCCGTAGAATCGACCGAATCCCAGCCCGCGAGGAGTGTGACGAACTCGGTGCCTGCCGCATCGACGCCTGGCTGTAGTAGGTGGCCGGGCTCCGGGCCCGGCTGCCCTACTCACCGCTTGGCGACAACGGCGATGTGACGGCGACATGATGGACGTTCTCCGAAGCATCGAAAATCTGTTGTGGGGCCCCTTCTGGGGCCTGTTCGCGCTGCTTGCCTTGACCGCAGGCACCTTCATTTTCGTCGCGGCTGAGTTCGCCCTCACCACGGTGGAGCGCAGCACCGTCGACGCGCACGTGCAGCAGGTCGGTGACCGCCGATCTCGGCACGTGCAACACGCCCGCAACACGCTGTCCTTCCAGCTCTCCGGCGCCCAGGTGGGTATCACGATCACCACCTTGCTCACCGGGTACGTCGCCCAACCGGCCATCGTCGAGCTGGTCCGACCCGGCGTTGAAGCCATCGGGCTGCCCGCGAGCAGTGTGGGAGGGATTTCCCTGGGGATCGGGTTGGCTCTGGCCACCACACTGTCGATGATCTTCGGTGAGCTGGTCCCGCAGAATCTGGCTATCTCTCGACCGCTACAGACCGC
Source organism: Pseudonocardiaceae bacterium (assembly GCA_035276605.1). Classification (GTDB taxonomy): domain Bacteria; phylum Actinomycetota; class Actinomycetes; order Mycobacteriales; family Pseudonocardiaceae. The sequence goes on along the minus strand of DATELN010000150.1, from coordinate 27,654 downwards.
CCGGCACGTCGCTGGGATGCTCAACGTGTTCTCCCTCGCGTTTCGATGGCTGATTTCCGCTTTGAACGGAACCGCCAACTGGATCGTCCGGCGGTTAGGTATCGAACCGGCGGTGGATCTGCGCTCCGCGCGCTCACCCCAGGAGCTCGGTTCGCTGGTGCGTAGCAGCGCCCAGCACGGCACGCTGGACGAGGGAACCGCGACCCTGCTCGATCGTTCGCTGCGCTTCGGGGAGCGCACCGCAGAAGAGCTGATGACACCCCGGGTAAGGGTGCAAGCATTGCGCGCGGATGCGCCGGTGCTCGCCTTGGTGGACACCGCGCGCCAGACCGGCTTTTCCCGCTTTCCGGTCTATGGCAGTGACCTCGACGACGTGCGCGGCGTGGTGCACGTCAAGCAGGCCTTCGCCGTACCGGCCAGCCAACGCGCCACCACCCACGTCGGCGCGCTGGCCGGACCGGTCCCGACCGTGCCGAGTTCGCTGGACGGCGACGCGCTGCTCGACCGGCTGCGCGGCAAGGGCCTGCAAGTCGCGATCGTGGTCGACGAGTACGGCGGAACCGCCGGCATCGTCACGCTGGAAGACTTGGTCGAGGAAATCGTCGGCGACGTCCGCGACGAGCATGATCGGCTGGAGGTTTCCCGGGTCCAGGCCCTGGACGAACAGAGCTGGATCATCTCCGGGCTGCTCCGAGCAGACGAGGTGGCCGATGCGGTCGGGTTTGTGATGCCCGAAGGCGACTACGAGACCGTGGCCGGGCTGGTGCTGGAACGGCTGGGCCGGATTCCCAGTGTCGGCGACGAGGTCGAGCTGCCTGGGTGGCGGCTGACGGTGACGCGGATGGACCGCCGCCGTATCGCGGAGCTCCGGCTTGCCCGGACCGCCCATGCCGAGCAGGTGCTCCCGTGATTGCCGCCGCGCTCCTGGTTGCACTGTTGCTGTTGGCGGCCAACGCTTTCTTCGTTGGTGCCGAGTTCGCCCTGATCAGTGCCCGGCGGGAACGATTAGAAGAGATGGCCAAGCGCGGGATGGCGCGCGCTCGCACGGTCATTAGAGCCGGCGAGGAACTGCCACTGATGCTGGCGGCGGCGCAGCTGGGGATCACCATGAGCTCATTGGGGCTCGGTTCCCTCGGTGAACCCGCCGTCGCCCATCAGCTGGAGTGGTTGACCGGTTCGTTCGGGGTACCCGAGGCGGTGGTGCACACGATCGCCTTCATCGTTGCGCTGGGCATCGTCACCGTGGCGCACATTCTGCTCGGCGAGATGGTGCCCAAGAACATCGCTATCGCAGGCCCGGAGCGCACGGCACTGTGGATGGTGCCGCCGCTGGTCGCGTTCATGCGGCTGACCCGGCCCGTCATCGTGCTGTTCAGCCAGACCGCGCGGCTGGTGTTACGGCTGTTCGGCGTGCAGGTTCGCGACGAGCTGGCCAGCGCTTACAGCCCCGACGAGCTGGCCAACCTGATCGCCGACTCCAGCCGGGAAGGACTGCTCGACAGTCAGGAGCACCGCCGACTGACCCAGACCTTGTCCACCAGGGAGCGGACTGTCAGCGATGTGCTGGTCCCGATTACCGACCTGACCACGGTTCCCGCCGCACCGACACTGGGCGATATCGAACGGGCCGTCGCGCAGACCGGTTTCTCCCGGTTCCCGTTGTGCCGTCGGGAACCGGGCACCGACGGGCAGCTGATTGGCTACCTGCATGTCAAAGACGTACTAGAGCTGCTCGGCAGCCCGCCGGATACGCCGGTGCCGCGCAGCAGCACCCGACCGTTGCCCGAGGTGCCCGCCAGCGCCAAGTTCGGCGAGGCACTGGCCTTGCTGCGCCGTTCAAGAAGCCATCTTGCCCGCGTCGTAACCGACGACGGGAACACCGCAGGAGTTGTCGCGCTGGAGGATCTGGTCGAGGAGTACGTGGGTAGCGTCCGCGACGCTACCCACGTGTTGTGAGTGGTAATCGGTGCCAGCGCACCGATTACCACTCACAAGCACGAACAGTGCAAATGCCGATCTCCGTGAGCCTGATCGATCCGCCGCACCGCCGGCCACACCTTGGTGGCCGTTCGGCCCATGGGGTAAGCAGCGAGTTCCCGGCTGTAGGGATGGTCCCACTTGTCGAGCACGCAACTAGCGGTGTGCGGCGCGGACCGCAGCGGGTTGTCCTCAGCGGGCCACTCCCCTTCGGCGACCCGGTCAATCTCATCCCGGATCGAGATCATGGCGTCGCAGAAGCGGTCCAGCTCGGCAAGGCTCTCACTTTCGGTGGGTTCCACCATCAAGGTGCCGGCGACTGGGAACGACATGGTGGGGGCATGCAGGCCATAGTCGGCCAGCCGCTTGGCGACGTCGTCGACCGTGATCCCGGTGGCCTTGGTGATCGCCCGCAGGTCGAGGATGCATTCATGGGCGACCAACCCATTGCTGCCGGCGTAGAGCACCGGAAAGTAGCGCTCAAGGCGCCGCGCCACATAGTTGGCGGCGGCCACCGCGGTCAGGGTGGCGCGACGCAGGCCGTCAGCACCCATCATCCGGATATAGGCCCAGCTGATCGGCAGGATAGAAGCGCTTCCCCACGGTGCGGCGGTCACCGGGCCCACGACGGCGTCGGGGTTGATCTCCGGGTGCCCCGGCAGGAAGGGTGTCAGGTGGGCCCGCACGCCGATCGGTCCGACTCCTGGTCCGCCGCCGCCGTGCGGGATGCAAAAAGTCTTGTGCAGGTTGAGATGGCTGACATCGGCACCGAAGCGACCCGGTCGGGCCAGGCCGAGTAACGCGTTGAGATTGGCCCCGTCGACGTAAACCTGCCCGCCGGCCTCGTGCACCAGCTCGCACACCTGCGTCACACCCGGCTCGTACACCCCATGCGTGGAAGGGTAAGTGATCATGATGGCGGCCAGCCTGGCACCGTGCTCGGTGATCTTCGCGCGGAGGTCGTCGAGGTCGATGTCTCCGTGGCGATCGCAGCCGACGACCACCACGCGCATTCCAGCCATCACCGCCGAGGCCGCGTTGGTGCCGTGCGCGCTGGACGGAATGAGGCAGATGTCGCGGCCGGCCTCGCCCCGGCTGCGGTGATAGGCGCGGATCGCCAGCAGACCGGCGAACTCGCCCTGGCTACCTGCGTTGGGCGCCAGGCTGACTGCGTCGTAACCGGTGAGTTCAGCCAGCCAGCGTTCCAGGTCACTGACCACCTCGAGCAAGCCGGCTGCATCCTCACGGGCCGCAAACGGGTGCAGCTGCGCGAATTGCGGCCAGCTGATCGGCTCCATCTCCGCAGTGGCGTTGAGTTTCATCGTGCAGGAGCCCAGCGGGATCATGCTGCGGTCTAACGCGAGGTCCTTATCTGCGAGCGCGCGCAGATACCGCAGCAGCGCCGTCTCGCTGTGGTGGTCAGAAAAGACCGGGTGGGCCAGGAACGGCGAGGTCCGCCGCAGCGCCACCGGGAGGGCGTCCGGGATCTCCCGGTCGAGGATGTCCGGATCGGCCGCGGGTACACCGAAGGCGGCCCACACCATCCGCAGGTGCTCCCGGGTCGTGGTCTCCGCGCAGCTGATACCGACGTGATCGGGATCAACCAGCCGCAAGTCCACGCCAGCCGCCCGAGCGGCCCGGACCACCTCAGCGGCCCGGCCGGGCACCCTGGCCACCACCGTGTCGAAGAACGCTTCGGGCGCCACCTCGATGCTGCCACCGCGCAAGCCCGCGGCGAGCACCGCGGCCATCCGGTGCACCCGGTAAGCGATATCGTGTAGTCCGTCAGGTCCGTGATAGACGGCGTACATCGACGCCATCACGGCCAGCAGCACCTGTGCGGTGCAGATGTTGCTGGTGGCTTTCTCCCGGCGGATGTGCTGCTCGCGGGTCTGCAACGCCAGGCGCAACGCTGGTGCCCCCTCGGCGTCGCGGGACACGCCCACCAACCGACCAGGCAGCTGACGCTCCAACCCGGCTCGCACGGCCAGGTAGGCGGCATGCGGGCCGCCGAAGCCCATCGGCACGCCAAAGCGCTGGGTAGAGCCGATCACGACATCAGCGTCGATTTCCCCCGGGGGCACGAGCAGGGTCAAAGCCAGTGGATCGGCCGCGACAGCTACCGCGGTGCCGCGCAGGTGCGCCTGCTCGATCAGCGCGGCGTAGTTTCGCACCATGCCGGACACGCCCGGATACGAGACCAACGCGCCGAAAAAGTCACGATCTGGCAGACCGGTGGACAGGTCTGCCACCTCCAGCTCGATGCCCAGCGGTTCGGCCCGGGTGGCCAGTACCGCCAGCGTCTGCGGCAACGTGTCGGCGTCTACCACGAAACGCGATGAGCTGCCCCGGCTCGCCCGGCGCAGCAGCGTCATCGCCTCAGCGGCGGCGGTGGCCTCGTCGAGCAAGGATGCGTTGGCCACCGGCATACCGGTGAGATCGCAGACCATCGTCTGGAAGTTCAGCAGTGCCTCGAGCCGGCCCTGGGAGATCTCCGGTTGGTACGGCGTGTAAGCGGTGTACCAGGCGGGGTTTTCCAGCACCGAACGCCGGATCACTGGCGGGGTCACGGTGCCGTGATAGCCCATCCCGATCATCGGTACCCGCGGATGGCACCGGGCGGCCAGCTCACGCAGCTGTGCCAGTGTCTGCTCCTCGGTAGCCGCAGCAGGTAAGTCGGGGACAGCGTCACTGGTAGAGCCGGCTAGCGCGGGCGGCAGCACTCGCTGTGCGAGCTGTTCCAGAGCGTCCACCCCGATGACATCCAGCATCCGGGCTAGGTCGGCTGGGCGCGGCCCGATGTGCCGGTCCGCGAAGGGCCGGCCGTGTTCCAGCTCGGACAGGGAGCGCCGGTCGGGAGTACCCATCTCTACGACAACCTCCCGGCCTCTCGGTCGAACCGTCCGGCACCGTGCCCGCTCGATCCTCGTCGTCTGGTCCTGCCCGGATCCGGCCGAACCGAGACCGAGCGCCTGACAGCTTCGCCGGCACCTGGTGCTGGCTTCCTATCCGCCTGAAAGCTTCCGGGGAGGCATGCTCTTTCGGCGCCCGGACAGCTAAAACCGACAACCCTCCAGCAGGTATCGGCGACTACCGCACCAGCGTACCCGTGATGGTCAGCCACGCGGGGTCTGGATACGCCCGTGTGAGTAGCTCCACAGCGGAGTTATCAGCTGATCCTGCGAGCGCGCCGCCGCTTGGTCAGCTCATCTTCCGGAGCGGCGTCGACATGGCCGCCATCGGCGCGTTCCGGGGGGAACTGGCTGATCGTGCCGGCGATTTCCTTGATCGCCCCGCTGACGGCGATGCCGAATACGCCTTGCCCGCCCTGTAACAGATCGACGACTTCCTCTGCAGAGGTGCACTCATAAACCGTCATGCCGTCGCTGAACAGCGTAATCCGGGCCAGGTCGTGCACGCCGCGGCGGCGCAGGTGCTCCACTGCTAGGCGGATGTTCTGCAGCGAGACACCCGTATCGAGCAACCGCTTGACCACTTTGAGGACCAGGATGTCCTTGAACGAGTACAGCCGTTGGCTGCCCGAACCGGTGGCTCCGCGGATGGATGGCGCGACCAGGTTGGTCCGTGCCCAGTAGTCCAGCTGACGGTAGGTGATGCCGGCGATCTGGCAGGCGGCGGGGCCTCGATAGCCGAGCAAATGATCGGTAACGCCGTGCGGATCGGCCAGGACAGAGTCGGGAAACAAGGTGCCCTGCTCGGCTGGTTCGCCGGACTGCACCAAATCATAAGTCGGGATGTCCGCTGCGCCGCGCGGCCCGTCGACCACCGATGCCTCCCACGCCGTGCGCCAGCGGGCCGCCACTTACCGGCCCGCGGCGGTTCATCCGGCCGTTCGAAGCGAATCACACCGACGCGACTCGCTGTGAGGGTCGACGGTAGGCGTCGACGGGCGGGTCGGTCAATACGACGCGCGGCAGACCCTCACCCTCAACTTGAGATCGAGGTGACAGGGTGCTCAGGTATCCGCGCCGCGGAAGTCCTCCGGGGAGACCGAGTCGAGAAACTCGCGGAATTTCTCCACCTCGTTCTCCTGCTCGTCTGGGATGATCAAGCCGGCTTCGGAGAGCACCGCCTCTTCGGCATGAATCGGCACGCCGGTCCGCAACGCCAACGCCACCGAGTCGCTGGGCCGTGCAGAGACCCGCACGTTGCCGTCGAAGACGAGCTCGGCGAAGAACGTGCCTTCCTGCAGCTCGGTGATCCGCACCTGTTTCAGTTGCCCACCCAATGCCCGGATCACGTCCCGGAGCAGGTCATGGGTCATCGGTCGGGCCGGTTGCACGCCCTGCTGTTCCAGCGCAATGGCGGTCGCTTCCCCAGACCCGATCCAAATCGGTAGATAGCGCTCACCTTCGGTCTCCCGAAGCAGCAGGATCGGCTGGTTAGCTGGCAGCTCGACCCGGACCCCGACGACCCGCATCTCGCTCATCGCGTTGCGCCTCCCTCCCGCCGCAGCCCGGGGTCCGGGTGCCTCGAGGATCGTCGTGCTCGGCGGTGGATTGGGTACCGGCCGCCAGCAGCATCGCTACCCCTTTAGACGCTACACGGGGCACCGTCGGAATGCCGAGTCCTGCGGTGGGGCAAATTCCGCGCGGGCTCGCCATCAGCTTCCGATGGCACCTCGCAATCCGATCTTCACCAGGAGGGCGTGCAGTCGTAGGGACAGCATGGCCAGCTCTCGGACCACCTCGTCGGCGCGGGCCCGCGCGTCGGGATCGCGCTGCCGGCTCATCGGCGTGACGATCTGCGCCAGTAGTCCGATCTCGCGATCCGCTGATGCACGGAAAGCGCGCAGATGCCGAGGTTCCAGCCCAAAACTGGTCATTGCTTGTGCGGTCGTGGCGACCTGCACCGCATCGTTGTCATAGAACCCAGCAAGGCCAGACCGGACCAGGCCGAACTGCTCGAGCTGGGTTAGCTCGGCGCCGCTGATACCCGCTGTGGCGAGCAGCTCTTCCCGAGTTACCCGGGCCGTACCGGCCGTGTCGAGGTCGACGACGACCTCCGGGTGGGCCTCGGGGCTAGCGCTGACGACCGGCCGTGGTGGCGGCGCCCCGCGGTCTCGGGCGTCCAGGTACTCTTTGATGACCCGCAGCGGCAGGTAGTGGTCTCGCTGGGCGGCGAGAACGTAACGCAGCCGTTCCACATCGGTGGCCGAGAACTGCCGGTAACCGGCTGCGGTGCGGTCCGGCTGGACCAGCCCTTCGGATTCCAAAAATCTGATCTTGGAAATGGTCACGTCAGGAAATTCAGCCCGCAGCTGGGCGAGCACCGAGCCGATGCTCGCCCCGGAACGATCCCCGGAACGGCGCGGGGCCGTCACCGTGACCCCTGGTCAGCCCCTCGGCTCCCGCGTGGACCGGTCAAAAACACCAGCCGGAACTTGCCGATCTGCACCTCGTCACCATTGGTCAACGTCGCGGTATCCACCGGTTCGCGGTTGACGTAAGTACCGTTGAGGCTGCCCACATCGACCACCACGAACTCCCCGCCCTCACGGCGGAACTCGGCGTGCCGGCGGGACACCGTGACGTCGTCGAGAAAGATGTCGCTGTCCGGGTGACGACCAGCGCTCGTGGTGGACCGGTCGAGCAGAAAGCGGGAACCGGCGTTAGGACCGCGCCTGACTACCAACAACGCCGAGCCTGCCGGCAAAGCCTCAATACCAGCGATGGGGGGCGCCGGCGCCTCGATACCCTCAGCCTCGGAGAGGAAGTCGGCCCGGAAAGTCGAGGTCTGCTCCGGGCCCCGCTCTGGTGGTACACCGGGCCCGTCGTTCGTGCTCACCCTGGGCTCTCCTTCGCGGAGTGGTCGCCGTTGATCGGACCACAACCTACCGTGCCACCGCGGACATCGCGGAGGAGAGGTCGACGCGGTCGGGTCGAGTTCAGCCTTCCTCGATGAGCGCGCGGTACTCCGCCGCGGGCAGTAAAGAGTCCACCGCAGCGGGCTGCGCCGGCTTGATCTCGAGCATCCAACCTGCGCCGTATGGATCAGAATTGATCAGATCGGGACTGTTCTCCAGGGCCTCGTTGCGGGCCACCACCTCGCCTTCCACCGGCGCAAACACGTCCGAAACACTCTTGGTGGACTCGACCTCACCGACCGGCTCTCCGGCGGCAACCGACTCACCCAACTGCGGCAACTGGATATAGACCACGTCCCCGAGCTGCGTCTGCGCATAGTCGGTGACACCGACTCGCACGGTGCCCTCTTCGCGCAGCAGTACCCATTCGTGTTCCGGGGTGTATCGCAGGTCATCGGGAACCATTACGACCTTCCATCACGCCGGGTTCGCGTCTGTCACGGCGCGCACCGTGAGCACAACGTCGATGAGATACAGCACTCCAGACCAGACGTACAACGCACCGCCCCAGCCGGTGAATGCCACCGCGAACGTGTGCGCAACCGCCCCTACCCAACCATGAACGTCATGGGCAAGCAGCAGCAGCGGGAACGCGTAGAGCAAGCAGAGCGTAGCGGCCTTGCCTACATAGTGCACCTGCAGTGGGCTCTGGCCGTAATAGCGCAGCACCGGCAGCGTCAATGCGAGCACCAGATCGCGGCCGATCAGCACGGCGATCACCCACCACGGCAGGATCGCGCGCAGCCCGAAGGCCAGCAGGGTGCTTAGGGTATACAGCCGATCGACCGCCGGGTCGAGCAACGCTCCGAGCCTGCTGGACTGGTTGAGCAACCGCGCCAGCTTGCCGTCCATCCAGTCGGTGAGCCCCGACAACGCCAAGACCAGGATGGCGAGTCCGTCGTGGCGCGGCCCCAGCAACAGCCACAAAAACAGCGGGACACCGGCCAGCCGGAGCAGGCTGAGCACGTTGGGCACGGTCACCAACCGGTCGGCCGGATCCTGCACACCAGTCATCGGCCGCCGCTTGGACACCGCGCATCACCTCATCGACACCGTACGGTGTCGCGGCGTCGGTGCCGTTGTTGTCGCCGCCGTCGCCGAGTCGTCAATCGATCGCGCCGTCGAGCGCTCGCCCATACGTAAAGTAGGGCGCGAGCTTGTTATCGAACATCGTCAACGCAGAACCGATGGCCATATGCATGTCCAGGTACTTGTAAGTACCCAGGCGGCCACCGAACAAAATATTCCGCTGCGCCGTCTCCGCTTTGGCCAGTTCCCGATAACGTCCGAGCTTGACTCGATCCTCGGGGGTATTGATCGGGTAGTACGGTTCATCTTCTTTCCCGGCGAACCGGGAAAATTCTCGCACGATGACGGTCTGGTCGGTCGGATAGTGACCGCGTTCGGGATGGAAATGGCGGAACTCGAGGATACGCGTGAATGCGGCATCGGCGTCGGCATAGTTCATGACCGGAGTGCCTTGGAAGTCACCGCAATCGCGCAGCACCTCTTGCTCGAAGTCAAGTGTGCGCCAGCCCAGCCAACCCTCAGCGTAGTCAAAGTACCGATCCAGCGGACCGGTGTAGACGACCGGAATGCGCTCCGGGAGATCGTCGCGCAGGTCGAAGTAATCGGTGCTCAGCACCACGTCGATGTTCGGGTGGGTGGCCATCGTCGTGAGCCAGGCGGTGTAACCCGCAAGGGGAAGACCTTCATACGTGTCGTTGAAGTAGCGGTTGTTGAATGTGTAGCGAACCGGTAAGCGGGTGATGACCGCAGCCGGCAGCTCGGTGGGGTCGGTCTGCCACTGTTTGGCTGTGTAATCACGAACAAATGCCTCATAAAGCGGGCGACCGATAAGAGAGATAGCCTTCTCTTCGAGGTTCGTGGCATCCCTGCCGTCGATCTCCCCGGCCTGTTCGGCGATAAGCGCGCGCGCCTCATTCGGGGTGAAATAGCGGCCGAAGAACTGCGAGATCAATCCCAGGCCCATGGGGAACGGGTAGACCTGACCGTGGTGGACTGTGAAAACCCGGTGCTGGTAGCCGGTGAACTCGGTGAACTGGTTCACGTATTCCCACACTCGCTTGTTCGACGTGTGGAATAGGTGCGCGCCGTAACGGTGCACCTCGATGCCGGTTTCCGGCTCCTCCTCGGAGTAGGCATTGCCGCCGAGGTGATCGCGCCGTTCCACCACCAGCACCCGCTTGTTCAACTGGGTGGCGGCACGTTCGGCCACGGTCAGACCGAAGAAGCCGGAACCGACCACGATGAGGTCGTATCGCGCGAAGCTCACGCCGCCGGAGGGTAGCCGTGATGGGTGACAAGGCTCAGAACCGGGTGTGTTCCAACCAGTGCTCCAGCATGCCGGCATCGCCGAGCACCGTGATCGACGCATCGCTAGGCGATATCCGGCGCATCATGACGAGCAGCAGGCTCACCACCGGTCCCCGGACTGCGACATCGCCTTTGAAGTGGCCGTGCTCCCACACCGGACCCGACGGGGTGCGGCGCACGACCCACTCCCCCGCCTCCCCCAGCCCTGGGTCCGTGGAGTGCAGGTGCAGGATCTGGCCATCGCCGCGCAGTGCGGCCAGTTCGGGCCGGTACTCCATCGCCTGCGGCCGGCTGAGCAGGCTCAGCCACTCGGAGATCGCATCCGCGGCGAGGTCGGCATCCAGGGTGAAGTCGCGACCCAGCGCTAACTCAACGTCAGCCCGATGCACCGCCGTCTCGTGCGCCATCCGGCGGGCCGAGCTCCAGATCGATGTCTGTGGATCCACCGACCGGATCGCCTCGACCAGCTCACGGGCACCGTCGACCAGCCAGGTGCGCAACCCGTCGGCGTCGTCGGGGACGGTCACGCGGGGCGTGTCGGCATCAGGCTTAGTAGTGACGCGTCGACTGACGATCCCAGTCACCCCCCGGTGAACCAGGCCGAGGTGTTCGACGAGTTGCCGCAACGTCCACTCGGGGCAGGTCGGCACCCGCAGCTCCAAGTCCGCGCCAGCCAGCGCCTCCGCCAGGAGCGCGGACTGAGCGGTCAATGCGTCAAGGTAGCGATCAGTGCGCAGCGGTTCCATCGGATGCCTTCCTGTGGTGAATTCGACTCGCAACTTAATCACCAGCCAGATTGGTAATGCGGCGGCGCACCGGGTGGTGTGCACTGTGACCATGGCTTCGCATCCCGGCTCGCATTCACAAGATCCCGTACAGCGCACCCTTGGCAGCAAGCGAGCCGCCTTCGTCGCGGCAGCGCTGAGATCGCCCCGCGAGGTCGGAACGCTGCTACCGTCCGGTCCAGAGCTGGCCCGGCGGCTAGCCGCGGTGGTACCCCGGTCCGGGCGTCCGGGACGGCCGCCGGTGGTGGTGGAAGTGGGCGCCGGCGCCGGGGCGGTCACGGCCGCGATCGTCAAGCAGACAGACCAGGACGCGGTGGTGATCGCCGTCGAGAAGGATGCTGAGCTGGCCGAGCAATTGCGAGCTCGCCAGCTGGGTGTGCGGGTTGTCACCGCGGACGCCGTCACGCTACCGGCCATCCTCGCCGACCACGGCGTGGACGGTGCCGATGTAATCATCTCTGTGCTGCCGTGGGCCTTGTTCGGTCCGCGACAGCAGCGCGAGTTGCTGGCGACCTTCGCCGCAGCGCTGCAGGCAGATGGGGTGTTCACCGCCGCCGCCTACAGTATGGGTTACTGGACGCCTGCGGCTCGCCGATTCCGTTGCGAGATGGGACGGTTCTTCGGCGAGGTGCTGCCCACCCGCACCATGTGGCGCCATCTACCCCCGGCGATGACCTACGTCTGCCGGTGCCCGGCCCGGGTGGACGGCGGTCTCACCGGGGATCCGAGTCAATGAACAACCGGCCATCCACGCGGGTTACCCGCAGCGCTCGTTTCACGACCTCGGGGCTGCCCGCTTTGGTGTAGGTGACATCGACCGGTACCCGCACCGAACCATCCGGATTGTCCGTGACGCCGAAGGCGTTGGCAGCGCTGACGGACGAGTACTGTTTCCAATACGACTGGAAATCCGACTCGCTGCCGAAGGTCGCTTGGGCGGTAGGTGACAGCAGCGCCCACGCTGATGACGCATTGTCCAAACCGTTGTAGTAGTCGATCACGAGCTGTCCAGCATCGCGCCAGGCAATCGGCTGGGCATGGTCCACTCGTTCCACCTGTGGCTGCGGCGGTCGTGCTGCCAGGGATGGCGCTGGCACCGTCGAAGGCATTGCGGTAATTGCTGGTCCGGCGGCGTGCACAGGCTGCTGTCCGGACGAACCTTGCGACAGCAGCGTCCCCACGCCGGCGAATCCGAGCAAGACGAGCACCGCAACCGCCACTAGGCCAGCTCGGGCATGTCGCTGGGGTGCGCCTCCTGGTGTCTCGCGCAGCTCTGGATCTTGGGCCGGGCGTGCCCCTTGGGTCACCAGAGTCGGCGGCAGGGCTGATGGTCGCCCTGCCGGGGCTGGCCTGGACACCGAAGCTGGCCTGGGTACCGGTCGAGTGGTCGGCGCCGCGGCCAGCTCGAGGCTGGCGCGGTGCATGTCGGGCCGCGCTGCAGGATCCGTAGCCATGAGCTTCATTAGCACCGCGGTCAGTGCACCGGCATGTTGCGGCGGTGTCACCTGCCCATTGGCCACTGCGTGTAACAGCGCCAGCGGGTTATCGCTGTCGCCGAATGGCCCCTGGCCTTCCAGTGCCGCGTAGAGCGTCGCACCAAGCGAGAACACGTCCGATGCCGAGGTGGGCAGCTGCCCACGGGCTACCTCGGGAGCCAGATAGGCGGGAGTGCCGGCCATCATTCCGGTCTGGGTGACGGTGACATCACCCACCGCGCGGGATACCCCAAAGTCGGTGATCTTGGCGGTGCCATCGTCGGCGATCAGGATATTGCCCGGCTTGACGTCCCGGTGCACGATCTGCGCTGAATGCGCGGCGGCCAGCGCCGAGGCAATCTGCCTGCCGATAGACGCCACCTCCGGCACCGGAAGGCAGCCGCGCTCAGCGAGCACCGCAGCGAGGCTTCGCGAGGGCAGGTACTCCATCACCAGGCATGGCTCACCGTCATGCTCGGCGACGTCGTAGACAACGATGGCGTTCGGATGCTGCAACCGCGCGGCGATCCGCGCCTCGCGCAGCGCCCGAGCCCGCGCTTCGTCGGTCGCCCGGGGACTCAGCTCCGGCTGCAACAGCAGCTGCTTCACCGCTACCGGGCGCTGCAGCCGCTCGTCCATGGCCCGCCAGACGACCCCCATGCCGCCGCTGCCAATCCGTTCGAGCACTCGGTAGTGCCCGGCGATCAGCTGACCCGTGTCGATATGCGGTCACTCCCTACTAGTCGTCCCGCCTAGTTATCCCGCCTAGTTATCCCGCATGACGCACAGCGTCCCCGACCGAACTCAGGCTACCGCCCGGCAACCGGCATGGCGCGTCAGCCCGCCGACCCGCGCCGCGCCCCGCCTAGCCCAGAACGGTGCACCACCGGCACCATCCTTATCACCATGACTCTCCCTGCGACTCTGACAGCCAGGCTGCCCGACAGTGGCAACGCCGACGAACTGTTCGACACGTTCACCGCGTGGGTAGAGGGCCACGGCCTGGCCCTCTACCCGGCCCAGGAGGAGGCGCTGATCGAGATCGTTTCAGGCTCGAATGTGATTTTGGCCACTCCCACCGGCTCCGGGAAGAGTCTCGTCGCGACCGGCGCGCACGCCAGCGCACTGGCGCAAGGTAGACGCAGCGTGTACACCGCGCCGATCAAGGCGCTGGTGTCGGAGAAGTTTTTCGCGGCCTGTGAAATTTTCGGTGCCGATCAGGTCGGGATGCTCACCGGCGACTCGAGCGTCAACGCCGAAGCGCCGATCATCTGCTGCACCGCGGAGGTACTGGCCAACATGGCACTGCGCAGCGGCCCGGACACCGACGTCGGACTGGTCGTAATGGACGAGTTCCATTTCTACGCCGACCCGGATCGGGGCTGGGCATGGCAGGTGCCCCTGCTCGAACTTCCGCGGGCCCAGTTCCTGCTGATGTCCGCGACGCTGGGCGACGTCAGCTTCTTCGAGCGGGACTTGACGCACCGCACGGGCCGTCCTACCGCGGTGGTCCGCTCCGCGCAGCGGCCCGTCCCCCTACATTTCCGGTACGTCACCACACCGCTGCACGAGACGCTGGAAGAGCTGCTGGCCACCAATTCAGCGCCGGTATATGTGGTGCACTTCACCCAGGCCGCAGCTGCCGAGCAGGCCCAGGCTCTGACCAGCATCAACGTCTGCAACCGCGCCGAGAAGGATGCGATTGCCGAGCTCATCGGTGGGTTCCGGTTCACCGCCGGTTTCGGACGAACATTGTCCCGACTGGTACGCCACGGGATCGGGGTACACCACGCCGGAATGCTGCCGCGGTACCGCCGGCTCGTGGAACGGCTCGCCCAATCCGGCCTCCTGAAGATCATTTGCGGTACAGACACCCTCGGGGTGGGCATCAACGTCCCGATTCGCACGGTGCTGCTCACCGCGCTGGCCAAATACGACGGGACCTGCACCCGTCACCTCACCGCCCGGGAATTCCACCAGATCGCCGGGCGAGCCGGGCGAGCCGGCTACGACACCACCGGCACCGTCGTGGTGCAGGCTCCCGAGCATGTTGTGGACAACGCCAAGGCGGTGGCCAAGGCAGGCGACGATCCGCGCAAGCGCCGCAAGATCGTTCGCAAGAAGCCTCCCGAGGGCTCGGTGTCCTGGAGTGACCGCACCTTCGAGCGGCTTGTCGCCGCCGAGCCCGAGCCGCTGGCATCAAGCTTCGCGGTCAGCCACGCGATGCTGCTCAACGTCGCCAACCGGCCCGGTGACGCGTTCGCCGCGATGCGCCACCTGCTCACCGACAACCACGAAGACCGTCCCGCGCAGCGCCGGCTGATCCGAACGGCTATCGCGATATACCGCGCACTGCTGACCGCCGGTGTGGTCGAGCGCTTACCGATGCCCGACGAGCAGGGCCGCACGGTGCGGCTGACCGGGGATCTCCAGCTCGACTTCGCGCTCAACCAAGCGCTGTCCCCGTTCGCGCTGGCCGCGATCGAACTGCTGGACCCGGATTCGGCCGACTACCCGCTGGACGTCCTTTCGGTGCTGGAGGCCACCTTGGACGATCCACGGCAGGTCCTGGCCGCCCAGCTGGCCAAGGCTAAGGGCGAGGCCGTCGCGGCGATGAAAGCCGACGGCATTGAGTATGAGGAACGCATGCAGCTGCTCGAGGACGTCAGCTACCCGATGCCGCTGGCTGATCTGCTCGAGGCCGCATTCGAGACCTACCGGCAGGGTCACCCGTGGGTGGCCGATCACCGGCTGTCTCCCAAGTCGGTGGCCCGGGATCTGGCCGAGCGGGCGATGACCTTCACCGAGTACGTCGGGTTTTACGGCCTGGCCCGATCCGAGGGCCTAGTGCTGCGGTACCTGGCCAACGCCTACCAGGCGCTGCGGCGCACGGTGCCGGACGACGCCAAGACTGAGGCCTTGCGTGACCTCGAGGAGTGGCTCGGGGAACTGGTCCGCCAGATCGACTCCAGCCTTCTGGAGGAGTGGGAGAAACTGCGGGACCCCGAATCGTCAGCGACGGTACCCGCGGCACTGGACGACCGGCCGGCGCCGGTGACGGCCAACGCGCGGGCCTTTCGGGTGCTGGTCCGTAATGCACTGTTCCGCCGGGTGGAACTGGCCGCCCGCCGGCAATGGGACGCGCTGGCTGCTCTCGACGCCGACGACGGATGGGACGAGCAGGCCTGGCGGACCGCCGTGGAGCCGTACTTTGACGAACACGGCGAGATCGGTACCGGCGCTGATGCCCGTGGCCCGCACCTGCTGATGATCGACTACCAACCCGACCGATGGCTGGTACGCCAAATCCTGGACGATCCAGCCGGCCATCATGACTGGGCCATCAACGCCGAGATCGACCTGCGCGCCTCAGACGAAGCCGGGGTCGCTGTCCTGCGGGTGATCGCAGTCGGGTCGCGGTAAGGGTCAGGCGGGCTCGTTGCCCGGTTTCCACTTGATCCCGCAGCCCAGGCTGGGTACATGGGGTTCGTCGACCGGCTTGCCGGCCAGTACCAGTTCCAGCGCCGCGCGCAGCGCCTGGCCGGTCACCGGGGCATTGTTGCGTGGCCGGGACTCGTCGAACTCGCCCCGGTAGGCGAGCTTGCCGTCGGCGTCGTAAAGGAAGAAGTCCGGTGTGCACGCGGCCCGGTAGGCCAAGGCCACCTGCTGGCTCTCATCAAGCAGGTAGGGAAAGGTGAAGCCGGCGCGGTGGACCTGTTCGGTCAACCCAGCTGGACCGTCATCGGGGTAGTTATCGATGTCGTTGCTGCAGATCGCCACCGCGTCCAACTCGCCGGCGTATTCGGAAACGAGCGCACCGAGCTGCCGTTCGAGGTGCCGGACGTAGGGACAGTGGTTGCACAGAAACATCACCAGTAGCGGCCGGCCGGCGGCGAAGCCGTCCGAACGGATGATCTGGCCGTCAAGAGACGGCAGCGCGAAGGCCGGCGCTGGAGTGCCGAGCGGGACCATGTATGAGCTCACTGCCATACCGCAAGTTTTCCATCAGCGACGGCAATTGAGCGGGTCCGGACCCGAAAGATCGGCCGGTAGGTTGACTACTCGTGGAGCTCTACGAGGTGATGCAGACAACCCCGGCGACCCGAGTTTTCACTGACGAAGCGGTGCCCGATGCGGTGGTATACCGCATCCTCGACCACGCCAGGTTCGCCCCCAGTGGAGGCAACCGGCAGGGATGGCGGGTCGTCGTACTCCAGGATCCCGCAATTCGACGCCAAATAGGAGAGCTTTACCGCCTCGGTTGGCGTGAATACATGGCGCATGTCGATGCTGGCCTGGTGCCGTTCGCGCCGCGGGAGCACGGCCGCTGGAACGGGCCGGCGATCGATCTGGAGGCGGCCCGTCGGATACCGAGACCGCACGACTTCGCGGACAGCCTGGACACGGTTCCCGTGCTGCTCCTACTGGTTGCCCATCTCGGTTCACTGGCGTGCCTCGACAATGGGCTGGATCGGCAAAGCATCGTCGGGGGCGGGTCCATTTACCCGTTCGCGCACAACATTCTGCTGGCCGCGCGCAACGAAGGCCTCGGTGGCGTTCTGACGTCGGCGTTAGTCCGTCAGGAGCCGACCGTCCGCGAATTGATAGGAATACCTGACGACCACGCGATCGCCGGGCTGATCGCCCTGGGACACCCGGTGCGGACGGTCCGCAAGCTACGGCGTCGGCCCGTCGAACAGTTCACCACGGTAGACCGGTTCGACGGGCCTAGCTTCGATCCTGATCGACCCTAAGTATGGGCCCGCTTACTCTTCTTTTCCGCCGCCTTGGATCTTGCCTACCACGGCGTCGATCTGAGCGCGCAACTTGCCCTTGGTGACCTGATCGACGAGCCCGAGGGCCGCCGCTGCGATCTTGCCGGCCGCCTCGGGGTTGGCCTTCGCGAAACGGCGAGCTCCTTCGACTGCGCCCGCCAGAACCACCAGCTTCCCCAGCTTCCCCAGCATTGTTTCCTCCTTGGCCAGCCATAATCCCCACGCGATCATCGCGAGTGGCGAGAATACCGCGACTAGATCGGGATCGGGAGGATAGCCCAGAAAAGCCGGCCACAATCGCCCAGTTAGGACGTTTCGGTCAAGAGTTCCTGACGCGGATCGCCGCTCAGAATCCCATCGCTTGGGCCCGGCGCTTCACCTCGCGACCCCGATCAGTGCGCAAAGCGCCGATCGGAGTGCCGGGTAGTGAGTCCTCCGCGGTAAACAGCCAACGCAGAATCTCCTCCACTGAGTAGCCGGCATCGCGCAGCAAGGTGATCGTGCCCGGCAGTCCCTTCACCACTGCGTTGCCGCTGAGAAACTCAGCCGGCACGACGGCGATCCCGTTGCGGCGAATGCCGAGCAGTTGCCCATCGCGCAGCATCTGGTGAATTCGGGTGACCGGCAGACCTAGCCGTTGCGCCACGTCGGGTAGCGGCAGCACCACCACCTCGGCATCGAGCACGTCCGGGGCGATAGGGAGATCGCTCACAGTGGTCACCATGCCATACCCGCCCGCCGTAGCCTTCCGCCGTTCGGGGCGCGCGGGGAGTCCGTACGATCCTCGGACTGTGGAACGGCAGGGGTCTGAGCACGACGACAGCCTGGTCGGCACCCTGCTGGACCGGCGCTACTGGGTTGGCCCGATCGTGGCCCGCGGCGGCATGTCCACTGTGTACCGCGGCACGGATACTCGCCTGGAACGTCCCGTCGCCATTAAGGTGATGGCCCCGCGGTTCGCCGCTGATCCGATGTTCTTGCAGCGCTTCGAACGAGAGGCGCGCGCCGCTGCGCGGCTGCATCACCCTGGTGTCGTCGGCGTTCATGACCAAGGTGTCGACTCATCCGCCGCTGGTGACCACGTATACCTGGTGATGGAACTGGTGGACGGCGGGACCCTACGGGACTTGCTGCGCCAGCACGGAAGCCTGTCGGTGCCACTGGCATTGTCGGTAGCCGAGATGGTGCTCTCGGCACTGGCCGCCGCGCACCAGGAGGGCTTGGTCCATCGCGACATCAAGCCGGAGAACGTCCTCATCGGGCGCGGTGGCGTGGTGAAGGTAGCCGACTTCGGGCTGGTGCGCGCAGCCGCAGAGGCCACTAGCAGCACCGGCGACGTCATTCTCGGCACGGTGGCCTACCTGTCACCCGAGCAGGTTGCTACGGGCGCGGCCGACGCCCGTAGCGACGTCTACGCGACTGGAGTGCTGCTGTTCGAGATGCTGACCGGGTCACCGCCCTACACCGGTGAGACCGCCCTGTCGGTGGCTTATCGCCACGTGAACGACGACATGCCGGCTCCGAGCACTGTAGGAGCGGTGCTGCCCAC
This sequence comes from Pseudonocardiaceae bacterium, assembly GCA_035276605.1. Classification (GTDB taxonomy): domain Bacteria; phylum Actinomycetota; class Actinomycetes; order Mycobacteriales; family Pseudonocardiaceae. Next base: position 8,869 of record DATELN010000150.1, on the reverse strand, counting down.
TGCGCTGGACGAGCTGATCGTGCGGGCTACCCGGAGGGATCCCGCTGCCCGCCCGACCAACGCGGCGACCTTCCTGCACGCCCTGCAGGCGCTGCGCACAGAGTTAGGGATCGACCGAGTTCTGGTCCCGGTACCGACCACCGCGGAGCAGACGGCCGCGACGATCGCAGCGCCCGAGCTGGGACCCCGCGGCACGCGCGCACTGACCAGGACCGATGCCACCACGAGCGAACCGGTGACACGCCCGGCCAGACCGCCAGGCTCCCCGGTGCTGGCCGCATTTGACCCTTCCCCGCGCAGGGTGGGCTACGCCACGGATGCCTACCACCGCGAGCGCGCACGCAACCGGCGAGCCTTTCTCGCTTGGATGGTGATCGTCCTGGTCCTGGCAAGCGCGGTCGGGGTAGGTGCCTGGTGGTTGGGTAGCGGCCGGTGGACCGTGGTCCCCAATTTGACGGGTCTCAACCGCGGGGCGGTGCCGGCCGCGCTGGCCTCTGCGGATCTCAAAGCTCACGTCGTTGAGGACCACAACGACACCGTCCCCGGCGACTTGGTGATTCGCAGCGACCCGGCGGCGGGTCAGCGAGCGGCCCGCGGCTCGGACATCACCGTGGTGATCTCCCTGGGGCATCCAGTGGTGCCCAATGTAGAGCCGGGCAGCACTGTCGCCGACGCCGAGCGGGCGATCCAGCAGGCAGACCTGGACCCGCGCACAGACACCGAGGAGTTCAATGACCGGGTCCCGGCTGGCGCGGTGGTCGGACTGCGGCCGGCACCGGGCACCGTGCTGACCGTCGCTGCACCGGTCACTGTGGTGGTCAGCAAGGGTCCGGCCCCAATCACGGTGCCGGACGTGCGCGGAATGCGCCAGGCCGAGGCGGTTGCCGCCCTCACCCGGGCCGGCCTGGACGTACAGGTGCGGCGGCAGTTCGACGATCAGATAGCCGGTGGGCGGGCAATCGGCACCGATCCTAGAGCCGGTACTGGCCTGACCCGTGGAGCGAGCGTCACCCTCCTGGTCAGCACCGCTGCGGTAGTGCCCAACGTGGTCGGGCTTCCGGTGGACCAGGCACGTCAGGTGCTCGCGGATGCGGGTCTGAACAGCACGGTCACCCAGCAACCCGGCGGGTTCGGATTTCTCCCCGACCTGCCCATCCCCGGCTTCGGTGGCTTTGGTGGCTTCGGGAACCGGGTGGTCGCGCAGTCGCCAGCGGCTGGGCAGGCAGTGCGCGCGGGCACGAGCGTGGCGCTCACCACGCGCTAACGTGGTCGCGCTCGTGAGTGGCAAACGGTGTTACAACACCGTTTGCCACTCACGAGCGGAGCATCTCCGCCACTAGGAAGGCCAGCTCGAGGGCTTGTTGGGTGTTGAGGCGGGGATCGCAGGCGGTTTCGTAGCGACCGGACAGGTCCGCGTCGGAGATGTCCTGGGCGCCGCCGAGGCACTCGGTGACGTCCTCGCCGGTGAGCTCGACGTGGATGCCGCCGGGATGGGTGCCCAATGCATGGTGCACCTCGAAAAATCCTTGGACTTCGTCGACCACCCAGTCGAAATGTCGGGTCTTGTATCCACTGGACGATTCGATGGTGTTGCCATGCATGGGATCGCACTGCCAGATCACCTGGTGTCCGGTGGCGGTGACCTTCTGCACGATCTCAGGCAGCAAGTCGCGGACTCGCTGCGCGCCCATCCGGGAGATCAATGTGAGACGCCCCGGGACACTGTGCGGATCTAACCGTTCGACGTACTCCACGGCTTGGTCCGGCGTGGTGCGCGGACCCAGCTTGACTCCGATCGGGTTGGCCAGCAGCTCGGCGAATGCGATATGCGCCCCGTCCAGCGCCCGGGTCCGCTCGCCCACCCACAGGAAGTGCGCGGACAGGTCATACAGCTTGGGCAACGGTCCGGTGCTGTCAAGCCGCAGCATGGCACGTTCGTAGTCGAGCACGAGCGCCTCATGGCTGGCGTAGATCTCGGTGGAGCGCAGGGAGGAATCCTCCACGCCGCATGCCGACATGAACCGCAGACCCCGGTCGATTTCCCCGGCCAGCGCCTCGTAGCGGGCACCAGCCGGGGATCGCCGCACGAAGTCTTTGTTCCAGTCGTGCACCCGGTGCAGGTCCGCCATCCCGGCCAAGGTCAGTGACCGCACCAGGTTCATCGCTGCAGCCGCATTGGCGTAGGCGCGGATCATCCGCGATGGGTCGTGAACCCGCGCCTCGGGTGCCGGCACCAACGAGTTGATCATGTCGCCGCGGTAGGACGGCAGGCCCAGCGCGTCGATCGGCGCGGACCGTGGCTTGGCATACTGCCCGGCTACCCGCCCGACCTTGACTACCGGCAAGCTCGACCCGTAGGTCAGTACCACCGCCATCTGCAGCAGCGTGCGGATGTTGCCGCGCAGGTGCGGCTCGGTGTTGTCGGCAAAGGTCTCCGCGCAGTCCCCGCCCTGCAGCAGGAATGCCTCACCGCGGGCCACCGCTCCCAGCTGGTCGCGCAGCTGGTCCACCTCAGGCGGCACCGTAATCGGCGGGACGCTTTCCAACACAGTGCGGATGTTGCGTACCGCATCGGAATCCGGCCAGTTCGGTTGCTGCGCAGCCGGTAGGGACAGCGCGGCGTCCAGTTTGGCACGCAGATCAGCAGGCAGCGGCGGTAATTCGGGCAGCGTGTCGATTGGCACGTCCACGGTCCAGTTCACGGTGCTTGAGCGTATGGGGTGCAGTGCAGTACCGGTTCAGTGGGTTCACCGACGCCGACGGTTGCGTACGACCGTCAGCCGAAGAAGACCTCGGCCTCCGCGTAGCGGCCCGGCGGGACCGTTTTGACCACCGCGGTGGCCTCCGCAAGTTTCACCCGCACGATGTCGGTGCCACGCAACGCCACCATCACGCCGCCGTCACCCTCGTGCACCGCGTCGATCGCATGCACGCCGAATCGCGTGGCCAGCACCCGGTCGTAGGCGGTGGGCTTGCCGCCACGCTGGATATGTCCCAAGACGACAGCGCGCGACTCCGCGCCGGTACGGCGGGCGACCTCGTCGGCCAACCAGTTGCCAACGCCGCCGAGGCGCTTGTGACCGAACGCGTCGACGTCCGCGGCGGCAAGCCGTTCTGCGCCGCCTTCGGGTACCGCCCCTTCGGCGACCACCACAATCGCGGCGTCGTCCCGCTTGAGGCAGCGCACGACCCATTCACACACCCGGTCGACGGAGAATGGCCGTTCCGGGATCAGAATTGCGTTCGCGCCGCCGGCCATCCCGGAGTGCAGCGCGATCCAGCCTGCGTTGCGACCCATCACCTCGACCACCGCCGCCCTGTGATGGGATTCTGCGGTGGTGCGCAACCGGTCGATCGCTTCGGTAGCGATGTGCACGGCGGTGTCGAAGCCGAAGGTGTAGTCGGTGGCGCTTAAGTCGTTGTCGATGGTCTTGGGTACGCCCACAACGAAAAGCCCGTCCTCGCTCAGCCGGCTGGCCACCCCGAGGGTGTCCTCGCCACCGATTGCGATCAGGGCCTCTACGCCATGCTCGGCGAGGGTGCGCTTGACCTGCTCAGCGCCGCCCTCGCGGTAGGGGTTGGTGCGCGAGGTACGCAGGATGGTGCCGCCGAGTGGGAGGATGTGCTCCACGTCAGGCAGACCAAGCGGCTGGACCAGTCCCTGCATCGGACCCCGCCATCCGTCTCGGAAGCCGACGATCTCGTGGCCGTAGACCTCGATGCCTTTGCGGGTGACCGCCCGGATCACCGCATTGAGGCCGGGGCAGTCACCGCCTCCGGTCAGCACGCCGATGCGCATGTCGATTCACCTTTCCCCTACCCGTTAGCTGATTGATCCGCGAGAGCCTGGCACGAACCCGATCAATGAGCAAAACGACAGGTCAACGAGGACGACTTTGCTGCGCCACGCGGTGCTGCTCGATAACCCGCCACCGGATCAGGTTGTACCGGGCGTCGGCTACGGCATCGTGGGCGTCATTGGGTGGCGGAGGCAGTGCCGGCTTGCCCGCGTCTTCCCAGCGCTGCCGCAAATCTCGGGTGAACCGAGGTAGCTCCTTCGGCAATGCCGGCATAGGACCCCACAGCTGCGCAAGGGCGACGTGGTCGTAGGCAGCAAACCAGGCCCACAGTTCCACTCGTTCTCCCGGGGCGGTGAGAAAGTCCAGTAGCGTGTCGCGGATGGCTACGCGGCTGCGCCAGGCTGGGTCGCCCGGAGCGGGCAGCTTGGGCAGCACATGCGCTCGAACCCACTCGCCAGCCCGCTGGGGATCGAACTCGGTGGACACCGCGTAGTACTCGCGACCCTGCTCGTCCACCACCCCGATAGAGATCAGGTCGATGGTGACGCCGTCTTCGATGAACTCGCAGTCGTAGAAGAACCGCACGGTCGGCCAGCGTAGTGAGTGCCCGTGACCTCACCCCGCCTTGAGGGTCAGCCGCGGCGGTGCGGCCTCGCGTTCCTTGACCGATGTGGCGTAGATGTCGACATATTCCTGCCCGGAGAGGTCCATCAACGAATACATGATCTCGTCGACCATGGAGCGTTCGACGAACCGGTCACCAGCCATACCTGCATAACGGGAGAAGTCCAGTGGTTCGCCGAAGCGTATTTCCACCGGATGCGGACGCCACATTCTCGTGCCGGCTGGGCTGACCTTGTCGGTGCCCACCATCACGACGGGGATCACCGGAACACCGGCCTCCAACGCCATCCGGGCAACGCCTGTCTTGCCCTTGTATAACCGCCCATCCGGAGATCGGGTGCCCTCCGGATAGATTCCGAGCAACTTACCCGCGTTTAGCAACCGCACTCCAGTGTCCAAAGCGGCCTGAGCGGCCGACCCGCTGGACCGGTCGATGGGTACCTGGCCGGCAGCACTGAAGAACTGCCGCTTGAGCCACCCGCGCAATCCGGGCGTGGTGAAGTACTCCCGCTTGGCCAGAAATGTCAGCCGGCGACGGATCATCAACGGCAGGAAGAACGAATCGGCGACCGCAAGGTGGTTGCTGGCCAGTATCGCGCCACCGCGCTTGGGAATATGCTCGGCGCCCCGGACCTGCGGGTGACACGTCAGCTTCATGATCGGGCCGAGCAGCAGGTGCTTGAGCAGCCAGTAAAACACCGCCTACCGATCCTTCCCTCGCCATCCGGGCGAGCGCATTAACCAGCCTACGGAGCACGATATCCGGGACACAATGGTCCCCGCGCCGTCCGTGGCGTAGGCAGCGCTGACCGCCTCTGGTAGTGCCGGGCCAGCAGCCACGCCGGACACGCGTCGGAGCAGGTACTGTCAAGCTCGCAGCGAGCCTGTCCGAACACGAAGAGTGGTGTCGCCCGTTGAGCTATCTCGATCCTGAGGAGCGTGACGGTCCAGCATGGCAGTCTGGTTCAAGCGCCCGTCCGAACGACGGTCTGAGCGACGGTCCGGGGGACGGCCGGGAAGATACCGACCTCACGTTCGCCCGCATCGTCGCCGGCTTACGTGCCGAGCCGGATGTATCCAGCTGGCCTGCGCGTGACTCCACCCCCGAGACCGGCGAGGAACACTTCGATCCGCCCGAACCGCCGCCGTTGCCGATTCCTAGACCACGCACGGTGGGCGGCGTACTCACCCTGACCGTGGGGGTGTTGTTGCTGGCTGCACCGACCCTGCTAAATGTGGACGACCGGGTGGGAACCCCGCTTGGCCTACTCGCTGTCACCGCAGGCATCGGTTGGCTGGTGATCGGTTTGCGGCCGGACCCGCCAGCTGACGAGTCCGACGATGGAGCGCGGCTGTGACGCTCAGGCGCGGCCGGCTCTGCAGCTGGCCTTCAACGAGTTCCCAGGCCACCGCCAGCCCGTCTGCCGACCAGACTTAGTCGAGCACCCACACGTCCTTGAGAAGGCCCGCATCCATCGTGAACCCGACCCGCTCGGCACGGTCGCCAGCGCCAGGAATGATCACGCCGGCTCGCTTCACCGCCGCCGCCCACTGTGGGTAACTCGCGAAGTCGGCGATCACATCCATGATCTCCTCGGGCGCGGCGTCTACGACGATGGACTGGTTGACCGGTCAGTCATGGGCGCAGGCTACCGGTCAGATCGCGGCGGGAATGGTCAATACCGAACCACATAAGGGGTCCCGGTGCGCTGGAAATGCCCCACGTTGACGCACTCGGTTCGGCCCACCCGGACTCGGCGGGCTAGCGGCTGATGAACGTGGCCGAACAGAGCGGCACGCGGACGGTCCCGCCAGATCAGGCTGAGCAGGTGCTGCGATCCGATCTCGGGTCGCCGGGCTTGGACGTCGTAGAGCAGTTCGGGCACCGCGGGCGGGATGTGGCTGCACAACATGTCGACGCGCCCAAGCCCGGCAACAGCTGCTGCAAAGTGCTCAGGGGTGCGCAGATAGGAGCGGAACACCGGCTCACGCTGCGGCACGACCCCACCCGGTAACAGACCACCGCCCACAAAACCCCAGTTCAACCCGCCAATCTCGGTGGTCTGGCCGTCGAGGACATGCACGCCGCCGTGCGCGAAATGCGACCACAGCTCAGGCACGTCCACATTGCCCGGAGTGGCATACGTTGGGTCGGGCATCACTGCGAATAGCCGCTCGTACTGCTCGGCGACGGCTTGCCGGACGAGCTCCCGGGCATCGGGCAGCTGAGCCCACAGTTGCCGGGCGAAAGCGAACGCGGCGCCCGGCGCTCCCGCGGAGCGCAGGTGCGCGAAGCGCTCGACCGCAGCGGGTCCGAACACCGTGCCGAGAATCCCCGCGGAGGGGTTGTGGTAGTTCACGAAGTCGATCAGATCGCCCAGCACCAGCAGCGCATCGGCCCCCTCCCCCGCTCTGGCCAGCGCATCCACGTTCCCGTGTACGTCGGACACCACGTGGACCCGCACGTCAGGCAGGCTACCGGCGCGGATCGCTGCCTGGAGTAGGGCTGTTGGACGAAACCTAGGGCGCGATACGTTGCCAGGGAATATGACAACAATGGCGAGTTTGCGGAGGTATCCGTGCGGGAGTTGACGGTTCCCGCCACCATCACAGTAGGTGACGAAGAGAACCTCACCGATGTGGTGTGGGCCAACGCCGAGCGCTTCGCCAGCAGTATCAGCTTTCGACGCCGGCTCGACGGGAGCTGGGTCGACGTTACAGCGAGGGAATTCGCGGACGAGGTCACCGCAGTGGCGAAGGGTCTGGCCGCAGCTGGCGTCAAACCCGGGGGTCGAGTCGCGCTGTTGTCCAAGACCCGGTACGAGTGGACCCTGCTGGACTACGCGATCTGGGCTGCTGGCGCCGTCACTGTCCCGATATACGAAACATCCTCAGCAGAACAGGTGGAGTGGATTCTTACCGACTCCGGCGCGACAGCGATTGTGGTCGAGACGTCAGCGCATCGTGACATGGTCCAGATCATGGCTGACCGGCTTGTCGAGCCCGCTCGGATTTGGCAGATCGAGCCGGCCGGCGACCGGCCGTCCGCGGTCGAGGAACTCACCGCGCTGGGGACCGCGATCTCTACTCAAGCCGCGCGCGAGCGCGCGACCGCGGTATGTGCGGACGACCTCGCCACGCTGGTGTACACCTCAGGCACCACGGGACAGCCCAAAGGCTGCGAGATCACCCACCGCAACCTACTCGGGGTGACCCGAGCGGCCGTGGATGCGATGCCGGCGCTGATGCGGCCTGATCAGTCACTGCTGCTGTTCCTCCCGCTGGCTCACGTCCTGGCACGGATCTGCCAGACCGGTTGCGTGTATGCGCGCATCCCACTTGGACACACTCGCGATGTGAAGAACTTGGTCGCCGAGCTGGGCGAGTTCCGTCCCACTTTTGTCCTGGCAGTGCCTCGGGTTTTCGAGAAGGTCTACAACGCGGCCAAGCAGCAGGCATACGCCGACGGTAAGGGCCGTATCTTCGATATCGCCGTTGCAACCGCCATCGAGTGGAGCCGAGCCCAGGATGCCGGCGGGCCGAGACTTGCCCTGCGTGCCAAGCATGCAGTGTTCGACCAACTGGTCTATGCCAAGCTCCGGGCGGTGCTCGGCAACCGGTGCCAGGCGGCGATGTCTGGCGGCGCCCCGCTGGGTGAACGGCTCGGACATTTCTTCCGCGGTATCGGGGTGACGGTGCTGGAAGGCTATGGGCTGACTGAGACGACCGCAGCCGTCACGCTGAACACACCGGAGAACCTCAAGATCGGTACCGTCGGCAAACCGTTAGGCGGAGTGTCGATCAAGATCGACGACGATGGCGAGGTGCTGATCAAAAGTCCCGGCCTTCTGCGCCGGTATTGGCACGATGAGCAGGCCACCAACGAAGCGGTCGTCGATGGTTGGCTGCGCACCGGCGACCTCGGCGAGCTGGATCACGACGGTTTCCTGCGGATTACCGGACGCAAGAAGGACATCATCGTCACAGCTGGCGGAAAGAACGTCTCCCCCGCGGCGCTGGAGGACCGGATTCGTGCCCACCGGCTGGTCAGCCAATGCATGGTGGTCGGTGATCAGCAGCCGTTCGTTGCGGCCCTGATCACCATCGACTCCGAGGTGCTGCCGGCGTGGCGCGCCGAGCACAGCAAGCCGGCCGGCGACTCTGCCGCTGACCTGGTCGATGATGTGGATTTGCGTGCCGAGGTGCAGCGGGCGGTGGACGAGGCCAACAAAGCCGTGTCGAAGGCTGAAGCGATTCGCAAGTTCCGCATCCTGCCGATCGACTTCACCGAGCAGGGCGGCCAGCTCACCCCGAGCCTCAAGATCAAACGTGCGGTGGTGGTCAAAGAGTTCGCCGCCGAAATCGAGGCGCTGTATGCCTCGTGAGTGGGTAACAGTGTTATAACACTGTTACCCACTCACGAGGCATACAGCGCCTCGATTTCG
>DATELN010000149.1:0-6499 GCA_035276605.1 Pseudonocardiaceae bacterium | reverse complement strand
CTCGTGAGTGGCATTCGGTGCTATAGCACCGAATGCCACTCACGAGGTAGCGGCGCCTTGCGCCTCTACCTGGGCGCCGCGCCGGGGGTGGGCAAGACCTACGCGGCGCTCAGTGAGGCCCGGCGGCGTGCCGAGCGGGGCACCGATGTCGTCGTGGGGTTTGTCGAGACCTACGGCCGGCCCAGGACCGAGGCGCTACTCGACGGACTGGAGATCGTGCCGCGCCAGCACCTGACCAGCGCGGTCACCGAGATGGACGGCGCCGCGGTGCTGGCCCGCAATCCAGCGGTGGTGGTGGTCGACGACCTGGCGCACACCAACGCCCCCGGTGCCCGCCACGCCAAGCGGTGGCAGGACGTCGAGGAACTGCTCGCCGCCGGGATCACGGTGCTGTCCACGGTGAACATCCAGCATTTGGAGTCCCTGCAGGACGTGATAGAGCGAATCACCGGTGTCGCCCAGCAGGACACTGTGCCCGATGAGGTGGTGCGCCAAGCCGACCAGATCGAGCTGGTCGACATCACCCCGGAGGCGCTGCGACGCCGGATGGCGCACGGCAACATCTACCGGCCGGAAGCCATCGACGCCGCGCTCGCCAACTATTTCCGCCCGGCCATCCTCACGGCACTGCGTGAGCTGGCCCTGCTGTGGCTGGCCAACCAGGTCGACGTGGCGCTGCACCGCTACCGCAGCGAGCAGGACGGCACCGACGGATGGGAGATCAGGGAACGCCTGGTGGTGGCGATCACCGGTGGCCCGGAAAGCGAGACTCTGCTGCGACGGGCCCGGCGGATCGCCGCCCGCATCGGTGCGGAGCTGCTCGTGCTGCACATCCTGCGCGGTGACGGCCTGGCCAGTGCCCATCCGACCGCGCTGGCCCGCTGCCGCGCGCTGGCCGAGGGAATCGGCGCCACTTTCCACACCGTGGTCGGCGACGACATCCCCACCGCGCTGCTGGACTTCGCCCGCGGCGTCAACGCCACCCAGCTGGTTCTGGGTACCTCCCGGCGCTCCCGGCTGGCCCGACTGTTCAGCCAGGGCATCGGCGCCACCGTCGTGCAGCGATCTGGACCGATCGACGTGCACCTGGTGACCCACGAACAGGCCGGCAGTGGGTTGCGGCTACCCACCCTGCGGGGCGCGCTGCCGGGATGGCGCAAACGCCTGGGTTGGGTCGGTGGGGTGCTGCTCCCAGCGGCGGCCACCGCGATCGGAGTGAGCGGGACGCACCTGTTCGGGCTGTCCACCGACGTCGTGCTGTTCCTGCTCGCGGTGGTGAGCGTGGCGCTGATCGGTGGCTTGGGACCGGCACTGCTCGCCGCGGTGCTCTGCGGGCTGCTGCTGAACTTTTTTCTCACCCCACCGCTGCACACGCTGACCATCGCCGACCGGTCGAACGTAATCACCCTGGTGTTGATGGTGCTGGTCGCGGTACTGGTGGCCATGGTGGTGGACCGCGCCGCCCGGCGAGCCGAGCAGGCCGCCCGGGCGCGCACCGAGGCATCCCTGCTGGCGTCCTACGCCCGTACCGTGCTCAGCGATCCGGACCCGCTACCGAGACTGCTGGACATGATCCGGGAGAACTTCGCGCTCACCTCGGTAGCTCTCCTGGAACGCCACGACGGCCGGTGGCAGCTGGCCGCCTCCTGCGGACCCGACCCCTGCCTGCGCCCCGACAAAGCCGATGCCGGCATCACCGTGACCGATGATGTCCGGCTCGCCCTGGTCGGGCGCATCGTGACCGCAGCCGACCAGCTCATTTTGGAAGCCGCCGCTGGGCAGGCGCTGCTCGCGTTGCGTCAGCAGCGGATGGCCACCGAAGCCGCCGAGGCGCAACGTCAGAAGCACACCGCGGCGCTACGCACCGCCTTGCTGTCGGCCGTCGGCCACGACTTGCGGACGCCATTGGCGTCGATCAAAGCCGCCATCGGCAGCCTGCGCGACGCCGAGCTGACGCTGTCGGCAAGCGACTCCGCCGAGCTGCTGGCCACTGTCGAGGAGTCTACCGACCGGCTGCACGCCCTGGTGGACAACCTGCTCGACTCGTCCCGGCTGGCCACCGGTGCCATTACTCCGGCGCTGCAGCCCGTCGGCTATGACGAGGTGGTGCTGCGCGCGCTGTCCGGGCTCGACGGCGCCCATCCACGAGCGGTCGAGGTAGAGATCGACGAGTCGCTGCCGCATGTGCTCGCCGATGCCGGGCTGCTGGAACGGGTCATCGCCAACGTCGTCGACAACGCGTTACGCCACGGCGGCGGGTCGCCGGTGGCGATCCGCGCCAGCGCCCACGCCGACCACGTCGAACTCCGAGTGGTCGACCATGGACCCGGTATCCCGCCGGGATCAGCCGCTGGGATGTTCACGCCGTTCCAGCGCATGGGCGACCGTGACACCACCAGCGGCATCGGACTCGGGCTCAGCGTGGCCCACGGGTTCACCGACGCGATGGGCGGCTACCTGACTGTCGAGGACACCCCGGGCGGCGGCCTGACTCTGGCGATCTCCCTGCCCACCGCACCCGCGACCGTCCCGTGACCCGGGTACTCGTGGTCGACGACGACCCGTATCTGCTGCGCGCCTTGAAGATCAACCTCGCGGCGCGTGGCTACACCGTGCTGACCGCGCTCGATGGGCGCTGCGCCCTGCAGGTCGCAGCCCGCAGCCACCCGGAGGTCGTCGTGCTCGACCTTGGGCTGCCCGACCTGGACGGCACCGAGGTGATCACCAGGCTACGCGGCTGGAGCACCACGCCCATCATCGTGCTGTCAGCGCGTACCGACTCCGGTGACAAGGTCGAGGCGCTCGACGCCGGCGCCGACGACTACGTCACCAAACCCTTCGGCATGGATGAGCTGCTGGCCCGGCTGCGCGCCGCGGTCCGCCGCGCGACCACGCAACCGGGGGCAGGTGAGCCCGTCGTGCACGCCGGCGCGCTGGCTATTGACCTGGCCGCCAAGCAGGTGACCCGCAACGGCGCCGTGGTACATCTGACCCCCACCGAGTGGGGCATCCTCGAACTTCTCGTGCGCCACCCGGGCAAGCTGGTCAGCCAACGCCAGCTACTCAGCGAGGTGTGGGGTCCGCGCTATCACACCGAAACCCACTACTTGCGCGTCTACCTCGCCCAACTGCGCCGCAAGCTCGAACCCGACGCCTCGCATCCCCGCCACCTGGTCACCGAACCCGGCATGGGTTACCGCTTTCAGCCCTGACTGCTGGGTGGCAGGCCGACGAAGTCGGCCATCCGTTCGACGGCGTGGACGAAGAATTCGTCGCTCGGGTCGACGCTGCCCACGAGGTGGCCGAACACTTCAAAACTGATCATTCCGAATAGTTGCGTCCAGGCGATCAGGGCACGGACGAGAAGGTCTTGAGGCAGCTCGGGGGCGACTGTGGCGGCCAGGTTCCCTATTTGCTGGGCGAGCAGTGGCGTGAACGAGGCTTGCATGGGGTCGAGGGTCAGCGCGCCGCCGGCCCATGCGTCCCGCACTATCGCGACCAGCACCAGCGGGACCCGGGCGGCGGGCACGATAGTGATCTCCGGAGCGTGGTAGCCGGGCACCGGAGATCCGTAGACGAGGGCATATTCATGCGGATGAGCTCGCGCCCAAGCCCGAACGGCTTGGCACACGTTGCCCCACCGGACCCGTAAGTCCGTCGGCGCCGCCGCCGCGTTCGCGTTCTCCGCGACGACACCCACGGCGTTATAGGCGTCGACGATCAACGCGGTGAGCAGGTGGTCCCGGTTAGGGAAGTAGCGATAGAGAGCCGAGGACACCATGCCCAACTGCCGCGCCACGGCGCGCAACGACAGGCCGTCGGAACCGGACTGGGCAAGTTGCCGGCGCGCTTCGTCCTTGATCTCGCGGGTGAGTTCGGCGCGCGCGCGTTCCCGGGCGGTTCGGCCTACGTGCATAAAGACCAGTGTGACAGAGCAACGATCTGATACGAGAGCACCACTCTTGACAATCGCGGCGCGGTGCTGTTCACTGCTCTCAAACGAGAGCGGTGCTCTCCCTTAGCTGGTGAGGTGTGGTCGTGGCGGATGCCAGATACGTCAAACCCCGTTGGGCGACAAAGCTGCTCAACCAGACCGTCGTCCTACTCGCCCGGTCCGGCGTCAGCGTGTGGGGAGCCCGCATGCTGTATGTGCGCGGTCGCAAGACTGGGCAATGGCACGCCACGCCAGTGAACGTCCTGACCCATGGCGGTGAGCGCTACCTGGTGGCACCGCGCGGGCACACGCACTGGGTCCGCAACCTGCGCGCCACAGGTGAGGGCGAGTTACGACTCGGCCGCCGCATCGAACGGTTCACCCCGGCCGAACTGGCCGATGCGGACAAGCCTGCCGTGCTCCGCGCCTACCTCCAGCGCTGGAAATTCGAGATCGGCAGCTTCTTTGCCGGTATCGGACCAGAGGCAACCGATGAACAACTGCTGCGCATCGCCGCCGGCTATCCGGTTTTTCGTGTTGCCAGCGCACCGCGGGAATAGTTGGGATCGGTGACTAGCCTGCTGTGACGGACGCTGTAGGTGAAGTACACGACGAACCCGATGACCATCCAGACGATGAATCGCAGCCAGGTCGCGCCCGGCAGATTGAGCATCAGATAGAACGACGCCAGCACCGCGAGGATGGGGACCGCGGGAACGCCCGGGCAGCGAAACGCCCGCGGCAGGTCAGGACGGGTACGGCGCAATACCACGACACCGAGGGCGACGAGCAGAAACGCGAACAGGGTACCGATGTTCACCAGCTCGGCAAGCTCGGTGAGTGGCACAAACGTCGAGAGCAGCGCGACGACGACACCTGTCGCGATCGACGTCCGGACCGGCGTGCCGAACCGTGGGCTGACCGCGGCGAACGCAGGCGGTAGCAACCGGTCCCGGCTCATCGCGAAGAAAACCCGGCTCTGCCCGAGCATGAGGATCAGCATCACCGTGGTCAGGCCGAGCAACGCTCCGACCGAGATTACGGTTGCGAACGCCGGCTGGTCCACCGAGCGAAACGCCTCAGCCAGCGGTGCATTGATCTTGATATCGGTATATTTCACCATTCCGGCGATCACCAGCGACACGGCGACGTACAGCGCGGTGCAGATGCCCAGGGAGCCGAGGATGCCGATGGGCATATCCCGCTGCGGTTTCTTGGTCTCCTCCGCGGCGGTCGCGACGATGTCAAAGCCGATAAACGCGAAGAACACCAGTGCGGCACCGGTGAAGATACCCGTGATACCGAATGAACCGGGGGAGAAACCGAGGTCCTGCAGCAGAGACGGGGTGCTTTGCGCGCCCCCAGCCGCCGGGGAGCCGGTCGGCGGGATGAACGGCGAGTAGTTGCTAGCCTTGATGTAGAAGCAGCCGGCGATGATGACGAACAGTACGATGCCGACCTTGACCGCGACGATCACCATATTGACCTGGGAGGAAATCTTGATGCCCAGGCAGATCACCGCGGTGAGGATAAGGACAATGACGGCCGCGACGACGTTGTGCGAACCGCCATATGCCCATTCCGGAATGGTGATGCCAGCCGATTTCATCACGTCGGCGAAATATGACGACCAGCCGACGGCCACCGTGCTGGCACCAAGGGCGAGTTCGAGCACGAGGTCCCAGCCGATGATCCAGGCCACGAACTCGCCGAGACTGGCGTAGGAGAAGGTGTAGGCCGAGCCCGCCACCGGCACGGTGCTCGCGAACTCCGCGTAGCACAGGGCGGCCAGCGCGCAGGCTAGACCGGCGAACACGAACGACAGCGCGACTGCCGGACCCGCCTGGACCCCGGCCGCCTTGCCGGTGAGAACGAAAATACCGGTGCCGATGATCACACCGACCCCGAAGAGGGTGAGCTGGACCGGGCCGAGCCGCTTGCGGAGCTGGTGGACCGGCTCCTCGGTGTCCGCTATCGACTGCTCGATGCTCTTGGTTCGCCCGAGGTTCACGACCTACCTCCTCGCCGGGGAGCGCACGCACCCACTCCCACGCCTAGAAGCGTGTTAGGGGTATGTCAGCCTTATCTGACTCTGGCGAGTTCTCATTACTGGTACCTCCCCAGACTGGCCGGTATCCGCGCATCTTCTCCATGCGGCGCCGTTGAATTGTACGGCGCTCGCACCGCGCGGGGCGTCGACGCGACGGGGACGTGATGGCTGATCTCGTTCAGCGTCGGAGTGGGTTGGTGAGGGTCAATGATCGGGGGTGGGTGGACTTCGGCGTGGCCACCCTTGATGGTGATGTTCCAGCCTTGCCGGTGGACTTGGTGGTGGGCGGGGCACAGCAGGCAGCACGTCGCCACGCTCGTCACCCCGCCGTCGATCCAGTGTTGGGCGTGGTGGGCCTCGCACCATCCGGGTAATCGGTCAAACCCGGGAAAGCGCAGCAGCGGTCGCGGGCCGCCAGGGCCCGGCGGATACCCATCGGCACGCTGCGCTGGGCGCGGCCCAACGCTCAACCCGAGGGGGTCGTGAGTGGCATTCGGTGCTATAGCACCGAATGC
>DATELN010000148.1:0-3176 GCA_035276605.1 Pseudonocardiaceae bacterium | reverse complement strand
GACAGCAACGCCCCGGCGACCGCCACCAAGGCTGCTGGGAAACGGTCGGCCAAGCTGCTGGCCGCTGGCGACATTGCCAGCTGTGCCAGCGACGGCGACGAGCAGACGGCGGCCCTGCTCGACACGCTGCCGGGGACAGTGCTCACGCTCGGCGACACCGTCTACGAGGACGGCTCGGCCGTCCAATTCGCGCGCTGCTACGCGCCGAGCTGGGGTCGCTTCCGCGACCGCACCTACCCGGCCCCTGGCAACCACGACTACCACACCGCCGGCGCCAGCGGCTACTACGGATTCTTTGGGCCACGGGCCGGCCAGCGCGGCGAGGGCTGGTACAGCTTCGACCTTGGACGCTGGCACCTGGTCGCGCTCAACTCCAACTGCGACGCGGTTGGCGGCTGCCAGCCCGGTTCGCGGCAAGAGCGCTGGCTGCGAGCCGACCTGGCAGCCCACCCGGCCCGCTGCACACTCGCGTTCTGGCACCACCCGCGCTTCAGTTCCGGCACTGCCCACGGCAGCGACCCGGCCGTGAGCGGTCTGTGGCTGGCGCTGTACCAGGCCAGCGCCGACGTCGTGCTGGTGGGACACGAGCACAACTACGAGCGCTTCGCCCCGCTCGACCCCCTCGGCAGGGTCGACCCTGCCAGGGGTGTGCGCGAGTTCGTCGTGGGCACCGGCGGCAAGAGCCTCTACCCGCTAGGCCCGCCGCTTGCTGGCAGCCAGGCGCGCAATAGCGACAGCTTCGGCGTCCTCCAGCTCCAATTGCGTCCGACCGGCTACAGCTGGCGCTTCCTGCCGACGCAGGGCGGTTCCTTCCAGGACTCGGGCGCCGGCAGCTGCCACTGAGCGGCTCGGGCCGGAGCGGGGCAAACGGTGCCTGCTGCGGCATTAGGAGTCCGCTGCGCTGCGCAAGCTGCGGGCCGATAGCGCATGTCCGCGCGCTCTTGGTTCAGCTGGTCTCCACAATCTCTACGCCAGGCCTACACAAGTTCTGCACCAGGCCTACACAAGGGTGGTTCTGACTGGGCATACGTTCGCGGCCGACCGGGTCGGCTCACCCGCTTTGGGTCCGAACGGCGCCGGTAGGACGACCGTCATGCGCGCGGGGTTTGCGCTTGCGGCGGAGCCGAGCTTTGGGGGGATTAAGTTCATGCCGTCAGTTCTTCGGTCGTCCCGCAGCCAGAGTGACGGGCGGGGCAGTGCGGTGACGCCGCCGTATCGCCAGCCTCGCCGAGGCCGGTCGCCACGGCGCGTGGGAGTTGTGCTGCTGACCGCTGTCCTGTTCGCCTTGGGTCTGCTGCCCGTCGGGGTTGCGTGGGCCGATACCGGTGACATTGGCACCGTGGGCCCGTCGCATTCCGGCACTGGCACCCCAACGGGCACCAAGCGCGCCGAGAGCGTGCTGTGGTTCAACGGCGGCTCTTGGTGGGGGGTTCTGTGGGACACGGTCAGCCAGGACTTCCACATCTTCGAGTTCGCGAACGGCACATGGACCGATACGGGCGTCACCGTCGAGAAGCGGGCCAACACCCACCACGACGTGCTGTGGGACGGGAGCACGCTGTACGTCGCTAGCCACCGGTTCGTGAACGATGGTGTCGATGCCGTGTCCGGCTATCCCAGCACGTTGTACCGGTTCCGCTACGACTCCACGCAGCGGAAGTACTCCCTGATCGGCTCGTCCCAAATCAACAACCACAAGACCGAGACGCTGACGATCGACAAGGACAGTGCCGGGACAATGTGGGCGACCTGGACGCAGGGGAAAAAGATTTGGCTGGCTGCCTCCCCGGACGGCACGACCTGGACACGCTTCGCTCACCCGGATACGGCCAACAGTTCCTCGATGGCGAATGTGTCGATCGACGACACCTCGGCCGTGATCCGGTTCGGCAACAAAATGGGCGTGATGTGGAGCCGGCAGGTTGGTGACTCCACTGACGGGTTCTACTGGAGCGTGCATGTGTCTGGGGCCTCCCTCACGTCCTGGAGCAAGCCTTCGCCCGTGGTGACCGGACAGAAGCAAGGCGATGACCACATGAACCTCAAGTGGCTCGACGCCACCACCTCGGGGCGCGTGTTCGCGGCGGTGAAGACCTCGTTCACCACCTCCACCCAACCGCTGATCCAATTGCTGGCGCTGACCCCGAACAGCGCGGGCACCGGTTCATGGAGCGTGAACACGATCGCCAAGGTCTCCGAATGTCCCAACCGTGTGATCGTGCTAATCGATGAGCCTCACGGGTTGCTGCGCACCTACGCGACCTATCCGAAGCCGAGCGGTACGACGAATGCCGGGGTCTGCACCAGCTCCGGCGGTGCCATCTACGAGAAGGACTCCAGCCTCAGCAACATCAGCTTCGGCACCTCGAAGGTGGCGCGCATCGTGGACGCCGACCAGTATGTCCACAACGTGTCGTCCACCAAGCAGAACCTGACGACGACCAGCGGTGCCCTGATCCTCGCCGACGTCAACGCCACAAGCAGATACTGGTACAGCTACCAGCAGCCGTAGGTGAATGGAAGGCCTGGGCAGCCGCGCTCGGCGGCTCAGTTCCGGCCCCAACGTCTGATGTGCGGTGCGAATCGTGGTAGTTAACTAGCGCGTAGATATCTCGGCATGTGCTAACAGTGCCGCAGCCGTGTGCAGTTGCCACATGCGCGGTAGCGGTTTTACAGACCTCTAGCGGCAAGCCGGATACCCGGCTAAGCCCGCGGGGGTCATGAAAGCTCACTCGGCGCCGAGGCCGGTCCTTGATGATCCAAAACACCGCATCGCGCTGATGCCGGGCGGGTGCCGCTACAGTCCAACAAGACGAAGGGAGGCAGCTATGGCCGGAGAGCCGCAGTTCACGATCGGGGCCAGGGCAAGCTGCACGGATGGTCACTGCGGCGAGGTGCGCCGCCTGATCATCGACCCGGCCACTGAGACGGTCACCCACCTTGTCATCCAGCCGGGGCACCGGCAGGAGGATGGGCGGCTTGTCCCCGTGCACCTGGTCGAGGCCACGGACGGTGAAATCAGGCTGCGCTGCACACGCGCGGATTTCGACAAGCTCGACCACGCCGCGGAACGCGACATGGTCGCGGGCCCAGAATCGCCCGAGATAGCCGCGGGCGGGAGCGTGACCGCCGCAGCGTTGAGGGGAGCGACGGTCCTGGAAGACGTTATTCCGGTG
>DATELN010000147.1:0-3661 GCA_035276605.1 Pseudonocardiaceae bacterium | reverse complement strand
ATGAGCCCGACCTCGGTGAACAAGTCGATGACCTTGCGCGCGGCGAACTGCTTGGTCTGTCGCCAGTGCGGGTTTGCGGCAGCCGCCGCGACGGCCTCGTCGACGTCCAGACCCACCGCCGCGTACACCTTCGGGTCGATCAGCCGGGTGGTGGAGAAGTAGACGACCAGGGCGAGGATGAAGCGGCTGTAGGCCCTACCCAGCGGACCCAGCCGGGGCCGCTGGCGCTGGAGTTCGTCCCGGGCGTAGCGGATATGGCGAGCTTCTTCGACGACGTGGATCCACGACACCTTCTGCACGATCGGCTGCAGTGACTCGTCGACCATCTGCTCGCGTTGCAGTGCGTCCAGAATCTCCTCGACGTAGAGGGCGCCGCCGAAGGTCAAGGTGTTGGTGGAGGTGGTCTTGAGCAACCGCCCGAGATGCTGGACGAACCAGCCGGGGCCGTAATCCGAGCCACCGAACTTCTCCGCCGCGCGGGAGAACATCACCGAGTGCCGGCACTCGTCGGCGATTTCGGTATATCCGTACCGGGCGTGCGCGCTGCCCTTGGGACGGTCGTAGACGTGGCGGATGAGCATCTGCATGAGGATCGTCTCGAACCAGATACCCATGTTGTACATGCTGGCCAGTTCGTGCTTGGTCAGCGCGATGCGCTGCTGCTCGCTCATTTGCTCCCACAGCGCGGTGCCGTACAGCGAGCTGCGCCGAGGATCGAGAAAGTACCGGTCTGGCGCCAGCGGCGCCTCCCAGTCAATCTCGACCGCGGGGTCGTAAGAGTGCTTGGCCGACGTCTTCAATAGCCGCTGCGCGGTGATTTCACGGTCGGGAACGGTGCTAACCCTTGCGTCGACAGTGTTGGTCACGGACATCTGCGAGCCTCCTTGAAGATACCGTCCTCCAAGGTAACTGACTCGTCAGTCACTTGCAAGGGGAAGCCACTCACCACGGCGAATCCGGTCCAGGCCCAGCCACCCGACGTCCACGGCCTTGGCCTCCACCTTCGCTCGCGGCACCTCCGGGTGCTCCAGCCACCAGGACATCAGCCCTTGCAGGGCACCCATCAGCAACGGCACGGTCAGCCGGGCTTGCGCGAGAACCTCCTCCTTAGACAACGCCGCAACTTCTCCCTCGGGCTCGTAGTAGCTGGCCAGGACCCTCGCGAAGACCTCGATGACCTGCTCACGCAGCCGCCGCAGCGACGCACCCAGCTCGGGGTTGTCCAGATGCCGGGCGACCAACGCCCACGCCTCCGGGCGTTCGCTCACCGTGTCGCACAGCAGCCGGACCACCCCGCGCCAGGCGCCAAGGGCATCGCCGGCCTTGCTCAGCACGCCGGGCAGTCGCGCCATGAAACCTTCCACGACCTGTTCGGTGACCGCGGCGAACAGCTCTTCCTTACTCGGGAAGTGCTGGTACACCAGCGCCTTGCTCACCCCGGCTCTGGTCGCGACGTGCTCCATCTGGGTCAGGTAGTAACCCCGACCGCTGAACTCATGCAGTGCCGCTTCGAGCAGCTTTGCCCGCCGCGCCTGGGACGACAGCCGACGCCGGGCGGGCGATGCGCTCGGGCGCTGTTGGGTGGACTGCCGGCTCACACTCATCAGTGTGCTCCTACCCGCGCCGCGCGGAGGCCTGCGCCCGGGTGCAGCCCGCTAGGCATGGTTGATCGTGGTCGGCCCGCTCCACCGTTATCGCTGCGCCACCGGCACCAGGTCGGCGCGCAATGCGAGCAGCGCGCGCACCACCAGCGCGGTGACCACCCCCTCGGCGAGCGCCACCACCGCGTACACCCCGATCGTGGAGACCGCCACCGTGCGCAGCGTCAGCCCGGCGGTACCGCCGACCGCATACTCCGCGGTGAACAGCACAGCCGCGGCGAGCACCGAGATTGCCGCGGCCACCCCAGCGGCCACCGCCAGTCCCATCGACCCGCGGGGTAGCAGCCGGCGCAGCCCCAGCAGCACCGGGTAGCCGAGTGCGGCCGGCACCAGGGCCAGGTTCACCACGTTGAGCCCGAGCGCGGACAGCCCGCCATCACCAAAGAATGCGGCTTGTACGACGGTCACCACGGTGATCACCACTGGACCCAGCCACGGCCCCAGCAGCGTGACGGCCAGCGTGCCGCCCAGCAGGTGCCCCCCGGTGCCGACCGCGATCGGGATGATCGGCGCCTCCAGCACGAGGAAGGCTGCGGCGGCCAGGCCGGCCAGCGGCAGTTGCCGCTCAGTAGCAACACGGCCCGCGCGGTGCACGCACACCGTGAGCCCGGCGACGGCCACCGCGGCTCCGGCAACCGCGACCGCCGGCGACACGAAACCGTCTGGGATGTGCATGCGAACTCCTTCGGGATGACGCGTCCCTGGCAGGGCTCCAGCTGCGCAACGGCCGAAGGTCTGGCTCCGGGCGGGACCGCCCGATCACAGTGGCGCGACCGCGCCGGATTCTCACCGGCTTCCTCGCGCTGTTGCGTGTCGCACAGTAGGTGGTGCGTTTGCGCTACCACAAGTGCGGACGGTTAGCCTGATCTCCGACTCTGTTCGACTGGGGAGGGGACGGGAGACGGCCGGCACCACGACCCCGCGGGTCTCGCCGGACCTTCGGCACTACGAGATCCGCGTGGCGGGCATGACTTGCGCGGCGTGCGCTGCGCGGGTGGAGCGCACCCTGAACAAGCTCGACGGTGTGCACGCGACGGTGAACTACGCCACCGAGCGGGCCCGGGTGCGGTGCCCAGCCGGCACCGACCCCCGAATGCTGATCAAGCAGGTGCAGCGCGCCGGGTATGCCGCGCAGCGGGTGGACGATGTCCGCGAGGCCGAACAGCTACCCGCTGACGATCGGGTCGCCGACCTGCGCCGGCGATTGGCGGTCGCGGCAGTGATCGGCGTGCCGTTGTGCGACCTGTCGTTGGCGTGGTCGCTGTTCCCCGAGCTGCGCTTCGCCGGGTGGCAGTGGGTGTGCCTGCTGCTGGCCGCTCCGGTGGTCTGCTGGTGCGCCTGGCCGTTCCACCGTGCCGCGCTCAACGGGCTACGCCACCGCACGTCGTCGATGGACACCCTGGTCTCGATTGGGGTGCTGGCCTCGACGGCCTGGTCGCTGTGGGTGATGGTGCGCGGTGGGCCGGTCGAGCCCGGGTTGGGTCGCGGCTTGTCGGTCCTCACCGGTGGTGATCATGACCTGTATCTGGACGTCGCCGCCGGAGTGACAATCTTCCTACTGGCCGGCCGGTATTTCGAAGCGCGCGCGAAACGGTCCGCTGGTGCCGCGATGCGCGCGTTGCTGGCGTTGGGCGCCAAGGACGTCGACGTGCTGCGCGACGGCGGGACCGTCCGGGTCCCGGTCAGCGACCTGGTGATCGGTGACCGGTTCCTGGCCCGCCCCGGCGAGAAGGTGGCCACCGACGCGGTCGTCGAGGAAGGACGCTCCGCGCTGGACACCAGCATGGTCACCGGGGAACCGGTGCCGCGCGAGGTCGACGAGGGCGATGAGGTGATCGGGGGCACGATCAACGCCGGCGGGCGGTTGGTGTTGAAAGCCACCCGGGTTGGTGCCGACACCCAGCTCGCGCGGATGACGCGGCTAGTCGAGCAGGCCCAGGAAGGCAAGGCGGCGGTGCAGCGGCTGGCCGACCGCGTCGCGGCGGTGTTCGTGCCGACTG
>DATELN010000146.1:0-9664 GCA_035276605.1 Pseudonocardiaceae bacterium | reverse complement strand
GCGGCGGCCACCGAGATCGGGGTCTTCGCCCGGTTGACTGACGAGCTCGTCGCGGCGGTCCGGGGCGGCGCGGGTGAGCTACTCTACGGCTTTGCCGACCACCGCCTGGAGACCACCTGGCTGGCATCGTCGACCGGGTTGCGCCGCCGCTGGGTGCAGCCCACCGGCACCGTCGAGCTCAACGGCAAGATTGCCGACGACCTCACCCGTAGTGCCTGGGCCGGCGCGTACACCGCTGATTTCACCGACCTGGACTTCTCCGGGCTGGTCGCCGAGCTGCGCCGGCGGCTGGGCTGGTCGCAGCGGCAGGTGCAGCTGCCCGCCGGCCGGTACGAAACGATCCTGCCGCCGTCGGCAGTCGCCGACCTGCTGCTTTACATGGTCTGGTCGATGGACGGCCGGCCGGCGCACGAGGGCCGGTCGGCGTTCGCGGCTCCTGGCAACGGTTCAGGCGGCACCCGGCTGGGTGAGCGGCTCACGTCACTACCGCTGACCTTATCGACCGATCCATCCGCGCCCGGGTTGCAGACCGCGCCGTTCTTGGCGACCACCGCGTCGGGCGACTCGGTCAGCGTGTTCGACAACGGCGCCCCGATGGATCGGGTGGACTGGCTGCGCGACGGCACGGTGCACGCGCTGACCTATCCCCGGGCGGCCGCGCAGGAGCTGGGCGGCCACTACACCCCACCGGCCGAAAATCTGATCTTGACCGGGGGTGACGCTACCTCGACCGACGAGCTGGTGGCGCGCACTGACCGGGGCTTGTTGCTGACCTGCCTGTGGTACATCCGCGAGGTCGATCCGGTGTCGTTGCTACTGACCGGGTTGACCCGAGACGGGGTGTATCGCATCGAAAACGGCGAGGTGGTCGGCCAGGTGAACAACTTCCGGTTCAACGAAAGCCCGATTGACCTGATCCGGCGAGTCACCGAGGTGGGCGCCACCGAACGCACCCTGTGCCGGGAGTGGAAGGACTATTTCGCTCGCACCGCAATGCCGCCCATGCGGATCCCCGACTTCAACATGTCCTCAGTCAGTCAGGCATCGTAATCGTCCTGAGGCGGTGGCCTTTCCTGGCCAAGGATTGAGGCCACCGCCCGACGATACTTACTAGTAGGCTTTGTGATCCTCTTTACCGTAGAGGTCCGGTGCCTCGACCTGGATTGGCGCCCTAAACGGGCGGCTGCCACGGAAGCAATACTTGTTGAAGTCGCCGTAACAAGCGTAGCCGCGGTAGCCGCTGTCGCCGCCGTAGCCGTCCCCAAAGTCGCCACCCATGGTGAAGACGTCTGAAATCCTCATATCGTGTCCCTTCCCCCTGGTCCGTGTTACGGAGAAGCTACGCCGGCGCAAGACCAAACTCGACCTCAAGATTGGGCGCCACCAGCCCCCTTGAAGAGTCCGCAGTCGACGTGCTGCCCTTGATCTGACCGGAGGTTTCACGACGAAAGGTGCCACGAGATGATGCCGCTCTCATTTGACGCGGTTCAGCGCCTCGCGACCTGTTCCCCGATGCAGGTCAGTAGCGTGTCGATCGCCGCACTCGGCAGCGCCTTTTTTGAAATGACCCGAGTTAGCTCCCCCTACTCTCCGTGGTCACGCATTCTCGAAAATAAGCCATACGAGTGACCAGCGCAAGGATAACTATTTGTGCCTAGGTGAACACGTTGCGTTAGCGACACAGAGACGGCATGGTCTGGTCGAGGGCCGGCCGGCGCATGAGGGTAGGTCGGTGTTCGTGGACCGTTGGGCAAGAACCTACCTCCACGGCATCTCGCGCGAGTTGGGACAGGTCATAGCCGATTTCGCCTTCCTGGTTCACCTTCTCGATGTAATCGCTATCGATGGCGTTGCCCTTCGTCTCGCGCGGCAGCTTGTCCACCGCCGGTTCGCAATCGGCACCGTCCGGAGTGCTCAGGGAGGTGTCGCCTCCTTTGCGGCGCCGTAGATGGAGCGGTACTTCGCTCGGAAATCCTTGGCGGGTATGACCAGCCTCCAGTACCCGGCCGGCGGCGCGTTGAACGCGGGCAGCATAGGCCGAACAGTTGGCGTCACCCGGCGCGGCGGTTTGTGAGGATGGCCTCAAATGCGGGCACTTGCTCACCTTCCGGACTACCGTGGTTCTTGATCCCTTCGACGTCCACCGCCCATGCGCAGCATGTGGCGGTCCTCGGCATTCCCGAAGAACGCCGTCGGGTCGGATGGGAGCCAGTTGGCTCACGAAGGAGACGAGCAGTGACTGCTGTGCCTGTCTTGGACACCAAGCTAGACCTCGACCACGCCCCGACCAGCCACGCCCAATTGCGCGACTGGGTGCATGACACCGCGGAACTTACCCAGCCTGACCGCATCGAGTGGTGCGACGGGTCTGAGGTGGAGTGGCGACGGCTCACCGCGCAGCTCGTCGACGCCGGCACGCTCACCCGGCTGGACCGAAACCGCAAACCCAACTCCTTCCTGGCCGTCTCCGACCCGTCCGACGTGGCCCGGGTAGAAGAGCGCACCTTCATCTGCTCGCGCGAGGAGCGCGACTGCGGTCCCACCAACAATTGGATGCACCCCGACGAGATGAAAAAGATCATGACGGGGCTGTACCGAGGCTGCATGCGTGGCAGGACGATGTACGTGGTGCCGTTCTGCATGGGACCGCTGGACGACCCGAATCCCAAGCTTGGCGTCGAGATCACCGACTCGGCCTATGTGGTCTGCTCGATGCGGATCATGACGCGAATGGGCGCCGCCGCGCTGCGCAAGTTCGTCCGAGCCGACGGTACTGAAGCTGATTTTGTGCCCTGCCTGCACTCGGTGGGCCACCCGCTCGAACCCGGCCAGTTGGATGTGCCGTGGCCATGCAACGAGACCAAGTACATCAGCCACTTCCCAGAGGAGCGGATGATCTGGAGCTACGGCTCCGGTTACGGGGGCAACTCGTTGCTGGGCAAGAAGTGCTACGCGCTGCGGATCGCCTCAGTGATGGCCCGCGACGAGGGCTGGCTCGCCGAGCACATGCTGATCCTCAAACTCACCAGCCCGCAGGGCCAGGTTCACTACGTCGCGGCGGCGTTCCCGTCAGCTTGCGGCAAGACCAACCTGGCGATGCTCGCCCCCACCATCCCCGGCTGGAAGGCCGAGACTCTGGGCGACGACATCGCGTGGATGCGCTTCGGCGCCGACGGCCGGCTTTATGCGGTGAATCCTGAGGCCGGGTTCTTCGGGGTGGCCCCGGGCACCAGCTGGCGGACCAATCCCAACGCCATGCGCACGCTGTGCCTAGGTAACTCGATCTTCACCAACGTCGCGCTCACCGACGACCAGGACATCTGGTGGGAGGGCATGGACGACCAGCCCACGCATCTCACCTCCTGGCGGCACGAGCACTGGACGCCTAATCAGGGCGCTGCCGGCGTCCGCGCCGCGCACCCGAACTCCCGGTACTGCACCCCGATGACGCAGTGCCCAATGCTTGCCAACGAGTGGGACGACCCGGCCGGTGTGCCGATCTCGGCGATTCTGTTCGGTGGTCGCCGGGCCAGCACGATCCCGCTGGTCAACGAGGCGTTTGACTGGCAGCACGGGGTGTTTCTAGGTGCCACGCTGTCCAGTGAGAAGACCGCGGCGGCGGCCGGCGCGGTCGGCCAGGTGCGCCGCGACCCGATGGCCATGCTGCCGTTCATCGGCTACCACGCCGGTGACTACTTCCAGCACTGGATCGACGTCGGCAAGGCCGCCGACGCCAGCAAGCTGCCGAAGATCTACTACGTCAACTGGTTCCGCCGCGGTGCCGACGGTCGTTTCCTATGGCCGGGCTTCGGGCAGAATAGCCGGGTACTGAAGTGGGTCATCGAGCGGATCGAGGGCCGGTCCGAGGCGGTCGACACCGTGATCGGCCGGGTGCCAACCGCCGATCAGCTTGACCTATCCGGCCTGGACACCCCCGTTGACGATGTCAATGCGGCGCTGGCCGTAGACGCCGACGAGTGGCGCGCCGAGCTGCCGCTGATCGACGAGTGGTTCGCCAAGATCGGCGACGCCCTCCCCACCACAATGCTTGACGAACTTGACGCGCTGAAGGGACGACTACGTCGCCCCTGACCCGCATAATGTCGGGATGCGCGGGTGGAACTTGTTGCTCCTGGTGCCGCTGTTGGTGTTGGTGACACCGGTGTTCAACCGGGATGAGCCCCGGGTGTTCGGGTTTCCGCTGTTCTACTGGGTGCAGTTCTTGTTTATTCCGCTCGGCGTGGCGTGCGTGGCTGTCGTGTACTACAAGACGGCGGACCGGAAGACGAGGGAGCGGCCATGACGGTGCGCTGGACCGAGCTCGTCGTCTTCGCGCTGCTGTTCCTCTTCGTCACCGGGCTGGGTTTTTACGCCGCCCGGTGGAAGTCGGTGGGCGCGCTGAACCACCTCGACGAATGGGGGCTGGGCGGTCGCAAGTTCGGGTCGTGGATCACCTGGTTCCTCATCGGGGGCGATCTCTACACCGCCTATACCTTCGTCGCGGTGCCCGCGCTGATGTTCGGCGCTGGGGCGATGGGGTTTTTCGCACTGCCCTACACCGTGCTCGTCTACCCCCTGGTATTCCTGCCGCTGGTCCGGTTGTGGTCGGTGTCACGGGTCCACGGCTATGTCACCCCGGCGGATTTCGTTGCCGGCCGCTACGGCTCGGATATCTTGGCGTTCCTTGTCGCGATCACCGGAATCGTCGCGACGATGCCGTATATCGCCCTGCAACTGGCTGGATTGGAAGCGGTACTGCGCACCATGGGCCTCAACGGGTCCGGGCTGGCCGGGCACTTCCCGCTGTTCATCGCATTCGTGATCCTGGCCCTCTACACTTACCAATCTGGCCTGCGGGCCCCGGCGCTGATCGCGTTCGTCAAGGATACCCTAATTTATCTGGTGATCATCGCGGCCATCGTTATTGTGCCGGCGAAACTCGGTGGCTGGGGCTCTATTTTTGACGCGGCAGATGCGAAGTTCAATGCCACAAAAACGCCTGCCGATGGCCTGTTGTTGGGCGCCAACAACCAGCTTCAGTACGTCACGCTGGCGCTGGGCTCAGCGCTGGCGCTGTTCCTCTACCCGCATGCGGTGACCGGTGCACTGGCGTCACGCAGCCGCAATGTGATCAAGCGCAACATGGTGGCGCTACCTGCGTATTCGCTGCTTCTGGGATTGCTTGCGCTGCTGGGTTATGCAGCGATCGCGGCAAACACGAAACCCATCGTCAACGCCGCCACCGGCCGGGCGGATTCGAATACAGTAATCCCGATGCTGTTCGAAGGGCAATTCTCCTCGTGGTTCACCGGGGTCGCCTTCGCGGCCATCGGAATCGGAGCGCTGGTACCTGCCGCAATCATGTCGATCGCGGCGGCCAACCTGTGGACCCGCAATATCTACAAGGCGTATCTGCGTCGTGATGCCACCACTGAGCAGGAGTGCAAGCAGGCGAAAATCGCCTCGCTGGTGGTGAAGTTCGGCGCGGTCGCGTTCATCGTGTTTGTCGACCCGCAGTATGCGATCGACCTTCAACTGATCGGCGGCGTGATCATTCTGCAGACGCTACCCATGGTGGCCATCGCGCTATATACGCGCTGGTTCCACGTCTGGGGATTGGTCGCCGGTTGGGTGGCCGGGATGGCATGGGGCCTCGCCATGCTCTATGGCATTCCTAATCCGGCCACCGGAAGGCTGCACTTCGGTGGATCGGCGCTCGCGCTGAACAAGCTATCGATCTTCGGCTGGCACCCAATTGATTCACCGATGCAGATCTACGTGGGATTCGTGGCGCTCATCGGCAACCTCGTGGCCGCGGTAGTCGTGACAATCGTGGCGCGGTCGCTACGCGCCTTCAACGGCACCGACGAAACCGCCCCAGCGGACTACCTCGAAGACGAAGGCTCGCCCCGCCTGCGCCCCGTCGCCGGCATGATCCGCTAGCCCCTCCTCTTCGGCAGTCTGCATCCAGACTGCCGTTGTAGTGCGCATGGGCATGTGTGTCGGTGCCCGCGGTGATGGCTCATCACTGGCATGCTGGGCCAGCTATGAACGTCTGGACCAGTGCAGTGATCGTTAGCCTGGGGCTGGTGACCGTTGCCTGTGCAGGAACTCCTAGGCCGGTCGAGATCAGCCCATCCGAGGTGAGCCCGTCGCCGAGCCAGCGCACGACGCCCTCGGCGCCGACGACGACTCCGACGCCAGCGCAGGGAGTGAGCTGGTTGCGGGTGGCGCCGCAGGAGGGTTTGCGGGGCGCGACAGTCAAGCTCGACGTGGCCTGCCTGGACGACCTCGGCGCGGTGAACTCGCCGGTGCTCGATGTCGGTGCGTTACAGCCAGACCCTAACGGCCACCAACCGTGGCACCTGTTGGGTACCGCCACCGTGCGTCCGGATGCCGCTCCCGGGGCCTACCCGGTGTCGGCGACCTGCGGCAACCAACAGCTGCGCGCCACGTTCACCGTCGTACCCCATCCCTGATTGAGCATTGACCAGCACAACTGTCCGAAAGTGCGGATAATCAACAGGGTGTTCGTCGATCGTGCCGACGCGGGCCGGCAGCTGGGTCAGCGG
This sequence comes from Pseudonocardiaceae bacterium, assembly GCA_035276605.1. Classification (GTDB taxonomy): domain Bacteria; phylum Actinomycetota; class Actinomycetes; order Mycobacteriales; family Pseudonocardiaceae. Next base: position 3,092 of record DATELN010000146.1, on the reverse strand, counting down.
CTGCAGCACTTGCGTGGCCCTGGTTCGAACCCAGATGTGGTCGTGCTCGGCCTACCGCGCGGCGGGGTCCGGGTAGCGGCGGAGGTGGCGGCTGCCCTCGACGCCCCACTGGATGTGATCGTCGTGCGCAAGCTCGGCGTCCCGTCGCTGCCCGAGCTGGCCATGGGCGCCATCGGTGAGGGTGACGTGCGCATCGTCATACCTGAGACGGTCCGCCGGGCAGGAGTCACGCCAGAGGCATTCGACGCCGTCGAACGCCGGGAACGAGCTGAACTCCAGCGCCGCGCCGAGCGGTTTCGCGGTGATCGGCCCCAGATTCCGTTAGCTGGACGGACCGCGGTCGTAGTCGATGACGGTATCGCGACCGGGTCTACCGCGCGGGCCGCCTGCCAGGTTGTGCGAGCACAAGGTGCGGACCGGGTCGTCCTCGCGGTCCCGGTGGCGCCGGCCAACTGGACCCACGGGTTATCCGACGCCGCCGATGAGTTGATTGCGCTGAGCACGCCACGGCAGCTGCAGGCGATCGGCCTGTGGTACACCGACTTTTCCCAAAGTTCCGACGATGAGGTCGTCACCTGCTTGCGCAGCGCTGTCGGGCACTGACCGCGGCCGGCTCGGCGGGCAAGCATCAATGCATGTCATAGCGCATGTAACTCGGCCCGGCGGCCACCGCGTCCGGGGCCGTTGCGCAGATCACTGCGTTGATCACAAAACTTTGCAGCGCTAGTCGAAAGCCGGTATTTGTCGTTATTGTCCGAATAAGCTGCGCGCGCTGTGATCGGAATGAAACCTGCGGTGGTTGTCCGGTAAATAGCGAAAAAAGCGCGTAACAACGCTGCATTGCGCCTCGATGACACCGATAAGGCGGCATCGTCGATCAAGAAGGGTCGGGCGGTGAAGAGCATCGATCACGCGTTATGGGAACGGGAGCTAGCCGAATACCTCAGCCTGCATCCCGATCTGGAAGAGCTGCCTCCTCCGGTTTTTCCGCGTCGCCGAACACGGCTGGGGCGGCGGCTATGGTTCTACCGCCATGCGCGCCGGGCTCGCCGGGCACGAAGTCGGGCGCTACGCGAGCTACGAAGCGACAGGCCATCAGTCAGTTACGTATTGATTATCTCTTTGGTGGTGCTGGAGACACTGGTGCTGGGTGCTATTGCCGGCTGGTGGATGGGCTGGCATCTGTAGGGCGGTCTGGATCAGCGGCGGTTACGGTGGGCGTTATGACGGCTACCGAAACCCGCCTCACCCAATATGCGCACGGCGGTGGGTGCGCTTGCAAGATCCCGCCCGGTGAGCTCGAGTCGGTGCTGACCGGGTTGATCGGCGTAGAGGTGACCGATCCGGCCGGCGAGCTGGTCGTCGGCTTGGATGACGGCGACGACGCTGCCGTGGTGCGGATTCGGGACGGTCTGGCGATGATCGCCACCGCGGACTTTTTCACCCCGGTGGTCGATGACCCCTACGACTGGGGCCGCATCGCCGCCGCCAACGCCCTGTCGGATGTGTATGCGATGGGTGGGCGGCCAGTGGTGGCGGTGAACCTGCTCGGCTGGCCGCGCGGCGTGCTGCCCTTCGACCTGGCCGCCGAGGTGCTGCGCGGCGGCCGCGATGTGTGCGCCATCGCGGGCTGCCACCTGGCCGGCGGGCACAGCGTGGATGACCCGGAACCCAAGTACGGCATGGCCGTCACCGGTATCGCCGATGCACAGGTGATCCTGCGCAACGATGCCGGGGTCGCTGGGCTGCCGCTGTCGCTGACCAAGCCGCTCGGTGTCGGCGTGCTCAACACCCGGCACAAGGCCACCGGTGAGGTTTTCCCGCACGCTGTCGCGACGATGACCGCGCTCAACGCCGCTGCCGCGGCGGCCGCGATATTGGCTGGAGTGCGGTGCGCCACTGACATCACCGGGTTCGGGTTGCTGGGACACCTGCTGAAACTAGCTCGGGCTAGCGGCGTCTCGGCCGTCGTGGATGCTGCCGCCGTCCCCTACCTCGATGGCGCGCGGCAGGCGTTGGCCGACGGCTACGTCAGCGGGGGTACCCGGCGCAACTTGGACTGGGTCCGGCCCCACCTGTCCGCGTCAGCATCGGTGGACGAGGACGAGTTGCTGTTGCTCGCCGACGCCCAGACTTCCGGCGGCCTGCTGGTCGCCGGCGAGATACCTGGCGCTCCGGTGATCGGCGAGCTGGTCCCGCGCGGCGACAAGCTGATCGAGGTTTCCTGACGCTGGGTGGCGCGCCGACGGTGACATGGTGCACACCATCGACAACCCGGCGCGCTTGGCCGCACCGGACAAGGCCTAACCTGTCAGGGGTCGAGGGCCCGGCAAAACTGGGGGTTGCCGGGCCCTCGCGCACCGGTAAACCAAGCAATCCAACAGCGGGTCTCCAGGTCGCCGCGTAAGGTCGCGCAGTATGGGGATCACCGTGGTGGGCATCGGTGGTTCGATGCGGGCGGACTCGCAGTCCGAGCGCGCGCTGAGCGTGGTCCTGGACAGTGCCCGCCTCGCCGGCGCGGAGACCATCGCGATCACCGGCGCGGACCTGGTGCTGCCCTTCTACGATCCGGCGGTGTTCGACCGCAGCGTGTCGGCGCTGCGGCTGGTCGACGCGTTACGCGAAGCTGATGGGGTAGTGCTGGTCTCGCCGGGCTATCACGGCACCGTGTCCGGGTTGGTGAAAAACGCGCTGGACTACGTCGAGGACCTGCGCGCCGATACCCGTCCCTACCTGGACGGGCGGGCGATCGGCTGCGTGGCGATGGCGCTGGGCTGGCAGGCGGCGGTGACCACGCTGACCGCGCTGCGGTCCATCGTGCACGCGCTGCGCGGCTGGCCCACGCCGCTGGGTGCGGCGCTCAACGCCGCTGAGGTGACCTTCGACGCGCACGGCATGCCCTCTGATCCAGCCGTCGACCGCACCCTGCGCACGATCGGTGAGCAGGTGGTGGAGTTCGCGCAGTCCCGCGCCTCCCGGATCACCCCGTGAGCGCTTAGGCAAGAGAGGCGTGGGTGGGCGTGGTGGGGATCTCGTCGGGGTGCAGCGTGGCGCGCACGCGCAGATTCGTGCCTTCCAGCCGGCCGCGGGGG
>DATELN010000145.1:0-8352 GCA_035276605.1 Pseudonocardiaceae bacterium | reverse complement strand
GCTGAACTCACGCAGACCGTCGGCACCGTGGATCCGTCCGAACCCGGAGTCACCGACTCCGCCGAAGGGCAGCGACGGCACTGCGGCGTAGGACACCACGCTGTTGACCGCGACCATCCCGCAGCGCAGCTGACCAGCAATTTCCGGGCCGCGGTGCTGGGAAAAGACTGCGGCGCCCAATCCGTAGCGTCCGGCGTTTACCTGCCGCACCGCCTCGTCGAGGTTCGCTACCCGGTGCACCGTGACGGTAGGTCCGAAGGTCTCCTCGGTCACCGCGGTCGAGGTCTCCGGAACGTCAGTCAGCACCACCGGATCCATAAACGGCGGGCGCGCCGACTCTGCCCCGCCGACCACCGCCGTGCCACCGAGGGCCAGCGCGTCCGTAACATGATCGCGAATCACCTGGATCTGATCTGGTCTGGTGATCGGGCCTAGGTCAGCGGTGGGCTCGCCGCCCACTCGCAGCTGCCGTGTCCGCGCGGCGATGCGTTCAGTCAGCGACGCGGCAACGTCGTTGACGACGTACACACGCTCCACCCCGACGCAGGTCTGCCCAGCATTGGTCATCGCGCCCCAGACCGCGGCATCGGCGGCCGCGGCGAGGTCGGCGTCGGAGTCCACCAACAGCGCGTCGGTGCCCCCGCACTCGATCACCACCGGGGTTAGCGTCTCGGCGCAGGTCGCCATCACCTTCCGCGCGGTGGCGGTGGAGCCGGTGAAGGCCAGCTTGTCCACCCCGGCGCGGCACAGCGCCGCCCCGGTCTCCCCGAAACCAGTAACGACCTGCAGGATCGGCTGCTCTGGGACCACCGCAGCGAGGCTGTCGGCCAGTGCCCGGCCCACTCCAGGGGTCAGCTCACTGGGCTTGAACACCACCGCGTTGCCGGCGGCGAGCGCGTAGCTGATCGAGCCCATCGGGGTGTGGGCCGGGTAGTTCCAGGGACCGATCACACCGACCACGCCGTAGGGCTCGTAGCCCACCGAGGACGCCTCGTGACACATCAGCAGTCCCGACCTCACCCGGCGGCGGCGCAGCACGCGCTCAGCGTTGCGCGCCGCCCAATCCAGATGTGCGATCACCAGAACGCATTCCAACCGGGCGTCGTCCCGCGGTTTGCCGGTCTCGGCCGAGATCAGCTCGGCCAGTTCGCCGAGCTGCCGAGTCAGGCCGGAGCACCAGGACAGTAGCCGGCGGCGGCGTTGCCCGAACCCGAGCCCGTGCCACCACTCGGCTGCCTCTTGGGCGCGGGCGACGGTGGCGCGCACCGCCGCCTCGTCGTCCACCGGGTGGTAGTTGACGACCTCGCCGGTGCGCGGGTCGATCGACGCAAAGCGGCTGGCTTGCGCCTGAGCCATCCTCGTCAACACCCCCCGCGTTGGCTTCTCTCGAAGCCTACGGGTCAGTCAGAACAATCGCAGTTCTACGCTGTCCGCACCGCGCAGCTCGTCGTAGTCCACCGTCACACAGCGGATCCCGCGATCGGTGGCCAGCGTCTGCGCCTGTGGTTTGATCTGCTGGGCGGCGAACACGCCGCGGACTGGCGCCAGCTGTGGATCACGGTTGAGCAGGTCAAGGTAGCGGGTGAGCTGCTCGACCCCGTCGATCTCGCCCCGGCGCTTGATCTCCACCGCCACCATCACGCCGTCGCCGTCCCGGCACAGCAGATCCACTGGTCCGATGGCGGTGGGGTACTCCCGGCGGATCAAGGTGAAACCCGGGCCCAGCACCGCGGTGTGCTCGGCAAGCAGCGCCTGCAGATGGGCCTCCACGCCGTCTTTGACCAGCCCGGGGTCCACCCCGAGATCGTGCTGCGAATCGTGCACCACCTCGTCGATCTCGATGATCAACTGTTCACCGGCGCGGTTGGTTACCGTCCAGCATCCTGGTCGCTCGACCAGCGTGCACGGCGGGCTCATCCAGTTTAACGGCTTGTAGGCCCGATCGTCGGCGTGCACACTCACCGACCCATCCGCCTTGACCAGCAGCAACCGCAGCGCCATCGGCAGATGCGCGGTCAAGCGCCCCACGTAGTCCACCTGACACTTGGCGATTACCAGGCGCATGAGCGCTCGTGAGTGTGTAACAGTGTTCTAGCACCGAATGCCACTCACGAGTTATACACAGGCGGGCGTTTGCCGAGGAAGGCTGCCATGCCCTCCTTGGCAGCAGCGGTCTGGGAGGCGCTGGCCATCACCTCGAGGGTGACGGCGTAGGCATCGGCCTCGGGGCGATCCAGCTGCGCGTAGAGGGTCTGCTTACCCAGTGCCTTGCTGGTCCGGCTACCTCGAGTCGCCCGGGCCAGCAGATCATTCACCGCAGCGTCCAGTTCGGCGTCCGGAACTGTCCGGTTGACCAGGCCCCATTCCGCGGCGGTGCGGGCATCCACCACGTCGCCGGTCAATGCCATCTCCATCAGCCGCTTGCGTCCGATCGACCGGGCCACGGGCACAGCGGGCGTGTGGCAGAACCACCCGCCCTTGCCGCCAGGTAGTGCGAAGCCCGCCGACTCACCCGCCACCGCCAGGTCACACGATGCCACCAGCTGGCAGCCCGCCGCGGTGGCCAGCGCGTGCACCCGGGCCACGACTACCTGCGGAACCGCCTGGATGGTGCGCATCACCTCGGTGCACAGGGTGAGCAACTCCCGGACGCCGGCGAGATCGCGCGCCGCGACATCGGCGAAGTCGTGCCCCGCCGAGAACACCGGGCCCTCGGCGCCAAGCACGATCCCCGTAGCGTCTGTCCGCCCAGCTTCGGCGAACGCGTCACGCAACTCCACCAGGTGATCCGCAGACAGCGCGTTGCGCCGCCGCGGCCTAGTCATGGTGATCCGGATGGTGTCCCCATCCCGCTCAACCCGCATACCCTGACGGTAGGGCGCTCAGGGACGCTTGGGCACCCTCCCCCACCGGGTGTGGATGAGGTCCACGATCTGGGCCATGATCTCGGTGAGCTCGAAGTCCTTCGGGGTGAACACCTGGGCGACACCTTGAGCACGCAGCGCGTGGGCGTCATCCGGCGGGATGATGCCACCGACCACCACGGGCACGTCCCCAGCGCCGGCGGCACGCAACCCGTCGACCACCGCAGGCACCACCTCCAGGTGCGAACCGGAGAGCACCGACAGGCCGACCACGTGCACGTCTTCGGCCACCGCGGCAGCGACAATCTCGGCCGGAGTGAGCCGGATACCCTGGTAGATCACCTCAAAGCCGACGTCACGGGCGCGGACCGCGACCTGCTCCGCGCCGTTGGAGTGGCCATCCAGGCCAGGCTTGCCAACCAGTATCCGTAGCCGCCCGCCAAGCTCGTCGCCGACTGCCCGCACCCGATCCCGGACCCGAGCAATCGCTTCACCGGCAGCACCCACTGCTGACGCCCCAGTGATTCCGGTCGGGGCCCGGTACTCGCCGAACACTGCGCGCAGCGCCCCGGCCCACTCGCCCGTGGTGACGCCCGCCCGGGCGCAAGCCATGGACGGCTCGACCAGGTTGGCATCGGTCTTGGCGGCCTCCACCAGCCGCCGCAGGGCGTCCTCGACCGCACCACCGTCCCGATCGGCCCGCCAAGCTCGCACCGCCTCGATCAACGATGTCTCAGCCTGCGGATCGATGGTCTCGATCGCCGCCGCACCCTCGGCTTGCAGCGGGCTGGGATCAGTCTCGGTGAACCGTTTCACCCCGACGATCACGTCTTCGCCGTCCTCGATCCGCCGGCGCCGCGCCGCCAGCGACGCCACCAGTTGCGATTTCATGTATCCCGACTCGACAGCGGCAATGGCCCCGCCCATGGCCTGTACCCGGTCGATCTCCGCGCGGGCGCCCGCGGCGATCTCAGCGACACGGGCCTCGACCACCCGGGAGCCATCAAAGAGGTCCTCGTACTCGAGCAAGTCGGTTTCATACGCCAAGACCTGCTGCATCCGCAGCGCCCACTGCTGGTCCCAGGGCCGCGGCAGGCCCAGCGCCTCATTCCACGCTGGGAGCTGCACCGCACGAGCCCGGGCGTCCCGGGACAGCGTCACCGCGAGCATCTCCAGCACGATGCGCTGGATGTTGTTCTCTGGCTGTGATTCGGTCAGTCCCAGCGAGTTCACCTGCACGCCGTATCGAAATCGACGCAGCTTGGCGTCTTTAACGCCGTAGCGGTCCTGGCAGGTTTCGTCCCACAACCGGGCGAAGGCCCGCAGCTTGCACATCTCCTCGACGAAGCGCACCCCGGCGTTGACGAAAAATGACATCCGGCCGACGACGTTGGCGAACTCGCTTGCCGCGACCTGCCCGCAGTCCCGGACCGAGTCCAGCACGGCGATCGCCGTGCACATCGCGTAAGCGACTTCCTGCACGGGAGTGGCGCCGGCTTCCTGCAAGTGATAGCTGCAGACGTTGATCGGGTTCCACCTCGGGATGTGCTTGACCGCGTAGACCACCATGTCGGTGATCAACCGCAGGCTCGGCCCCGGCGGGAAGACGTAGGTGCCCCGGGACAGGTACTCCTTGATGATGTCGTTCTGCGTAGTGCCCGAAAGTTGCGCCAGATCCGCGCCGTGCTCTTCGGCCACCGAGGCATACAGCGCCAGCAACCACATCGCGGTGGCATTGATCGTCATGGAGGTGTTGGCCTGCGCCAGCGGGATGCCGTCGAACAGGATGCGCATGTCGCCGATGTGGCTGATCGGCACACCGACCTTGCCGACCTCGCCCCGGGCCAGCTCATGATCGGGGTCGTAGCCGGTCTGGGTGGGTAGGTCGAAGGCCACAGAGAGGCCGGTCTGTCCCTTAGCGAGGTTGCGGCGGTACAACGCGTTCGAGGTGCGCGCCGACGAGTGCCCGGCGTAGGTCCGCATTACCCACGGCCGGTCCCGATTGTGATCGCTGGGAAAGGGCATTCAAGACACCTCCAGCCGCTCTAATGCGGAGAATACTTGGCGCGCGCTGTGGCCGGCGCCACAATCGAGGTCGCCATCGAGGAGAGAAGGGTCACTGCGGTGGACAGCACGATGATGGATGTCCCGCTCACCGTGGGCATGATTCTGCGCCATGGCGTCACCGTGCACGGTGACGCTGAGATAGTCACCTGGACCGGCAGCAGCGCCCGCCGCGCGACATATGCGCAGGTCGGGCGACGTGCCGCGCAGCTAGCCGGAGGACTGCGCGACCTGGGCATCACCGGTGACCAGCGGGTGGCCACCTTTCAGTGGAACAACCAGGAGCACCTCGAGGCTTACCTGGCGATTCCCGCGATGGGCGCGGTAGTACACACCCTTAATCTGCGGCTGCCGGCCGACCAGGTGGCCTGGATCGCCAATCATGCTGAGGACGACGTGGTGATCGTGGACGGGTCATTGGTGCCAGCGCTAGCTCGCGCGCTGGCCGAGATGAAAACGGTCCGCCATGTCGTAGTCGTGGGGCCGGCCGACATCGCGCCGTTGGAGGGGACGGGCCCGCAGCTGCACTCCTACGATGAGCTGCTGACCGGCCAACCCGAGGACTTTCCCTGGCCGAGCGACATCGACGAACGCTCCGCGGCCGCGATGTGCTACACGAGCGGTACCACCGGCCACCCCAAAGGTGTGGTCTACAGCCACCGCTCGGCTTACCTGCATTCGATGTGCATCTGTACTGGCGAGGTCGCGGCGCTGAGCCCGGCCGATCGGGTCCTCCCAGTCGTCCCGATGTTCCACGCCAATGCCTGGGGGCTGCCTTACGCCGCACTGATGTCCGGCGCCAGCTTGATCATGCCCGACCGGTTCCTGGCCGCCGAGCCGCTGATCCAGCTGATCCAGGCCTATCGTCCTACGATCTCCGGCGCAGTGCCGACGATCTGGGGCGACGTGCTGCGATACCTGCGCGAGCACGGCGGGGACGTGTCCTCGCTCCGCGGCGTGCTCTGTGGAGGTTCGGCCGTGCCGCTGGCGCTGATGAAGGCGTTCTCCGAGGAGTTCGGTATCGAGATTGTGCACGCCTGGGGAATGACCGAGATCTCGCCGATCGGCTCAGTGGCTACCGCACCGGTCGGCGCCCAGGGCGACGAGGCCTGGCGCTACCGGGCCAGCCAGGGGCGCCTGGTCGCCGGTGTCGAGGGCCGCATCGTCGGTGACGGTGACGTTGTGCTGCCCAACGACGGCACGTCGGTGGGTGAGATTCAGGTCCGCGGGCCGTGGGTGACCGCGCGGTACTACCGCGATGACGATCCGGCCAAGTTCCACAACGGTTGGTTGCGCACCGGCGACGTCGGCACCCTTGACGAGCTGGGTTTCATCACCATCACCGACCGCGCCAAGGATGTGATCAAGTCCGGCGGCGAGTGGATTTCCTCGGTGCGGCTGGAGAACCTGCTGATGGGCCACCCCAAGGTCAGGGAGGCCGCAGTGGTGGCCGTCCCGGACGACAGGTGGGGGGAGCGGCCACTGGCGACTGTGGTTGTCGCCGAGGGCGAGCAGGTCGGCGTCGCCGAGCTGCGCGATCACCTCAATGTCGCGCTACCGGCATGGCAACTACCTGAGCGCTGGTCGTTCGTCACGGAAGTGCCCAAAACCTCAGTAGGCAAGTTCGACAAGAAGCTCATCCGCCAGCGCTATGCCAATGGCGAGCTCACTGTGCTTCGCGCCCCGTGACCTGCTGCCGGGTTAACGCTCCGGAGGAGCGCTAACCCGGCGGACGTCGGCGCCGAGGGCGGTGAGGTTTTCGAGGAAGCGGGGGTAACCACGGTCGATGTGGAAAACGTCCCACACATCGGTGGCGCCTTCCGCGCACAACCCGGCAAGCACCAACCCAGCGCCTGCCCGGATGTCGCTGGCCCACACTGGGGCGCTGGACAGCTGCTCGACGCCACGAACGACCGCGTGGTGACCATCCGTTCGGGCATCCGCACCCAGCCGGATCATCTCCTCGACGAACCGGAACCGCGCCTCGAAGACGTTTTCGGTGATCATCGAGGTGCCCTCGGCGATAGCCGACAATGCGATCGCCATCGGCTGGAGATCGGTAGCGAAACCCGGATAGGGCAGGGTGACGAAGTCGACCGCACTGGGCCGACCAGGCATCACCACCCGGAAGCCATCGGGCCAGGGAAGCTCAACTTGGGCGCCGGCCAGCCGTAGCTTCTCCAGCACCAAGTCCAGGTGATGCGGGTTGACACCGCGGACGGTGACGTCACCTCGCGTCATCGCGGCGGCGAAGGCCCAGGTGGCGCCCACGATGCGGTCCCCAATCACCCGATGTTCAGTGGGCGACAGCGCGTCCACCCCTTCGACGGTGAGCGTGGACGTGCCTTCACCGAAGATCCGCGCACCCATCTGCTTCAGCATCACGCACAGGTCCACGATCTCCGGCTCGCGCGCCGCATTGTCGATCACCGTGGTGCCCTCGGCCAGCACCGCGGCCATGAGGATGTTCTCGGTCGCTCCTACGCTGGGGAAATCCAGCCAGATCTGCGCCCCGTGCAGCCCCTCGGCCTCGGCCACCACGCATCCGTGTTCGATCTCGCTGCGGGCACCCAGCTTGCGCAGCCCGTTTTGGTGCATGTCCAGCGGGCGCGAACCGATGGCATCACCGCCGGGTAGCGCGACCTTGGCGCGCCGGCAGCGGCCCACCAGCGGGCCGAGCACGCACACCGACGCGCGCAGCTTGCTCACCGACCCGTAATCGGCTTCGTGCTTGGGTTCGGCGGGCGTGGTGATGCACACCACCGAGCCGCTGACCTCCACTTCGCAGCCGAGCCCGCGCAGCACATCCGCCATCAGCGGGACGTCCAGGATCTCCGGGCAGTTGGTGAGTGTGGTCGTGCCCTCCGCCAGCAATGCCGCGGCCATCAGCTTCAACACGCTGTTCTTCGCGCCGACGACCTGCACCTCGCCGGTCAAGCGGGCGCCCCCACAGATCCTGAAGTGCTCACTCACGGGAGTGCACGCTAGCGGGTGCCCGTACGCGTACCGTGCACCCCATGGCTGTGCACCTCACCAAGATCTACACCCGTACCGGCGATGACGGAACGACCGGCCTCGGCGATTTCTCGCGGGTCAGAAAGACCGATCCGCGGCTGGTCGCCTACGCCGATGTTGATGAGGCCAACTGCGCGCTCGGTATGGCACTGGCACTCGGAGCGCTGGCGCCACGGGTGGTGACGGTGCTACGGCAGGTACAGAACGATTTGTTCGACGTGGGCGCCGACCTGTGCACCCCTATCGTGCCAAATGATCATGAACCAGCTCCGAAGTACCGTCCGCTGCGGATCGACGAAGGCTACGTCACCCGACTGGAAAGCTGGTGCGACGAGTTCAACGACCCCTTGCCGAAACTGGACTCTTTCATCCTGCCCGGCGGTACTCCCGGTGCGGCGTCACTGCATAG
>DATELN010000144.1:0-11827 GCA_035276605.1 Pseudonocardiaceae bacterium | reverse complement strand
GCAGCTGCTGGCAACTACGGAGAAGACTTTCGTCCTCGCCACGCTCCGCTCCGGCGAACCAGCGCCCGATGCGGTTGTCGCCCTGTGGAAAGACGAGCTTGCCGAACGCATCGAGCTGCATCCTTTCGCGGCGCATGAAGTTGAGGAACTGCTCACCACCGCGCTGCAGGGTCCGGTGGACGGAGCGACGGTGCACCTGCTGCACAGGCGAACGCAAGGCAACGTCTTGTTCCTGCGGGAGGTTGTCCTCGGGGCACTCGAAGCAGATGTGCTTCGCCGCGAGGACGGGATCTGGCGGCTGGGCGGCGCCCTGCCGGCCTCGTCCCGCCTGGTGGAGATCATCGGAACTCGCCTGAGCGGGGTCGGCGAGGGTGGGCGCTACACGCTCGAGGTGCTGGCCCTCGGTGAACCTCTCGAGGTTGAGCTGCTCCAAGCTGTCCAGAGCCAGGTCGACCTTGATGCGCTGGAGCGCCGGGGCTTGGTGCGCATCGATCAGGATGGCCGGCGTCTCACCGCACGGCTGACGCACCCGCTGTATGGGGAAGTGCTGCGGGCGCGCCTTTCCCCGCTGCGTTTCCGGGAGTCGACCCGTGCTCTAGCGCAAGCTCTGGCAGCGGTGGGCGCCCGCCGGCGCGAGGATACCCTTCGGCTCGCCGTCTGGAGCCTGGATGGTGGTGGCGCGGTCCGGCCCGACCTGTTGTATTCGGCGGCCACCACCGCCCGGCAGCGCTACGACTTCCCGCTCGCGGAGCGGTTGGCGCACGCGGCAGTCGGGGCGGGCGCCGGCTTCGAGGCCAGCCTGCTGTTGGCGCAGCTGTGCTGGTTGCAGGGCCGCGCCGAGGAAGCCGAGCAGCAGCTCAGGACGCTCGCTGTGACCGCTACCACCGACTCCCGACGGGCACTGCTGGCCACCACCCGGATCGGCGTGCTTGATATGGCGCTCAAGCAGACCGACGCCGCCCTGCAGGTTGCCGAAGAGGCTGTATCCGTCATCGAGGACGTGAGCAGCCGTGACCAGATCACCGCCGAGCGCGCCCGGATCCTGGGCCGTTCGGGACGCCACAGCGAAGCAATTGCGCTGGCGGTGCCGCTGCTGGAGCGAGCTTCCGGTAGGGCACTGGTGTCAGCGTGCTTCGCCGCGGGCACCTCGATGGGGGTGGCCGGCCGGACCGCCGGTGCGATCGCCGCGGCCGAGCGTGGTCTGGCCGCCCATCTACAGCTCACTGGACTTCCCCTGCCGTTTGGACCGTATTTGCACCAGGTGATCCAGTCCGCCGCGTTGCGCTACGCCGGGTACTTGGCCGAGGCCGCAGCGGTCGCTGACCTTGAGTACGACAAGGCGGTCGAGGAAAGCTCGGTAGAAGCACAGTCGTTTTTTGCGTGCGTGCGGGGCTGGAATGCGCTGGCCGAAGGCCGGGTTGCGGCTGCGGCCCGACTCAGCGGGGAAGCTGCCGGAGTCTTCCGCGAGATGAACTGGCCGCTGTGGGTGCGCAACGCCTTGATGATTCGCGCACACGCCTTGGCCCTGCAGGGTAACGTGCAGGCGGCCTGCGCCGTGCTCGCGGACCTGGATGCGCTGCGGGTACCACCGTTGGAAATTGGTGGACCGGAGGTACCGCGGGCCCGTGCGTGGACGGCGGTGGCCGCGGGTGACGTCGCTGCGGGTTGTCGGTATCTCCAGGAGGCGGCGACCGTGGCACAGCAGTCTGGCGCTTACGCTCTGGAGGCGGCTGCGGTGCACGACTTGGCCCGGCTAGGTCGGGCCGCTGCGGCGCTTCCTCGATTGCGGGAGCTGGCTGAGATTGTCGAGGGACCGTTGGCGCCGGCTCGGGTTGCCCATGCCCTCGCGTTGGTCGCCCAGGACGCTGCCGGGCTCCAGGCGACGTCGCTGAGCTTCGACAGCTGTGGTGCCGTTTTGCTGGCGGCTGAAGCGTCCGCCGATGCAGCCGTGGCCTGGCGCCGGAAGGGTTACCTGCGTCAGGCGGCGGCCGCGCAGCAACGCGCGAGCGCGCTGGCCGCTTGTTGCGAGGGGGCCCGCACGCCAGCCCTGACCACTGCGGTGCTGGCTCGAACCGCGCTGACTCCTCGGCAGCTGGAGATCGCTCGTCTCGCGGCCGCTGGTTTGGCCAACAAGGAGATTGCCGCCCGGCTGCGCCTGTCCCACCGCACCGTGGAGAACAACTTGCACGCCGCCTACGAGAAGCTCGGTGTGGTGGGACGTGACGGACTCGCTCATACCCTTGAAGCCACAAACTGAGTGGTCACCACTCTGCCGCCACGGCTGCAAACCGGGCAACGTTCCTCGGAAATGACAACGGCGAAACTGAGGACAGACGATGGCGACGGCGACCAAGCTGAGCATTATCCCGTGTGGGGCGATGCATGCTGACCTGGCTTGGCTGCTGCTCAAGCCCGGCGTGACCCTCCATGGTGTGCACGACAGGGACGCTGCGGTGGTGTGGTCGGAAGTGCCCACACATGTGGTGCTCGTCGAGACGCCCGAGGGCAAGCTGCTTTGGGATACCAGCTGCCCGCGGGACTGGGCGCAGCGCTGGGTGCCGACCGGGCTGCCGGGTTTCTTTGTCTACGACATGGTGGGTGAGGACGAGTACTTCGACTCACGACTCAATGCCATGGGTGTTGGCCTTGATGAGATCGACTACGTCGTTCTGTCGCACCTGCATATCGACCACGCTGGTAATGCAGGGTTGTTCAAGGACACAGGCGCCCGGCTACTCTGCAGCGATGTGGAAAAGAAGTTCGCGTTCGGTTTCGAGGGCCCATGCCGCGGTGGCCACCTTAAGGCCGACTACCAAGATTTGTCGTTCGAGACGATCGCAGGGGACACCGAAATCCTGCCTGGCGTCACTCTGATCCAGACGCCGGGACACACCCCCGGATGCATGTCCATGCAAGTTGACCTTCTTGATAGCGGCACCATGATTTTCACCTCCGACGCGGTGTTCATGGGCGCCAGCTACGGCCCACCGGTGTTCCCGGGCGTGTTGGTGCACAACTTGGAGCAATTCTACGCTTCCGTGGAGAAACTGCGAGCTATCCAGGAGAAGACGAACGCAACAATGGTGTTTGGGCATGACGCGGATCAGATTCACCAGTTGCGGACGGCTCCGGCGGATTTTTACACATAACCGTCCAATGGAGGTGCGTATGCCAATTTACGTCTACCGGTGCGACTGTGGTATGCGTTTCCAGCGACTGGTGGGAATGGGCACCCCGGCGCCAGAATGCCCTGGGTGTAGGAACACCATGCGCAAGATACCGACGGGATTGCACCTGGGCGGGCAGGCCAGCGCCGGCCTGTCACGTGACCATATGCCGCAAACCTGGCGCGGGCTCTACCACGGTGACCAAGAATACGTGGCCCGGATGCAGCGGCAGTGGGACCGCCGGCAGCAGTTGGAGACCAAATACCCCGAATTATCCGGTGACACCCGGCCGATCCTGGCCCATGAGGGCCGCTACCACAACGCCCCGCTGCGCGCCGGAAAAAGGAGATCGACATGAGTCAGGCAGCGAAACAACGCCCGTCGATGGGCGGATTTCACCACTTTGGTGTCACCGTCACCGATGTAGAGGCGAGCGCAGACTGGTACCAGCGGGTACTGGGCCTGGAAAGAATTCCTGTCAAGATGCCGCATTACGGTAATGAAAAGTCCGGATACGCCGTACTTCTTGCCGACTTCAGCTGCGGGATCATTATAGGGCTTCAGCATAATGCAAGAAACGACGGCCAGCCGTTCGACGAAGCCCGGACCGGTCTCGACCACGTCAGCATGTCCGTGCCGAGCCGATCAGATCTGGAATCCTGGGCACGATGGCTCGACGACTCGGCGGTTCCGCACTCGGGAGTGACCGATATTGACGACCCGATAAAGTACTCGGCGCTGGTGTTCCGCGATCCGGATAACGTCCAGTTGGAGTTCATCTTCATGGCCGGTTAATGAGTGAGCAGTAGCAGCTTCCCGGTGGTGCGCCGACCCTGCAGGTCCTGGTGTGCCTGAGTAGCGTCGGCGAGCAGGTACCGGCCGCCGATGGTGATCCGCAATGACCCGGCCCGGATCGCGTCGAACACCTCACCGGCGCGCCAGAGCAGCTCCTGCCGGCTGGCAACGTAGTCGGCTAGCTTCGGCCTGGTGAGAAAGACCGAGCCGGCAGAGTTCAGTCGCTGCGGATCTATCGGCGGCACCGGTCCGCTGGCCGCGCCGTAGAGCGCGAGCATCCCGCGTGGTCGCAGCGAGGCGAGGCTGGCGTCGAAGGTGGACGCGCCTACCCCGTCATATACGGCGGCGACGCCATCTCCATCAGTGAGCCGGCGGACCTCGGCGGCGACATCGTCGACCTCGGTGTACCGGATGATCTCGGCGGCCCCGGCCTGGCGAGCAAGCTGTCCCTTCGCGGCGGTGGACACCGTGCCGATCACCCGGGCGCCCCGGGCGGTGGCCAGCTGGGTGAGCAGCAGCCCCATCCCGCCCGCCGCGGCGTGCACCAGCACTGTCTCGCCGGGCGCCACGGCGTGCACGGACACCGCCAGATAGTGCGCGGTCATGCCCTGCAGCAGGCAGCCACCTGCGATGTCAGTGTCCACCTCCGCGGGCACCGGCACGGCCTGTTCGGCGGGCACCACGGCAAGTTCGGCGTAGCTGCCGGGTGCTGCGGCCCATGCCACCTTGTCTCCCACTGCGATGTCGCCGGCATCGGGTCCCACGGCGATCACGGTGCCGGCGCCTTCCGAGCCGGGGACGAACGGCAGCCGCATCGGGTACGCGCCGCTGCGATGGTAGGTGTCGATGTAGTTGATACCCGCCGCGGCGACCTTGACGAGTAGCTGGCCGGTGCCGGGTTCCGGATCGGGCAGCTGGGCCAGGCGCAGGACGGCGGGACCCCCGGTTTCAGTGACCTGGATTGCGCGCACGGCGTCACCCTATGAGTTGTCGGCCAGCGCCCGCTTCGCGAGGCCAAGCGGCAGGCAGCCGGAGCCGGCCAGAGTGTCGTGGAAATCTCGCAGCTGGCCCGGCCACTGGGTGCGCAGCTGCTCGATCTCCAGGCAGCCGGTGAGGTAGGACGGAGCCTGAGTCGGCCAGGCGCAGTACCGGTCGACTTCGGCCTTGGTGGTTTCGGTCGACAGCGACGCGTGGGTGGCCATGAACTGCTCAGCCTGCCGCTCATCCATCTCGGCGCAGTGCAGTGCGGTATCTACGACCATTCGGGCTGCCCGGAAGATCCGGGCGTCCAGGTGGGCGAGCTCGTGCGCCGGGTCGGTGAAGTATCCCTGTTCGCGCATCATGCCCTCGGCGTACAGCGCCCAACCCTCGGCGAAGAAGGCGCTGCGATGCACCGCCCGTACCGCGGGGGAGGCCTGCGCCGCCCAGGACAGCTGCCAGTGGTGGCCGGGATAGGTCTCGTGTACGGCGATGGTCGGCAGCTGCGCGCGGGCGTTGGTGCGCAGCCGCTGGGTGATCTGTTCCTCGGTGGCGCCGTCTGGGGTGTAGGGCACGAAGAAGTGCCCCAGCCGCGACCGGGTCAGCGCCGGTGGTTGCAGGTACGAGGCCACCGCCATGATCGAACGCTGATAGGCCGGCGCAGGCACCACCCGGCACTGCTCGCCCTCGGCGAAGGTGACCAGCTCGTGGTCGGCGAGGAAGGCTCGGGCTCGGGCTGTTTCGGCCTCGTACTCCGCGCGCATCGCCTCGACCGTCGGCGGGTGATCGTCCTGGAGGGTCTCCATGGTGACTCGCCAGTCGGCGATGCCACCGGGAACCTGGACGGCCAGCTCCCGCATCTGCACATCGAGTGCGTCCCAGGCCGCTACGCCGCGGCAGTGCAGCTCGTGGGCACCGTAATCGAGCAGTTCACGCTGCATGAGCAAGGCCGAGTAGAGTTTCTCGCCCATCCGCCAGTCACCGATGGCACGCTCGGCGAAGTCGGTGAGAAATCGACTGGTCTCCTCAAATGCCTGGACTGCGGGCACCGCTGCGTCCGCCAAACGGGCGCGCAACGCGGGGTCTTGCACCTCGGCGGGCAGCGAGTTGCGTAGGAACGCCGGTCCGGCCGCGGCCTGCCTTAGCGCCCGGCGCACGAGTCTGGGAGCCGATAACTTGGCGTCCAGGTTGTCCCGGCATGCCGCCAGCACCTGGGGAACCTCTGCCAGCCGGGACAGCACCCCGTGCACCAGTTCGGGTTCGGGACGAAGCTGGTGCAGGAATGGGTGTAGCAAGCCGGCGAACACCGGGCTGAGATATACCGACGGATCCCGCCGCCACCCTGGCCAGCTGGCCATCAGCAGCGTTCCCCGCAGCGCTGACACGATGAGATCCCGGTCGATCCCAGACGGTTCGGCCTCGAACCGGGCCAGCCATTGCGCAGCCTGCCGGTTCCGGCTGTCGAAGTCCTCGGCGCTGAAGTTGCCGAGCCGGTGGGCGTACCCGACCGCGCCGAGCGCATCGGCGTGCACCGGGTGCTGGTCGAAGTACCAGTCAAGATACGCGGCGACGGGATCAGTTCCAGAATCGTGGCTCACGGCTGTCGAAACTAGCGCATTCACATTCGCGAAGCGGGCGACCGCCTTGATTTGATGCTCGAATTTGAGTATTGGTGGAATCGCGGGCTTGCGGGTGAATGGTTTGGCCATGGATTCTTGGGTGATTGGCGTAGTCGGCTTATTGATCTTCTTGTGGTTTGTCTGGCTGGTTGTCTGGGTGATCTGTTGCTTGCTCGGAGTGTTGCTCTTCAGGTTCTTGATCCTGCGGTTGCAGTCATCGCCGCAGCCCCGAGCCCAGGTAGCACTCAGCACACCGAAGCGGTATGGGGCGGTGTTCGCACCCTGCTCAGACGGCCAATAGGGCCACCAAGGTCGACTTCGCTCTACTGACCTGTTCGCACCGGCGTGCGCTGACCAGATGATGCGCCGATCAGGGCTGCGGCCACCAGGACAGTCGTCCCGCCGATCACTTGCAGCAGACCTAGCTGCTCACCGATGACGGCCGTCCCTAGCGCGGCCGCGGTGACCGCCTCAAGCGTCATGACCACGGCCGTGCGGCTGGCGCCGATCCCCGACAGGGCCGCGAAGGTGAGCGAGAACGCCACCGCGGTGACGGCGCCGTAACTGACAGGTTTAGAAATGATCACTAGTCGGGCGGCTCCCAGCGCTGCGTCGAGTTGTTCGATGGTGTGGCGCCATCCGCTGGCCAGGCCGAACCCGCGTTCTGGAAACACCCGCAAGTAGTCGGGTACTCAGCCACTACCGCCCTTCGATGCTTGTCGTACCTGCGCTGGCTAGCGGACGCGCACTGGCCATAGCGAGGGTCGCTAGGTCGTCGCGGGCCCGGCAGCCTGCCCACAGCGCGCCCATTGCCACGACCACGGAAGCGGCGCCCAGCACATGCAGGGACACCAGCACCTCAGGCACCCCGGTGAGGTATTGCACGGCGCCAAGCGCGCCCTGTGCGAGCACCACGCAGACCAGCACCAGGTAGCGCCGCCAGGTGCCGCCGGGCACGTTCATCGCCCGGAGGGTGAACCCCAACCCGGTGAGCAATCCGAGAAAACCGACCAGCAGGTCGGCATGCAGCTGCGCCAGCGAAGCCACGCTGAGGGCGAGCCGCGGAGTGGCCGTGTCCCCGGCGTGCGGACCCGCGGCAGTCACCAGCGTCCCGGCGATCAGCAACACCGCCAGCACGGCGGTGGCGGTGTACAGCAAGCCGCGCAGCGGTCCAGGCAGGTACCAGCACGGCGGCGCGTCACCCTCAGTGGCCGCGGTGACCAGCAACACCGCCAACCACACCAGCGCCATGGAGACCAGGAAGTGCACCGCCACGGTCCACCAGGCCAGGCCCGCGAGAACGGTGATCCCGCCGAGGACGGCCTGCACCACGACACCGGCCGGCATCGCCGCAGCCAGCAGGATCAGCCGGCGGCGTCGCGGCCGTACCAGCAGCGCGACGACCAGGCAGGCCAACCCGACCAGACCGACCAGGCCGGTGAGTAATCGGTTGCCGAACTCGATCCACTGGTGCAGCGCGGCGACTTCGGGATGCGGCTGCGGCACCAGGCTGCCCGGAAAGCACTGTGGCCAGCTTGGGCAACCCAATCCCGAACCGGTCACCCGGACCACCGAGCCGGTCACCGCGATGCCCGCCTGTGTGATCACCGCAGCGATCGCGGTCGCCCACATCAGGGCGGAGAGTGCGCGGTTCGAGGCAGGTGCGGTGGCCACAACACCGATCGTAGGCGCCTGGTTCTGGACGAATCGGGGGCCGTCTGGGGCTCACTCTCACTGTCAGTGTCAGCTTCTAGCGGGCTGTGTGTGGGCGTTCGACAGTTTGATTCCAGCGAATCGGGGGAGATCCGCCCGGGCAGGAGCTGGCGCGCGTTCTGGCTGGCATACGACCTGGTGACCCGGCTGCCGCAGATGCATGCCGCGATGGACGCGGGGTACTGCCGCGGGCGCGGGCGCTCTGCGGACCGCCGAGCTGTCGGTGGAGCTGACTCGAGCGGTGTGCGCTGAGACACCGTCCATATCTGACCGCCGCGGGAGTCAGGACAGGCGCAGCGTGCGCGCGGCGAGGAGGCCGGCTGCGGCAGCCCATGCCAGCAGTATGCCCACCGCGGCCCAGGGGGTGATGCCGGTGACCAGGGCGGTACGTAGGCCCTCGGCCAGCGCACCGGACGGCAGCACGGCAGCGATCGCGGACAGCCCGCGGGGCAAGGCGTGCACGGACAACACGATGCCACCCGCCACGACCAGCAGTAGCCAAATCATGTTCGCCACGGCGAGTACGACCTCGGCCCGCAGCGCGCCACCTAACAGCATCCCGAGCGCGCCGAATGCGGCGGTCCCGGTGAGGATCAGCAACACAGCGGGAGCAAGACCTGGCGGCGACAGGTGCCAGCCCAGAGCGAGGGCCACCGCCCCGAGCACCACCAACTGCACCACCACCACCCCGAGCACCGCGAGCATCCGGCCGGCGACCAGTGACCAGCGTGGCAGTGAGGTGGCGGCCAATCGTTTGAGCACCCCGTACCGGCGGTCGAAGCCCAGCGCGATGGCCTGGCCGGTGAAGGCGGTCGACATCACGGCCAGCGCCAGGATGCGCGGAGTGACGTTGTCCACCCGCGGGCTCGGCACAGGCACCACATTGAGCATGGTGAGCCCGACCAGCAGCCCCAGCGGGATCAGCATCGTGAGCAGCACCTGCTCTCCGTTGCGCAAGGTCAGCACGAACTCTGTGCGAGCTTGGGTGAGCAGCATCCGTGACAGCCGGCCGCGGCCGGGGGCGGGGGCGAAGGTACCGGGGGAGAAGGGGGTCACGATCGCAGCTCCCGACCGGTGAGCTCCAGGAAGACGTCCTCCAAACTGCGCCGGCTCACCCGCAGATCCTCAGCGAACACGCCTTGCTGGGCACACCACGCAGTGACGGTGGCCATCACTTGGGGATCGATCAGCCCATCGACAACGTACTCACCCGGTCGCGGTTCGCTGGCCGCGCAGTCCTGCGACAGGGCGGTAGCCAGCGGGCCGAGATCCAGCCCGGCACGGGCCCGGAAGCGCAGTTGCCGCTGCGTCCCTGACGACGTCAGGTCAGCGGGGCTGCCCTCGGCCACTACCCGGCCATGGTCGATGATCACCACCTGGTCGGCCAGCGCCTCGGCCTCCTCCATCAGATGCGTGGTGAACAGCACACTGACGCCGTCGGCGCGCAAGCTGGCGATGATGTCCCAGACCAGGCGCCTGGCTTGCGGATCCATGCCCGCGGTGGGCTCGTCGAGGAACACCACCTCCGGCCGCCCGACCAGTGCGCAGGCCAGCGCGAGCCGTTGCTGCTGGCCACCGGACAATCGCTTGTATGGCACGCGGGCCACCCCCGCCAGCCCCAGGACGTCCAGCAGCCACCCGACGTCCAGCGGCCGTGCCGAGCAGACGGCGACCAAGCCGAGCATTTCCGCGGCGCGCACGCCCGGGTAGGCGCCACCGCCTTGGGGCATCACCCCCATTCGGGGGCGCAGAGTGGCGCTGTCGGCAATCGGGTCCAAACCCAGCACACGGACCATCCCGGCATCCGGGCGCAGGAATCCCTCGCACACCTCGACCGTGGTGGTCTTGCCGGCTCCATTGGGACCCAGCAAGGCCAGCACGGTCGCCGGCTGCACCCGCAGATCAAGGCCGTCTACCGCGCGGACCGTGCCGAATTTGCGGACCAGGCCGCAGACTTCGACAGCTGCCGATGACGCGGGCGGGGTCACGTTCACCAAGCCTAGGTTGCGCCGGTCGATCGGGGTGCATTGGCCCGTAGCACCCCGGACAGCGTTGGCGTGCGGCCCCGGATCGACAACATCGGCACGACCAGGCACACGGCCGCCGCCGCGATCGTCGACGGCAATACCCAGGCCCGGAACAGGAAGTCTGCGCCGGTCGGTGCGACCACCACCGCGAGGACCGCGCAGGTGATGGTGGCAGTGATGCGAAACGCTGGGTGGGTGGCTGCTGCCGCCAGCGGGATGACTGCCCACAGCAGGTACCACGGATGCACCACCGGGCCCAGCAACACTACGGCTCCCAGCCCGACCCCGATCCCAGCCAGCGGGTCGAGGCGTCTCTGCCAGCAGCGCCACAGCAGGAGCAGGCATACCCCGCCGGCGCCGGCCAGTCCGGTGAGCCGGACCAGGGCGAGGACCGACGTGGTGTGGTCACCTAACCCCAGCAGGCTGCCGATTGACCCCGCCAGCAAGCCGAGCTCGGTCACCACTGACATCCAGCTGCGGACCACGTTGGGCGTGCCCAGCGCGCCAGCCCAACCGAAGCCCAGGCCGGTTCCTAGGCCGATTGCCACGGTGGTGGCTGCGGTGACTCCGCCGACCATCGTGGCGGCCCATCCCACATCGCGCAGCCGACCACCCCGGCGTCGGGCGTACCACACCACCACAAAGCCCAACGCCAGCGCGGCAGGCACCTTGATCTGCGCCGCAGCCGCGATCAATGCTGTTCCGCCGAGCG
Organism: Pseudonocardiaceae bacterium; assembly: GCA_035276605.1. GTDB lineage: Bacteria > Actinomycetota > Actinomycetes > Mycobacteriales > Pseudonocardiaceae. The sequence goes on along the minus strand of DATELN010000144.1, from coordinate 816 downwards.
TGGCCAGTTCTGTCGCTGGCTGGCGCAGCACTAGCTCCAGGCCGACCAGCATCAGGCCAATCATCAGAGCCTCGTTGTGCACCCCGCTGACCAGGTGAAATAAAACCAGCGGGTTGGCCACGCCAAGCCACAGCGCGAACACCGCGGACACCCCCACCCGGCGAGCCAGCCGCGGCAGCGCCCAGACGATCATGACGAGGCCGGCCACCGCAAGGGTGCGGTGTAGCAGCACGCCGAGCACGACGTTGTCGCCGGCGATCCAGTCGATCGGCCGGCCAAGGGTGAGGAACAGCGGCCCGTACGGCGCGGGTGTATTGCGCCAAATGGTGGGGATTCCCCGCACCAAAGGATGGTCTATTCCCAGGGCCTCGGCCGGACCGAGCACGTAGGGGTCTAAGCCGCGATTGACCATCGCGCTTTGCGCCAGGTAGCTGTAAACGTCCCGGCTGAACATCGGTGGCGCGACTAGCAGCGGCACGGCCCACATCAGCATCGTGCGGTCCAGCTGGGCCCGAGAGACCAGCCGTGTCCGTCCAGGTTTGACCAGCGCCCCGAGCCATAGCCACGCCAGTACCACCATGGCAATGCCGGTATAGGCCACGGCCAGCGACGCGGTGGGCATCCGAGGAAACAGACCGACTACGAGGTGGCCGACCACCGGGTTGCCGAGCACCGGTGCGGTCCCCGCACCGAGTGAACCCAGCCCCATGAGCAGCGCCCCGACCGTGCCGAACCGGCGCACCGTGTCGAGCTGCCGGGTCTCGCTCAGATCCAGACCACTGTCGCGAAGCTGCCCGGCCACCACGCCGCGAAGGG